>JBGQIE010000007.1:0-41776 GCA_041498315.1 Candidatus Eiseniibacteriota bacterium
ACGCCCGGCCGTGGCCGCCTGGGCCGCGACCGACTCGGCCGCCTCGAGCGTGACGCCGAAGGGGTGCTCGACGAACACCGCGGCCCCGGCCGCGAGCGCGCCTAGCGCCGCCGCGGCCCGCTCGTGCTGGGGGCCGCACACGAACACCACGTCGGGCTTGGCGGTCGCGAGCATCTTCTTGAGGCTGCCGAAGGCGCGGGCGCGGTAGCCCAGCCCCCGCATGCGGGCGCGGGCCTCGCCGCGGCGGTCCACGAGCGCCACCAGCTCGCAGTCGGGGATCGACCCGAGCAGCGTCGCGTGGGCGAGCCCGGCGCGGCCCAGCCCCACGACCGCCGCCCGGACGGGGGCCAGCGGACGCGGGCATTCGGGCGCGAGCCGCGGGGCTTCACGCGTCACCAGGACCGGCGCTGCCATAGGCCTCCTTGCATGTCTCGCGGACATCCACGTCCACGGTTCGGCCGGACCGGTGGAGCCTCCCGCGGATTGCGGGTCGGTCCGGGCCGGAGCTGCCGGGTCACGTCGCGCGCGTCAGGCTACACACCCGGCCCGGGACCCACAATGGCCCCGCGCCCCCGATTCAGCTCGCGATCGCGAACTTGATCTCGACGTCCTTGCGGTCGGCCTCGTCCACCTTGAACAGCTCCGCCGCCTGCATTCCCTGCCACTGCGCGACCCAGGTGTCCGGAATCTGGAGGATGCGCGTGTTGAAGATGGTCACCGTGTCATTGTAGTACTCGCGGCGGTCGGCGATCTGGTTCTCGAGGTCGCTGATCCGGCTCTGGAGCTGCAGGAAGCCCGCGTTCGCCTTGAGGTCGGGATACGCCTCGGCGACGGCGAAGAACTGGCCCAGCGCCCCGGTGAGCTGATGCTCGGCCTGCGCGCGCTCGGCCACACCCCGCGCCCGCACCAGCGCCCCGCGCGCCTCGCTGAGCTTGTCGAACACCGCCCGCTCGTGCTGCATGTACCCCTCGCACACGCTCACCAGCTTGGGCAGCTCGTCGTGCCGCTGCTTGAGCAGCACGTCGATGTTGGCCCACGAGCGCGCGATCAGGTTCTTGAGCGCGATCAGGCTGTTGTAGATCCCGAGGAAGTAACCGAGGAAGGCCACGATGCCAATTCCGATCGTCGCCAGCACCATGAGCTCGCCTGGATGCATCTTGAACCTCCACTGCGGCGCGCCCCGCGGCGCGGCCGGGTCCGGGTCACTTCGGGCCGAGGCCCGCCGAAATCGTGTAGAGCCAATAACCGAGGCCGAACAGCGTGAGGGTCGGCCCGCCGGCCAGCTCGGCGATCGCCCGCAGGCTCAGATTGGCCACGAGGTCGCGCTCCGACTGCTGGCTGATGATGAAGGTCGGCTGGGTCTCTCCCTTGCGCACCACCGCCGTCGCCTGCTCGCCGAGCGTGCGCATCCGGTGCACGCGCGCGTCCTCGGTGCCGGTCGCCTCCATCGCCTCGCCCTCGCCGATCGTGAGCGCGCGGCCGCGCGGCATCGCGGTGCCGAGCACGAACACGTGCTGGCCCTCCTCGAGGATGCGCTCGCGGAAGCGCATCGCCGAGAGCTGCCAGAAGTCGCGGAGCCCGAGGTTCTCGTCGCGCATGTAGCCGGCGTAGCACTCGGGCAGCGAGAGACCCGCGCACTCCTCCTCGACGCCGAAGTTGATGCGCGTGTCGGCCCCCTGCGGCAGGACGATCGTCACCGCGTTCTCGTCCTGGAGGAAGAACGGATGGCCGGAATGGTTCTTGTGCACGACGTTCCACTGGCCGCGCCGGGTCTCGGTCGAGATGTCCACCTCCCAGTACGCGCACGGCCGGCTCGAGAACGGCGCCGACAGGACGCTGCGCGGAACCACCTCGCCCTGGATCTCGACCAGGCCCATCGGCATCGAGCGGATGCGGGCGGTGGGCGTGTTCCGGATCAGGCGCTGGGTGCGGAAATCCTTGAAGCTGCGCACGAACAGGACCGGGCCTGCGATCAGGGCGAGCGAGGCGAAGAGCGGGAGGTCGAAGGCCATGGGATCGTCGGCTCCTAGAAGCGCCCGAGCGAGCGGAGGTAGTCGGCCACGCCCGCCAGATAGAGCATGCCGGTGAGGCTCAGGACCGGACCCACGAGCACGCCGATCGCGCGCCGCGCGGGGACGTGGAGGTCCTGGTCGCCGGGCGGCTGATCGCTGACGAGCAGGAAGTCGAGGTGATCGTCGCACCCGATCCACAGGTCGGGTCCCGCGCCCTGCCCGGGCGCGACCGCGGCGTCATCGGTGCCGGTGCGCGCCCATTCGACCGCGGCGGCCGCGGCCAGCGGCTGGACGGTGCCCACGACGTGGCACTCGGCGCCGGCCGGGAGCGCATGCTCGATCAGGCGCAGCGTGCCGCCGGCGCGGCGCCACCACGACGCCTCGGGAACGCGCTCGAGCAGGGCGGCGAGGCCCCTGGTCATCGGCTGTTCGGGGCGCAGCTCGCGCTCGCCGGTCGCCGAGACCAGCCAGCGCGCGCGCCGCGGGCCCACGAGCGCCGAGGCCCTTCCATCCTCGAGCCGGAAGGTGCGGCGTTCGTCCACGCTGCGGTGGAGCGACAGGCCCTCGGCCTTGACCTCGAGCTGGAAGCCGGCGCACGGCGTGGCGGTGAGCGGAGCGAACAGCGGGCTCTCGAGCTTCACCCGGCCGCGCACGTGAGCGAACCCTCCCGGCTGCCCGGCCAGCGGGGAGCGCTGGAGGCGGCGGAAGAGCCGGCGCAGGCGCACCGCCCGCATGCCGCTCGCAAACAGCGGCGCGCCCGCGACAATCGCGGCAGCGGCCAGCGTCAGCCCCGCCGCGCTCGGCTGGATGATTTGGACCAGGTCCATGTCCCCCGGGTTATCGGCCGCCCGGGCGACCCGCCGCAGCGTGAAATCAGCCTGCGCGGCGTGCCGGGGCCGGCCCCGGAGGAGTCGCCGGCACCGGCCCCGTCGGGCGGCGGCGCAGCAGCACGAATCCGCTCCCGGCCGCCTCTCGCTCCCAGGTCCCCGAGGCCTCGAGCCGGCCAAGCAGCGCGCGATTCTGCTCGGGGCTGAGCGGCCAGGCGTTCCCCACCGTGTCGAAGAGCGCGAACGACGCGCCCTCGAGCCCCTCGGGCAGGAAGTAGCGTTCGCTCGCGGCCGGCAGGTGCGAGACCAGGTCGACCTGCGCGCTGACCTGGGCGGGGCTCGGAACGCGGGCGATCATCGCGCGCGCCGCGGCCGTGCGCTGGTTGGGCCGCAGTCCCGCGGGCGAGAGCTGCCTGAACAGGCGCGAGTTCCCGAGCTGGACCAGCAGCACGGCGGCGGCCAGCGCCAGCGCCCAGCCCGCGCGCAGCTCCGGCCCCGGGCGTGCCAGCCGTCGGATGCCGAGCAGCGTGGCGTAGAACAGGAACGGCAGGAGCATGAGCCCGTAGTAGAGAATCGGGCCGTTCATGATCGGGTTGTCCGAGGAGTAGAGGATGAACCAGCCCGGCAGCACGAGCCCCACCGTCACGGCCACGCTCGCGAAGGGCAGGAACAGATAGCCCGCGAACAGGTCGAACATCTGCCCGAGCTTGCGGGGCGTGAACAGGACGCGCGCGTGCGCGAGCGGATTCAGCATGCCGCGCAGGATTTCGGACTGCGTGTGCCCGTAGCCCGCCCAGTACGAAGCGAACGGGTAGCCGCGATTCTCCGCCGCGTGCCGGAACGCCGGGCTCACGAGCGTCACCGCCACAATCAGCCACGACAGCCCGCCCGCGAACATCAGGGCTCCCGCGCGCCGCGCGCCGCGCGCGAACGCGTAGACTCCGAGCCCCGCGATCGCGAGGCCGGCGTCCTCCTTGACCAGGGCCGCCAGCACGAGGGCCGCCGCCAGGAGGCCCCAGCGGCGGCGCTCGAAGGCGAGAAAGGCGGCGCAGAACAGCAGCGGGTAGAAGATCTCCATGTGGAAGTCGTACATGAGCCCGTAGCTCAGGGTGCGCGACACCAGGTAGGCGCAGCCGATCGCGGCCGCGGCCGCGCGCCGCTCGAGCAGGTGGAGAGCCAGCCGGTGGAGCGGGACCACCGCGGCCGCGGCGGCCAGCGCCTGGACCACGAGCAGCGTGAGCGGCGAGGGCAGGAGCGCGTAGAGCGGGACCAGCAGGAGCAGCACCGGCGAGACGTGCTCGCCCAGGAACGACGCCTCGCCGCGATGGCGCGTGAGGAAGCCGCCGTGAAGCGTCGAGTGGAGCCGGGACTCGAACTCGGCGAGCTCGGCATGGACCCCGAACGTCTGCCACTGGTGGAGCTTGAGGGTGACGAACAGGACCGCGCCGGCGACCGCGAGCCAGGCCGTGTCCCGCCCGGCGCCGCGGCCCGGGGTAGGACTTCCGCTAGTCACGACCGGGCAGATGGTCCGCCGCCAGCCACAGGCCGATTCCCGCGTGGAGCAGCCGCCAGGCCTGGACCGCGAAGACGAACGGGCGGAAGGGATTTGTGAGCACCGCGACGGCCGCGTAGGTGAAGAAGGCCGCACGCCGCCCGCGCCCGATCGCGACTCCGGCTTCGAGCAACGCCATCACGCACAGCGCCAGGTGGGTGCCGGCGAGGAAATCGCGCGACAGCGGCGCAAAGGCCGAGCCGAGCGCCAGCAGGGCGAGCGCCCAGGCGGGCCAGCGCAGCAGTCCCACGAGCGAGGGCGGTGGTGCGCTCTGCTTCGCCATGCTAGCGCGCGCTCGCGAGCGCGCGGCCGCCGTCGATCGACATGGTGGCGCCGGTGATCCAGCCCGCTTCACCCGCGAGCAAGAACAGCACCAGCGCCGCGACCTCCTCGGGCTGCCCCACGCGTCCGATCGGGTGCGTGCCCTTCGAGCGCTCGAGGAAGCCCGGGTAGTCCGCGACCGCGCCGGTCACGGTGTGAAGCTCGGTGACCACGACCCCCGGATTCACCGCGTTGACCCGCACCCCGTGCGGTGCCAGATCGAGCGCCGTACAGCGCGTGAGCTGGTCCACGGCCGCCTTGCTCACGCAGTACGCGGCGAGGCCCGGGTAGGGCCTGAGCCCCGCGACCGACGAGATGTTGACGATCGCGCCGCGCGCGCGAATCAACTCGGGGCTCGCGGCGCGCGTAAGCAGGTAGACCGAGCGCAGGTTCGAGTTCATGATCCGGTCCCACTCGGCCGGCGCGGTCTCGGCGACCGTGCCCGGGCCGATGACCCCGGCCGCGTTGACGAGCAGGTCGAGCCCGCCGAAGCGATCGCGCGCCTCCGCGACCCAGCGCGCGCACACCGCCTCGTCACGCACGTCGCCGCTCACCGCGACCGCCTCGGCCCCGGCGGCCCGTATCGCCGCGACAGTCTCGCCCAAGCGGTCCGCGCGCCGGCCCGCGCACACGAGGCGCGCGCCCTCGCGGCCCAGGGCCTTGGCGGTGGCGCGCCCGATCCCGCTGCTCGCCCCGGTCACGAGGGCCGACTTGCCGGTGAAGCGCGCGCCCGTGCTCATCGGGACCTCCCGCGCGCGCTCACGAGCCGGGCCGCGCGGCCGCGCGGGCGCGCTGCTCGCGCCGCTCGTCCACCCGGCCCCTGCGATAGGCGTAGGCGTACACGAGCAGCACGGCGAGGACGTGGATCGCCCACCACCCCAGCGCCAGGAACTTCAGTCCGTCGGGCAGCGACATCGTCGGCACTCCTCGGATCCGCGCGGGTCAGGGCATCGCCGGCAGGCGCGCCAGGAAATCACGATCGGCGGCCAGCACCTCGTCCACATCCACCTCCGCGGGCGCCACCCAGCGTACCTCATGCACGCCCCGGCCCGCCTCGAAGGCGGTCGCCGCGGTCTCGCAGCGCACGAAGTGGACCTCGACGCTGGGGCCGAGCGGGTAGTCGTGGCGCGCCACTTCGAGCACCTCGAGGGCCCGCACCTCGACCCCCAGCTCTTCGCGGATCTCGCGCACCAGCGCCTGCTGCACGGTCTCGCCGCGCTCGATCTTGCCGCCCGGAAACTCCCATTGGAGCCCGAGCGGCCCGCCCGGCGGCCGGCGCGTGAGGAGCACGCGGCCGCCCTGCCGGATGACCGCCGCGGCCACGCGCAGCCGCTCCCCGCCCGGGCGCGCGCTCACGCAGCGCCGGGGCGCGCGGCCAGGGCTGCGGCCACCTCGCGCTCGAAACGCTGCAGGTAGCGCCGGTCGCCGCGCGCGCGGGCTTCGATGGCGGCTCGCGCGGCGTCGTGGAGCACCGCCCCCTGCCAGGACTCGACCGTTCGGCACCGGCGCAGCGAGCGCGGCAGGCGCAGGTAGCCCGGGACGTTGTCGATGAGGAGCGGGGAGCGGGACAGCGCCCACAGGTCGCACGCGCGCTCCCCGCGCGGCACCAGGCGGCGTGCCTGCAGCAGGTGGGTGAACTCGTGGGCGATCGTGAAGTAATGCGTCAGGCGCGGGCGCACCCACACGCCGGGATGCTCGGGATCGAGCGACCCCCAGCCCAGCACGCCGCGCTTTCGCGCCAGGCCGACCCGGATCATCGCCCCGTTCAGCTCCGGAAAGAAGCGCCGCACGAACTCGAGCCGCTCGAGAATGCGCGCGCGGTGCGGCGATCTCAGGACCAGCCGCGAGAGGCTCCAGCGCGGCGGATCACAGACCAGGCGGAGCGCCAGCTGCTCGAGCGGCACGACGCGTCGCGGACGCGCGAGGGCGGCGGGAGTGCGGGGCACGGCGGACTCTTTATCACAGGCGCGGACCCTCACCAAGAATGGACGACGCGGGGCGGGCCCGGCCGCTCGGTGGGCAGCTTTGGAACCTTCGCGGCGTCAGGGTCTGCCCGAGATGAGACCTGGCGCTTCCGGGCCTCCATGACGGGCGGCTATAACACATTCTTTTCGTGGCGGTTAGGGTTTCAGATCGGCCTCAAGTCGCTGCACCCTTCAGGCCGATAGGAGCCGCATGAGTCCGCCGTCTCATCGTCGTGAACGGGATAGGGAGATCCAAGACATGAAGCGGAACTTTCTTGTCAGCGCGGTGGTGCTCGCGGGCAGCCTGCTCGCGATCCCGGCGTGCTTCGCGGCCAGCACGGGAACCTCGGCCGTCACGCTCGCCGCTTCGGCCAGCGTGGTGCTCGATATCCTCGACGCCAGCATGACGCTCACCCCGAACGCCGCCGACTACACGAACGACTACGTCGAGGTCACCGGCGCCTCGGGCTTGCGCGTGCGCCTCAAGACCAACTCGACCACCGGCTGCGTGCTCTCGGTACGATGCGCCGACGCCGCGCCGCAGATCGCGCTCGCCGACCTGCGGGTGAAGACCCAGACGGCGGCCGGCGCGG
Organism: Candidatus Eiseniibacteriota bacterium; assembly: GCA_041498315.1. Classification (GTDB taxonomy): domain Bacteria; phylum Eisenbacteria; class RBG-16-71-46; order RBG-16-71-46; family RBG-16-71-46; genus JBGQIE01. The sequence goes on from JBGQIE010000007.1 coordinate 7,270, forward strand.
GGGGCTCGACCCTGTCGAGCTACACCGCGATCACCGCCTCGAACCAGGCGTTGTGGTCGACGGGTGCCGCGCAAATCACTTTCCTGACCGTCACCACGGACATCCGGGTCCAGAACCTGTTCGCCTACCCCGACCCGATCGGCGCCGGCACCACGAACTACACCGACAATCTCACTTACACGGTGGTGGCGCAGTAGCGGGAACCCTGCGCCAGCCGCACGCCGGCATCCTGCCGCTCCGAGGGCCGTCGCCGATCTGGCGGCGGCCCTTTTCGTGCCCGGGCTTGCGATTCGCATCGGCGATGACCCCCACCTTGCAGCCTGCACGCTGGATGTCCTAAACCATCACGTAAGCTGAAGGAAACATTTGCTTTGTGCGACAAGCGACGCTCGGCCCGGGACTTGCGTTTCAGTCTGAACGAACGCCTGTGCCCATTCGGAGGGGCGTAACCGGACGCCGAAGCGTCACCTGTTCAACCACCAGGATTTGGAGAGATCGCCCATGACTCGCAGACTTCTTGCCCTCGCGGCCATGCTCACCTGCGGCCTGATGACGGCCTCGGTGAGCTTCGCGGCCAACACGGGGACCTCGGCCGTCACGCTCGCCGCCTCGGCGAACGCGGTCTTGCAGGTGCTCGACGCGACCATGACCCTCACGCCGAACGCGACCGACTACAGCAACGATTTCGTCGAGGTCACCGGTGGCTCGGGCCTGCGCGTGCGGCTCAAGAGCAACTCGACCACCGGCTGCGTGCTCTACGTCAAGTGCGTGGACGCCTCGCCCCAGATCGCGCTCGCCGACTTCCTTGTGAAGACCGGGACCGCGGCCGGCGCCGGCGGCTCGACCATGTCGAGCTACACGGCCGTCACGGCGTCCGATCAGGCGCTGTGGTCGACTGGTGCCGCGCAGATCTCATTCCTCGACATCAACACGGACATTCGCATCATCAACCTGTTCTCCTACCCGGACGCGATCGGTCCCGGAACCACCAGCTACACCGACAACCTGACCTACACGGTGGTCGCGCAGTAGCCCGCCCCCCAGGGGCTTGCCCATCATCCGGGAATCCATCGGGCCGTCGCCCTCGAGGCGTCGGCCCGAATCGCGTTCGGCCGCCGCGCGCGTGGAACTGGCCGTCTCGCAATCCGCAACGGCCTGGCGCAGCTTGCACGCAGGACGCAATCCGCGCCGCGCGCGCGCGGCGGCATCCCGGCGGTAAGCGATTGCGCTTTCGCGCAAACAATCCGGGCCTCGCTATTGCAGTGCGGCATGCGCCGGAAGTTCAGGCGATGGGATACGGGCGCGTCCCGGTCCTGCGTTCATCCTGTTCTGACTGATCGTGCCACCCCGAATGGAGACGACCATGAACCGACGTATCTCAATCGTGGCCGCCGTGCTGGCCTGGGGGGTCCTCGCGGCCTCGACCGGCCATGCCGCGGCAACCGGGACTTCCGCGGTCACGCTCGGAGCCTCGGCCAACGGGGTCCTGCAGGTTCTCGACCCCACCTTCAACCTCGTTCCGACCGCGTTCGACTACTCCAACGACTTCGTCGAAGCCACCGGCGCCGCCGGCCTGCGCGTGCGCCTCAAGTCCAACTCGTCGGGCGGATGCGTGCTCTACGTGAAGTGCACGGACGCCTCGCCCCAGATCGCGCTCGCCGACTTCCTGGTGAAGACCCAGACCGCGGCCGGCGCCGGCGGTTCGACGATGAGCAGCTACACGGCGATCACGGCGTCCGACCAGGCCCTGTGGTCGACCGGCGCCGCTCAGATCTCGTTTCTCGAGGTCGACACCGACATCCGGATCCAGAACCTGTTCACCTATCCCGATGCCATGGCCGCCGGCACGACGAGCTACACCAACAACCTGACCTACACCGTGGTCGCGCAGTAGCCCACCCTCCTGCGGGGCTCGCCCAGCGTTCGGGAGTCCATCGGGCCGTCGCCCTAAAGGCGGCGGCCCGATCCGCATTCGATCCTCTTTAGGGAGCGCCCGCCGGGCTGGTTTCGGTCCGAAACTTGCCCTTCAGGAACGGCAGGGATTGGCCGACGACTCGGGCAAGCCCCGTATGGCCTTGGGAGGCATGGAATAAGACATTTCCAACGGAAGGGTTCGCGAATCCCGGGATGGCCAGCTCCTGTGCTGGTCCCATCCCGGTCGGAAGCTTTTCGTTCCCTCCCCGATGGAATGGGGGACGCGCATGAGGTTCGGACTTCCCGCCGTGGTGGCCTCGCTCGCCTGCGCCGTGTGCTCGGCCACGCTGAGCTTCGCCCCCGCCAAGGGAATCTCGGGCGTCAGCGCAGCCGCTGCCGTCGAGCGGCTCAATATCATCGACGCCGCCATGACCCTGACCCCGACCGCAGCCGATTATGCCAATGACTACATCGAGATCACCGGAGCCTCCGGTCTGCGGGTGGAGCTCGGGACCAGCTCGAACACCGGGTGCGTGCTGTTCGTCAGGTGCGCGGACGCCGCACCCAGGATCGCGCTCGCCGATTTCCTGGTGAGGACCCTGACCGCTCCAGGTTCGGGGGGCACTTCGACGACGAGCTACACCGCCGTCACGGCTTCGGGCCAGGCGCTGTGGTCCACGGGCGTGAAGGAGCCGGGGTGGACCCAGATCAACATCGACATCCGGATCAAGAACCTGTTCGGCTACACCGACCCCATCGGGGGCGGGACATCGGCCTACACCAACAACCTGACCTTCACCGTGGTCGCGCAGTAGCGAGGAAACGATGAGAAACACCCTTCGGCAGTTCGGACTCCTGGGCGCCATCGGCCTGCTGGCGGCGGCGCAGGGCGCCGCGGCGGGCGTGCTGGCTCAGGCGGTTCCGGTCAAGTACAACCTCACCTGCCGTCCGGGCGAGGCCGTGGTTCGCGACGTCGAAATCGCGAACCAGGGCGACAACCCGGTGGTCGTTCACGTGACCTGGTCCGACTGGCAGCTGAGCGAGGACGGCGACCTGTCGCTGGTGCCCGCGGGCAGCACGTCGGCCTCGCTCCAGGGCCTGGTCGATTTCGTGCCCGCGGAGTTCTCGCTGCGGGCGGGCGAATCGGGCCACATCCGCGTCACCCTCCACCTCCCCGCGAACGGGCCCGCCACGCGCTGGGGCGTCATGTTGAGCGAAGTCCGGCCGGCGCTCGTCAGCACGCCGCAGCTCGGCCCGCGCGCCAACGCTCAGCTCGGCACCACCTTCTACCTCTCGCGCATCCCCGCCGAGATCGTGAACGCCGAAGTGGTCGGCATGGTGTTCCGGCCGCTGGGGGACTCGGTCGCGGTCGCGGTGCGGATCCGCAACGCGGGCGAGCGCCACTATTACGTGGGCGGAAGCATCGCGCTCAAGGATTCCACGGGGCAGAGCGTGGCGGGCGGCAGTCTGCCCACGGGCGTGGTGCTGCCCGGCAGCACGCGCTCGTTCCAGTGGATCTGCGCCGCATCGCTGGCTCCCGGGCGCTACCTGGCCTCGGCCACGCTGGATACCGGCGGGCCCGAGCTGACGGTGGCGGAAGGCACCTTCGAATGGCCCGCACTGCGCGCACGGACGCTCGCGGTCAAGCAGCCCTAACGGTCCTGCTCCTGGGTCTGGCCGCCGCGTGCACCATGGGCGCGCGGACCACCCACGCGCAGGGCATCAGCGGCCCCCCCGCGCCCGCCGACAGCTCCGCCCTGCTGGTCCAGGCGGTGCAGTTCGGCGGCGCCGCGCCATCCGTCCCGGGGCGGTCCGCACCCGCCGTCGCGCCGGAAGGCGTGCAGGTGCTGGCACCCGGTGGCGGCTTCACGCTGCGGCGGATCGCGAACCCGCGCTACCGCGGCCTGGACCCGGGCGCCGCGCAGATCGTGCGCCCGCTGGGCGCGTTCATCGGCACCGCGTACGCGCGCGCCCGGCTCTCGCGGCGCGAGAGCGGCGCTGCGTTGAGCAGCTCGGACTGGGAGGTCGTGGGGGGACGCGAGCGCGGATCGCAGAGCCGCTTCGAGCTCTGGGCCTCGGGCTTTTCGTCCACGGGCTACGACCAGCTCCGCATGTTGCGGCTCTCCTCGCTCCAGGGCCCGCTCGAATGGAGCCTCGGTGACGTTGCGGCCCAACCCGTCGGGCTCCTGCCGTGGATCCAGCGCCTGCGCGGCGGCCTGGTCGCGCACGCGCTCCCGCACGGCAGCGACTGGCGCGTGCTGGGCGGGGTGGTGCCCACGCTCACCCACGGCGTCACGCCCAACACCGCCCTCGCCTCGGTGCTGCTCGACAACCTGCCGCTCCAGAATGCCACGCTCTCGCTGGGCCTGATGGGGTTTGGTCGCCGCGCGCCCGCGCCGGGTGGGGCCCATCCTGACGATCCGGATTCGCTGCCCGGCACCGGCGCGGCCGCGCTCTACGCCATGCGCGTCGACTGCGGCTACGGCACCGCGGGCGCCACCTACATGGTCCAGGTGCACGACCTCGACGGTTCCGTGCGGCCCGCCGGACTTCAGGCGCTCGAATGGACCCTGAACCGGCCGACGCTCGTGGCGGCGGTGCGCGACCAGATCGGCACGCGCAACGCGCGCCAGCCGGGCACCGAGCGGCTCTCGGTGGTGGCGAGCCACGAGGCGCGCGCGAGCGCCCAGATGCAGCTGTTCAAGGGCCGCGCCGAGGTTCATCTGGCCGGGCTGACCTCGGCCGCCACGGAGCTCGACCCGGGGGCGCAGACGGTTCAGGTCGGAACCTCGGGAACCATCGGGTCGTCGGGCTGGTATTCCGGCCTCGATTTCAGCTGGAACCGCCGCGGCCCGCTGCTCACCGACGAGCGCCGCATCTCGGCCCAGACCGGCCGGGTCTCGGAGCGCGGCAACGTCGTGCTGCTGCGGGTCGAGCGCGACGCCGACAATCTGGGCCGCAACCAGATTCAGTTCACCGGCGAGGGCTCGGCCAGCCCGCTGCCTGGATTGCGACTCGCGCTCGAACCGCGCCTCGATTGGCAGGCGCAGCGCCTGGAGCGCGAGCTGCTCTCGGCGCGCCTGGGCTGGCCCCTGTTCCGCACCTCTGCCCGCATGAACGCGTCGCTGACCTTTTCGTCCGAGCGCTCGCTGGGCTTCCGCCGCGAGCTGTCCGAGGCCAGCGTGTCGCTGTCCTTCGCGCCGCGCCCGCGCGACCGCGCCGCGCTCGAGGTGCACCGGTACGACGAGAGCGGCGCGCGATCGCTCGAGTACACCGGGAGCTACGACACGCAGACCAACCTGTACGCGAGTCCCCCCGGCACGCCGGTCGCGCAGCGCACCGGCACGCTCACCGTCACGGTGGTGCGTGCCGACAGCGTGAGCGGGGTGCCGGACGCGCTGGTTTCGCTCGACGGCAAGGAATTCCGGTTCACCGACGGCGAGGGTGTCGCGCACTTCATCAACACCGACCCTGGCAGCCACGTGGTGTCGGTGGTCGAGCGCACGCTGCCCGCCTCGCAGCGCGTGGTCGGGTCCGCGACCGCCTTCATCACGATCGAGCGCGGGCGCACGCCCGAGCCGGTCCGCTTCGAGATCGCCCGCCCGGTGCGCCGGGTGCGCTTCTAGCGCCCGGCCGCGTGTCCCGCCGGGCTGGCGCTGCGCCGCCGACTCGTATACGCTGGGCTCCGCTCCCGCAACACGGACGTTTCCAACGGGGATGGATCCTCGAGGAGTTCCTCATGCGCGACGCGCTTCGCTTTTCCCTCGCAGTGCCCGCCTTGCTCGCCCTCACGCTGTGCGTGCGGCCCGCCGCCGCCGGCTCGGTGTCCGGGGTGGACGCGATGAGTTCCACGATCATGCAGCACGACCAGAGCTCGTTCTCGGGGCTCGGCCTGCGCCTGCGCCTGGCGCCCGCGCCCGGAATGCCGGGGTTCGAGGTCATGCCCGGCGTGGAGTACTGGCGCAACACCACCACGGTGCAGATTTACGACATTCGCTCGCAGCGCCGAGACGCGACGCTCGGCGCCGACCTGCGCTATCGCTTTTCCACGCACGGATGGAGCCCCTACCTGGGGGCGGGCTTCGCGATCCACTTCCTCTCGAGCGGGGTGCGCGCGCCGCTGCTGGGCGTGCCCCTCGAGAGCCACTCGATCATGAAGGGCGGCCTTGCCGCCCTGGGCGGCGTCAGCTTTCCGCTGGCGGGAGCCTTCGACAGCTTCATCGAGGCCAAGTACCACGGGGTCTCGAGCTACGAGCAGCTCAAGCTGAGCTGGGGCCTCGCCTACAACCTCCCGTAGCCCCTGGCGTTTCGCGCGGGTCGCGTGCCGCGATGGGCGCGGCCCGTGGCGCAATCCGACCGGCGTCGAAGTTCCAGCCACCGGCGCGGCGCGAGTCCGCTGCGCTCCCTTAGGGGTGCGACGGCGCGGTGTCCACGAAAACAAAATTCGCCTGCAAGCGCGTGGATCGTCCTTGGCGCACGCAACCCTTTCGCCGAATCTTCCGTCGTACCCGGTACACGCCGCCGCGCACTGTCGGCGCGCCAACGTCGGGCGGAACTCGAGGCAGGGGGTTGAACATGAAGGCCAGCACACGCAGGTGGGTGACGCTCTCGGCGCTGGGTCTGCTGGCGCTCGATCTTGGCGCCTTCGCCATCGCCGCGCCGCGCGCGCGCGGGTGGATCGAGAGCGCCCGTTCGTCCGGGCTGGCACGCGCCGGAGCGACCGCGGTGCGGGACCTCGAGCGCCTGGGTTCGCGTGGCGTCGAGGATGCCGGCTTCGCGCTGCTGACTCATTTCACGCGCCGCAGCGGCAGCGCCTACGCGTTCATCCTGCGCTCCACCGGTCCGTCCGGCATCCGCGCGCAGGTGCAACGCCAGGTGCGGATCGCGCGCGTCGTGAGGCTCGAGCGGATCGAGAGGCTCGAGGGGCTCTCGGTGCAGTGCACCGAGATGATCGGGCCCGTGAGCCCGGCGAGCGCCACGGAGCCGGCCTGCCCGCTTTCGAGCTGCCCCAACTCGGCCTGCCCGAAGCGCGCCGCGGAGCCGGGCACGGGGGGTGCCCCGTCCTCGATCGGTCTACCGACTTCGGCGCTGCGGCTCACCGTCGAGTAGGCCGGCTCAGGAAGCCCGATTGCCGCGTTGGCTCGGTCGTTCCTCGCTGCGACGTATCCTGCGGATACGACTCGCTCGTCACTCCCTCGCCGCCTTGCACTCGGGCTTCCTGAGGCGGCCTGCCTGCCGTCCCGCGCGCGGGCGCCCGAACGCGGCCTAGAAGCTGTATCCGAGCAGGCCCGGATCGGGCATCAAGTCGGGGCTCCAGGGGTCGGGCAGGATCTCGACCTCGCACTCCTGCGGCACCACGCTCATCGTCGCCTGCTTCACGTCCGCCATGAGCTGCGGCGCGTAGGGGCAGAACGGCGTGGTCAGCAGCATGCGCACCAGGGTCTTGGGCGGATCGAGGAACTTGATCTCGCGCACCAGCCCCAGGTCGATGACCGAAAGGTTGATCTCCGGGTCCATCACGGACTCGAGTGCCGCGCGGACTGCCAGCTCCTGCTGGCTCGGCGCGGCTCCGGGCCCCGCGGGGGCCGCGGCCGCGGGAGCGGCCGTGCCGGGCGTGGGCCCCGTGGCCTCGGAAGGAATCGGCTGCCCGGTGTGCGGATTGATTTCCGGCCTTCTCGTCGTGTCGCTCATGCCCACCCCACCTGGATCTCGTCGCCCTGGACCCGCACGGCGTAGGTCGCCACCGGCGCAACCGCCGGCAGACACAGCGCCGCGCCGGTCTTCACGTTGAACCGCGCCCCGTGGCGCGGACATTCGATGACCTCGCCCTCGAGCACGCCCTCGGCGAGCGGCCCGCCGTCATGCGTGCACAGGTCCTCCATCGCGAAGTAGCCATCCGCGAGGTGGAACAGCGCGAGCGGCTGGTCGCCCATGCGCACCACCTTCACGCCCCCGATCGGGATCTCGCCCACGCGGGCCACGGTGATGAAGCCCTGACCGATCATGCGCTCTCGTCCTCCCCCGGCCACTGGGTGATGCCCCAGACGCCGGCCTTGAGCGTCTTGAGCGCGAGCAGCGCGCACTTGAGCCGCACCGGCCCCAGCTCGATGCCGAGCATCTCGAGCACGTCGTCGCGCGTGAGCTGCTTGATCTCCTCGATCGGCCGCCCGGCGACGCGCTCGCACAGCATCGAGGCCGCGGCCTGGCTGATCGAGCAGCCGTGACCCGAGAAGCGCACCTCCTCGACCTTGCCGTCCTTGACCCGCAGGTCCATGCGCAGATGGTCGCCGCACAGCGGATTCGCGTCCTCGTAGGTGATGTCGGGGTTCGCGAGCGTGCCCTGGTGCCGGGGATGCTTGTAGTGGTCGAGAATGTTCTCCCGGTAGATGTCGTCCCATCCGCCCATCAGGCGAACACCTTGCGCGCCTTGTGGAGCCCGGCGACCAGCGCGTCCACGTCCTCGCGCACCGAGTAACAGTGGAACGAGGCGCGCGCGGTGGCGCGCACCCCCAGCTTTTCGTGGAGCGGCATGGCGCAATGGTGCCCGGCGCGCACCGCGATGCCGTCGGAGTCGAGCACGGTCGCCACGTCGTGGGGGTGGATGTCGCCGAGCGTGAACGCGACCACCCCGCCGCGCCGCGCAGCGGGCGGGCCCAGCAACTTGAGATCGGGCACCTCGGCGAGCCGCTCGAGGGCGTAGGCCGCGAGCTCGCGGTCGTGGTCGAAGACCGCGTCCATGCCCAGCCCCTCGAGGTAGACGACCGCCGCGCGCAGGCCGATGGCCTCGGCGATCGGCATGGTGCCGGCCTCGAACTTCCACGGCAGGTCGTTCCACTCCGAATGGGTGAGATGAACCTCGCGGATCATCTCGCCGCCGCCCATGAACGGGGGCATCGCCTCGAGCAGTACCCCCCGGCCCCACAGCGCGCCGATGCCGGTGGGCCCCAGCATCTTGTGCCCGGTGAAGGCGAGGAAGTCGCAGCCCAGCGCGCGCACGTCGACCGGGCAGTGGGGCACGCTCTGCGAGGCGTCCACCGCGAGCAGCGCGCCCGCGGCGTGGACCTGGGCGGCGATGGCGGCGATCGGGTTCACGGTGCCGAGCACGTTCGAGATGTGGACCACCGAGGCGAGCCGGACGCGCCCGTCGCCCAGCAGCCCGGGGAGCGCATCGAGCGCGAGCTCGCCGCCGGGCGTCACCGGGATGAAGCGCAACTCGAGCCCGCGCTCGGCGGCCAGGAGCTGCCACGGGACCAGGTTCGAGTGATGCTCCATCTCGGTGAGCAGCAGGGCGTCCCCGGGCTTGAGATTCGTGCGGCCCCAGGCGTGGGCGATCAGGTTGATCGCCTCGGTGCTGTTGCGCGTGAAGATGACCTCGCGGGGCGAGGCGGCGCCGATGAAGCGTGACAGCCGCAGACGCGCGTCCTCGTAGGCCGCGGTCGCCTGCTCGGCGATCCGGTAGATGCCGCGATGGATGTTGGCGTTGTAGGAGGCGTAGTAGTCCCGCATCGCCTCGATCACGCTGTCGGGCTTCTGCGAGGTCGCCGCGCTGTCGAGGTAGATGAGCGGCCGGGGTCCCGTGGCGCGCAGGATGGGAAAGTCGGCGCGCACCCGGTAAGGGTCGAAGCCCGGGCGCGCCGCCGGGGCGGCCGGGGCGCGCATCGTGCCGGGAGCCGGAGCGGGAGCGGGAGCGGGCCCGCCGCCGATCGTACGGGCCATTGGACTACCCGATCTTCTGCTGGATGACCTGCCGCAGCCGCTCGCGGACGCTCTCCAGCGGGATCCGGTCGAGCACCGGCGCGAAGAAACCCTCGACGATGAGGCGCTGCGCCTCGTTGCGCGGCAGCCCGCGCGCCATGAGGTAGTACATCTGCTCGGCGTCCACCATGCCGATCGTGGCGCCGTGCGTGCAGCGCACGTCGTTGGCGAGGATCTCGAGGCCGGGGATGCTGTCGGCGCGCGCGGTCGGCGACAGGAGCAGGTTGCGGTTCGCCTGGTAGGCGTCGGTGCGCTGCGCCCCCTCGGCGACCTGGATGAGCCCCTGGTACACGCTGCGCGCGCGATCCTTGAGGCAGCCCTTGATGAGCAGGTCGCTGGTGGTGTGGTCGCTCAAGTGCTTCTGGAGCGTGTGCAGATCGAAATGCTGGCGCTGGTCGCCGAACATGAACCCGTGGACGTACACCTGGGCGCCCGGCCCCACCATGCTGAAGTAGGAGTTCGTCTTGACCATGCGGGCGCCGAGCACGGTCTGGATCCACTGGAGCTCGCCGCCGCGCCCGACCCGGGCGCGCTGGTTCGAGTAGTGGTAGACGTTGCGGCCCCAATCTTGAAGCGTGGCGTAGATGAGCTTGGCGTCCTCGCCCACGAACACCTCGCTCGCGCCGTCGTAGAACGCCGCGCCCTCGGCGGTCTCGGACAGCAGCTCCTCGATGACGGTCGCGCGGCTGCCGGTCCCCAGGACCACGACCGAGGACGGGGCGCTCGCCGCTCCGGGCCGGTCGAGCCACTGGAACAGCCGGATCGGGACCTCGGCCTCGACGCCGTCGGGCACCCACACGAACGCGCCGCCCGAGCGGATCGCCCGTTGGAGCGCCGTGAACTGATCGAGGTCGGTCTCGATGAGCGACCCGAGCCGGCTCTCGAGCTTGTCCGCGTGCTCGCGCAGGGCGCGCTCCATCGAGCACACGATCACGCCGCGCCGGGCGAGCGCGGGGTGGGTCTGCTCGAGCACGACCTCCGCGCCGCGCTGGACGACCAGCGCCATGCCGCCGGCGTCGCCCTGGCCGTCGCTCGCCAGGCGCTCGAGCAGGGCGGCCGGCAGGTCGTCGAGATTGCGCGCGCGCACGCCGGCCGCGAACGGATCGAGCCCGGCGATCGGGAGCGAGCCGAAGTCGGTGCGGCGCCACAGCTCGAGGCGGTGGTCCGGGAAGGGCATGCGCTGCGCGAGCGCCGCCGCGAGGCGGCGCTGCTCGAGCGCCCAGGCGGGCTCCCCGGCCTTGGCGGCACGCGCCGCGGCCTCGCCGGGCCAGCGGGTGAGCCACTCGGCGGCGGGTGCTCCTGACTTGAGCTCGGTCGCCGTCATCCGACCGATCCCTCCATCTGGAGCTGGATGAGCCGGTTCATCTCGACCGCGTACTCCATCGGCAGCTCCTTGACGATCGGCTCGATGAAGCCCGACACGATCATCGCCGCCGCCTCTTCCTTGTTGATTCCGCGGCTCTGGAGGTAGAAGAGCTGCTCGTCACCGATCTTCGAGACCGTGGCCTCGTGACCGATGGTGACGCGCTCCTCCTCGATCTCCATGTAGGGATAGGTGTCGGAGCGCGAGTTCTCGTCGAGGATCAACGCGTCGCAATTGACCGTGCTGCGGCAGTCGGTGGCGCCCTTCACGACCTTGACCAGGCCGCGATAGCCCGCCCGGCCGCCGTCCTTGCTGATGGACTTCGAGATGATCTTGCTGGTCGTGTTGGGCGCGGCGTGGACGACCTTGCCCCCGGCGTCCTGGTGCTGGCCCTTGCCGGCGAAGGCGATCGACAGGATCTCGCCATGGGCGCCGGGCTCCATCATGTAGACGCTCGGGTACTTCATCGTCAGCTTGGAGCCCAGGTTGCCGTCCACCCACTCCATCGTGGCGTCGCGGTAGGCGAGCGCCCGCTTGGTCACCAGGTTGTACACGTTGTTCGACCAGTTCTGGATGGTCGTGTAGCGGCAGCGCGCGCCGGCCTTGACGATGATCTCGACCACCGCCGAGTGGAGCGAGTCGCTCGAATAGGTGGGCGCGGTGCAGCCTTCGACGTAGTGCACGTAGGCGCCCTCGTCCACGATGATGAGCGTGCGCTCGAACTGGCCCATGTCCTTGGTGTTGATACGGAAGTAGGCCTGGAGCGGCACGTCCACCTGGACGCCCTTGGGCACGTAGATGAACGATCCGCCCGACCACACCGCCGAGTTGAGGGCGGCGAACTTGTTGTCGGTCGACGGGATCACGGTGCCGAAGTACTGGCGGAACAGCTCCTCGTGGTCGCGCAGGCCGTGGTCGCAGGACAGGAAGATGACGCCCAGCTTCTCGAGCTTCTCCTGGATCTTGTGGTAGACGACCTCGGAGTCGTATTGCGCGCCCACGCCGGACAGGAACTTCTGCTCCGCCTCGGGAATCCCGAGCCGGTCGAAGGTGCGCTTCATGTCGGCGGGCACGTCCTCCCAGGACTTGGTCTCCTCGGCCGTGGGCTTGACGTAGTAGTAGATGTTCTGGAAGTCGATCTCGCCGACGTTGCCGCCCCAGGTCGGGAGCGGCTTCTTCTCGAAGATCTCGAGCGCCTTGAGGCGGTACTCGCGCATCCAAGCAGGCTCGCCCTTCATGTCCGAGATCTGGGCCACGATCTGGCGGTCGAGACCCCGGCGGCTCTTGAAGACCGACTGCTCTTCGTCGTGGAAACCGTACTTCTCGGTGTAGCTGTCGCGGATGCCGAGGGTCGCGGGTTCGGTGGTCATGGGGCCGTCACTTCCTTTCCCTCGCGGACGAAGTCGTAGCCGCGCGTCTCGAGCTCGTGGGCCAGCTCCGGCCCTCCCGACAGCACGATGCGGCCGTCGACCATGACGTGGACGAAGTCGGGCTTGATGTAGTTGAGGATGCGCTGGTAGTGCGTGATGAGCAGGATGCCGAGCCCCGGCCCGGCGAGCGCGTTGACGCCCTCGGACACGATGCGCAGCGCGTCGATGTCGAGCCCCGAATCGGTCTCGTCCATGATCGCGATCTCGGGCTTGAGCAGCGCCATCTGGAGGATCTCGGCACGCTTCTTCTCGCCGCCCGAGAACCCGTCGTTGAGGTAGCGAGTCGCGAACGTCTCGTCCATCTTGAGCAGACGCATCTGCTCCAGGAGCAGGGCGCGGAACTCCTTGGGCGCGATGCCGCGCTTGGCCGGCATCGCCCCGGTCCCGTTGGTGTCGGGCGGGCTCAGGCGCGCGTTGAGCGCGCTGCGCAGGAAGTTCGCGACCGACAGCCCCGGGATCGCCACCGGGTACTGGAACGCCATGAACAGTCCGGCGCGCGAGCGCTCATCGGCTTCCTGCTCGAGGATGCTCGAGCCCTTGAACAGGATGTCCCCCGAGGTCACCTCGTAGCGCGGGTGCCCCATGAGCGTGTTCGCGAGCGTACTCTTGCCCGAGCCATTCGGGCCCATGAGGGCGTGGATCTCCCCCTTGCGCACCTCGAGGCTGAGCCCCTTGAGGATTTCCTTGCCCTCCACGGCGACATGGAGGTTCTTCACGACGAGTTCGGGCATCTGGCTCATGCATGCTCTTTCTGGTAACCGCCGCGCCGCGGCGGGTTCGCGAACCGCACTACGCCGAGAAGCTCTCGCCGCAGGCGCAATTGTGGCGCACGTTGGGATTGTTGAACTTGAACCCCGACCCCATGAGTCCTTCGACGAAGTCGACCTCGGTGCCGCCGAGCAGTGCCAGGCTCTTGCGGTCCACGACCAGCCGCACGCCGTGGCTGTCGAACACATCGTCACCGGCACTCACGCCGTCGGCTTCGCAGAACTCCATGAAATAGGAGTTCCCCGAGCATCCGCCGCCGCGCACGCCGAGCCTCAACCCCAGGGACGGCGTGCCACGCTCCACGAGCAGCGCGCGCACCTTGTCGGCCGCGAGCGCGGAGAGCGTCACGCCGGATTTCGCGGCCTGCGCACCGGACTGACCGAGAATCGGGAGATCCATGTTCAGGCAATGTCCTCAACCCGCACGAAACCATTGCGCGCGATCTTGCGGGACGTCTCGCGCGCGGACGTGATACCGGCCACCAGCACCGGCTCGTTCGTCATGCCGTGATCCTGCGTGCAGCGCACGCAGCCGTTGACCGCCATGGGCGCCGCGCACTCGCGGCACGTTTCGAGGTAGGCGAGCCCCTGGCTCAGCTCCTGTTCGAGGCGTTGGTGGAGCCGCACCGCTTCGCGCGTCTCCTCGAGCTTGCGCAGGAAGATGGCGCGCAGCCGCGCCATGGCCTCCGGCCCGAGCCCCGAGCCCCACCACGACTTGAGCAGGTCGCGCATCTCGTGCAGCGAGAAGCCCAGCCCGTGGAGCAGATCGATCCAGCGCAGCCGGTCCACCGCCGCCGGCTCGTAGAGGCGGAAGCCGCCGCTCGAGCGCGTGGCGGGCTGGAGCAGGCCCATTTCCTCGTAGAGATGAATCGCCCGGACGGTCTTGCCCGAAAGCCGCGCAAGATCGCCGACCCGAAGCAGGTGCATTCCTTCGCCGATGTTGGTGGTCATCTCAGTACCCTCACCTCAACGTTAGATTGCGGTTGGAAGCTACACGATTCTAGATAGTTAGTCAATAATCTCCGCCCGGGCCGCAGCGGGTGGCCGCAGCGCTGGCGATGGTCTGACGCCTTCCCTCCATGTTAGGCCTGAGCGTGACCGCCAAGTCGTTGGCGGGCTATGAGTAACTGGGCCGGGGGGGTCATCACGGCCTCCCCGCGGCGCCAGATTCTGCCTAGTCCTCCCCCGGGAACGCCGAGGATGACGTGGCCCCGATCGGGGGCCAGACCCCCGCCTGGCCCGCCAGCTCCTCGGCGACCACCGCCGGGGCCTCCTCGGGCGGCCGGCGGTAAATGATGCCGAGCGCGAAGCGCGGACCGCGCGCGGTCTCGACCGCCTTGCCGAAGTCGGTCGGGTCGTAGCTCTCGGGCAGCACGTCGCAGCGCTTGTAGATGGTCTCGGCGTAACTCGGCGTCTGGTAGGTCACGCAGCCCGCCAGGACGTGCAGGAACGAGAAGCCGGGATATGCGATCGCCTCGCGAAACATGGCGCGCAGGTGCGGCAGGTTGCCCGCGTGGGTGCGCGCGACGAAGCCCGCCCCCGACGACAGGACCAGCAGGATGGGGTTCAGCGGGCGCTCGTCCGGTCCCGCCAGGCCACGATCGTGCTTGAACTCGATATCGGTCGTGGGCGAGGCCTGGCCCTTGGTGAGCCCGTAGAGGCCGTTGTCGAGCACCGCGTAGGTAAGCGGCACGTTGCGGCGTATCGCGTGCGGGAGGTGGCCCAGGCCGATGCTGAAACCGTCGCCGTCGCCGCCCACCACGACGGTCGTCATCTCGGGGCGCGCGAGCTTGAGCCCGGTCGCGATCGGCAGCGCGCGGCCGTGGATCGAGTTGAACGAATAGGAGCGCGTGTAGCCCGCGAGGCGGCTCGAGCAGCCGATCCCCGAGACCACGGCGAGCTTCTCGGGCGGCACCTCGAGATCGCTGAGCGCTTGGGTGAGGCCTTTGAGCACGCCGTAGTCGCCGCAGCCGGTGCACCACACCGGCTCGAGCTCGGAACGGTAGTCCTTGGGTTTCATGAGGAGCTCCTCGAGGCGGCCTGGCCCAGCAGCCGGCCCAGCTCGCCGTGGGTGAGCGGCACGCCGCCGCTGCGGGTCAGGGAGTGGACGCCCCGCAGGTCGGCGAGGCTCGAAAGGTAGCGATGGAGCTGGCCCTGGTAGCTGAGCTCGAGCACCCCGGTCCACTCGAGGCCCTGGCGCCACTCGGCGAACGCCTCGAGCGGGAAGGGCGACAGGATCTCGGGCATGAACACGCGATACTCGGGGTGCGCGACCACCCATTCGCGCAGCATGCCGTACTGGCTGCCCCAGGCGATTAGGCCGCGCGGCGCGCCCTCGCGACCGAAGGCGCGGAACCAGTCGCGGGTCTCGCGCGCCATGGCCTCGACCTTGAGGAAGCGCTTGGTGTTCATCATGTGGTGCACCGAGGTGTCCGCGGTCGGCTGGCCCTGCGGCGTGTGCTCGATGCCGGCCGCCAGGTACTGCCCGCCGGGCGTGCCGGGGATGCGGAACGGCGAGACCACGTGCCCGCCCTCGAGCTGGAAGCGCGCCGGGCCGTGCCCGGTCTCCCAGGCCCAGCGCTTGGGCTTGCCGCGGTTGTCCACGGCGGCGTCGCGCACCGAGCGCCGCTGCGCGATGTAGGCATCCGAGAGCACCAGCACCGGGAGCTGGTAGCTCTCGGCGAGGTGGAAGCTCTTGAACATGATGTCGCGCGCGTGGACCGCGTCGAACACCCCCAGCACCGCACGCGGGAAGTCACCGTGGCCGGCGTAGAGCGCGTGGTTCAAGTCCGACTGCTCGGTGCGCGACGGCATGCCGGTCGCGGGCCCGGCGCGCTGGCAGTCCACGATCACCGCCGGGATCTCGGCCATGCTCGAGAGCCCCATCATCTCGGTCATGAGCGAGAGCCCCGGGCCGCTGGTCGCGGTCATTGCCGGCACGCCGCCGAACGAGGCCCCCAGCACCATCCCGAGCGCCGCGATCTCGTCCTCGGCCTGGACCACCCGGCCCCCGACCGGCGGCAGCTCCTCGATGAGCGTCTCCATGATCTCGGAGGAGGGGGTGATCGGGTAGCCCGCGAAGAAGCGCATGCCGGCCTCGATCGCGCCGCGCGCGATCGCCTCGTTGCCCGACTCGATGTGGAGTGGAACGCCGTGGCCCTCGAGCCGTGGCAGGGCGGGAACCCCGGCGGCCGTCCAGGCGCGGTCGAGCGCGCTCAGGTTGCGCGCCACCTGATCGGGCCGGCGGGCGAAGCGCTTCTCGACCGCCGCGCGCGCGAGCGTGGCGGGCCAGCCCAGGGCGCGGCACAGCAGCGCCAGGCCCATCATGTTCTTGGGCTCGCCCTCGACCTCGGCGCCGTCCACGATGGTCGCGAACGGGAACCGGAACGCCGGCCGCGCGCTCTCGCCGAGCCACTCCGGCAGCGGCTGGGCATCGGCGACCTCGAGGATCACGACGCTGCGGTCGTGAAGGCGGACCGCGCCCTGGAAGCGTTTGAGGTCGTTGGTGCGGAAGCACAGCATGAGATCGGTGTGCTCGCCCTCGTAGTGCACCTCCTCGCGGGCGATGCGCAGCACCGTGGCCGACTCCCCGCCGCGGATCTGCGGGCCGTAGGACTGCACCATGATGCCGTAGAGCCCCTGCTGGGCGGCCATGCGCAGCACCAGATCGCCGAGCAGCGCGATGCCGTCGCCGCCGCTGCCGACCAGCGTGAGGACCAGGGAATCGGGCGCGGGGCTTGGGATAGCGGGGTCGGCGCTCTCCGTGAGCGTGGCGCGGGCTTCGACGTCTCGAGGATTCATGATGCGGCAGCCTCCGTGGAAGGGATGTCCGCGGTCGCGGCCAGCTCCAGCTCGGGGCGCGGCGCCTGGCCGATGCGATGGAGGATCACGCTCGGGCAGATGTCCACGCACACCTCGCCGCAGTCGGGACCGTAGGCGAGACACTTCTCGTGATCGATGAGGATGGTGCGGCCGTCGAAGGTGATCGCGGCGGCCGGACACTTGGCGACGCACTTGCGGCACAGCGTGCAGCCCACCGAGCAGGCGGGGCGCACGACGCCGGTCTTGTCGCGGGCCACGCACGACAACTCGATGCGGTGGCGGCGCGGGTAGAGGGCGAACAGGTCCTTGGGACAGACCGGCACGCAGATGCCGCAGCCGGTGCAGGCCTCCGCGTCCACCTCGACGATGCCGGAGTCTCCGGTGTGGAGCGCGTCGAACGGGCAGGCGCGCACGCAGTCGCCGAGGCCGAGACAGCCGTTCTTGCATGCCTTGGGGCCTCCGAACACCAGCGAGGCCGCGGCACAGGTCGCCACGCCGGCGTACTCGGCCTCGTCGCGCGCGTAGGCCGAGGTGCCGTGGCAGCGCAGCACGACCACGCGGTCGATGACCGAGCCCAGCACCTTGTTCGTGAGTCCGGCGACCGCCTGGGCGACCGGCGCCCGGCCCGGCGCGCACAGGTTGGGCGGAACCTCGGGGCGCTCGACGACCGCGCGCGCGTAGGCCGGGCAGCCCGCGAAGCCGCAGGCACCGCAGTTCGCGGAGGGCAGGGCCTCGCGCACGCGCTCGACCAGCGGATTCACGGGCACCGCGAAGCGCAGGGCGGCGGCGGCGAGCGCGAACCCGAACAGCAGGCCGAGCACGGTGAACACCGCGAGCCCCCACAGCGCGATGCCCAGCCCCTGGTTCTCCACAGCCCCTCCTACCGGAACAGGCTCAGCCCCGAGAAGCCCATGAACGCGAGCGCGACCAGGCCGGCGAGCGCGAAGGCGATCGGGAGCCCCTGGAGGCTCGGCGGCACGCGCGCCAGCTCGACGCGCTCGCGCGCGCACGACATGAGGAACAGCGCGAGCGCGAAGCCCGCCCCCGAGCCCATCGCGAGCGCGAACGACTCGAGCGGGCCGGAGTCGGCGGCGGCGTTGAGCAGCGGCACCGCCAGGATGATGCAGTTGGTGGTGATGAGCACCAGGTAGATCCCGAACTTCTCGTGCAGTGCGCTCTGCGTCTTCTTGAGCACGGTGTCGAGCATCTGGACCAGGAACGCGACCACGCCGATGAACACCAGCACCTGGAGGAAGCGCAGCTGGAGCGGCTTGAGCACGAACTCGAACAGCAGCCACGACAGCATTCCGGTCGTGACCATGACGAACGCGAACGTCGCCCCCATCCCGAGCGCGGTCTCGCGCTTCCGCGACACCCCGAAGAAGATGCACAGGCCGAGGTAGCGCGTGAACACGAAGTTGTTGATGAGCGCCGAGGACAGGATCACGGTGAACAGGAGCGCCCAGGGCGAGGGCTTGAGATCGAGCCGCAGCGGCGGCTCGGCGACCTCGAGCCGGTAGTGGCCGGCGGGATCGAGCCCCTGCCCCACGACCAGCGTCACGCGCTCGCCCAGCGGCGTGACGTGCACCTCGCGCACCGCGATCGGCAGGTCGGGCGCCGCGGCTTCGGTGAAGCGGAAGTTCGCCGGATCGGTGCGCGGCAGCGGACGCGACAGCACGAGCACGATCCGCCCCGGCTTCTCGATCCGCGTGCTGCGGATGAGCGGCGGCTCGCCCGCCGCGCGCGCCAGCGCGGGCGCCAGGGCAAGCAGCAGGGCGACCGCGAGCCAGCGGGCCGGCCGGGCGAACGGGGCGCGCCGGACCGCCGGGGCGATGCGTGGGCGGGCGCTCCGCGAGCGCGGATCACGCATGGGTTCCTCCGGCCGCCGGCTTGCGCCGGCCGCGCGCCATGCGGCGCTCGACCCAGTTGAAGAACGCCATCAGGAACGCGATCGAGAAGAACCCGCCGGCCGGGAGCGCGAAGAACAGGAGCGGCTTGCCGGCGGTGAGCCGCACGCCGGCGAGCGACCCGTTGCCGAGCAGCTCGCGCAGCGCGCCGATGACGACCAGCGCCAGTAGGAACCCCAGGCCCATGCCGAAGCCGTCCCAGAACGAGGGCACGAGCGGGTACTTCGAGGCGAACATCTCGAGCCGCGAGATGATGATCGCGAAGGCGACGATGAGCTTGACGTAGAGCCCGACCTGCGCGTAGAGCGCGGGCACGAAGGCCGAGAGCGCCATGTCCATGACGCTCACCCACACCGCGATGATGATCGTGTACACCACGATCCGCACCCGCGGGTGGATGAGCCCGCGCGCCAGCGCGACGGTGACGCTCGAGAGCACCTGGACCAGCAGCACCGCGATCCCGAGGATGAGCCCGTTGAGGACGGTGGTCGTGACCGCCACGGCCGGGCACAGGCTGAGCGCCAGCCGGAACACCGGGTTCTCGGCGAACACGCCGTTGAGGATGAGCTGCCGCGTCGAGGGCGGCACGGGCTGGAGCAGCACCGCGCTCACGATCCGCCTCCGCGCTCGAATTGCGGCGCGATCAGCGACCAGCGCCGGCGGAAGTGGTCCACCGTGGCGCGCACGCCGTCGGTGAGGGCGCGGCTCGAGATCGTGGCCCCGGTCACGGCGTAGATGGGCCGGGCGCGCTCGCGCTCGAGCAGCGCATGCTCGCGGGCGCGCCACTCGGGCGCCGGGGTGCGCTCGAGCCGAAGCAGCGCCGCGTGCCAGTCCTCGGGCATGGGATCGCGCGTCACGCCGAGCCCCGCGACCTGGTCCGCCGTGCGGCCCAGGAACTGGCTCTCGAACAGGTGGGTGGCGACCTCGGCGCCCAGGCCCGGGTCCTCCTCGTGCTCGACCACGCGCACGCCCGCGATCTCGAAGCCCGGCGTGATCCCGATCAGGAACCGGATGCGGTTCTTGTAGCCACGGGCGAGCCCCTCGACCACGAATCCCGCCACGCTGTCACGGACGCGGGCAACGAACAGCCGCCCGAGCGGCTCGAGCGCCGGCCTGGGCCCCTGCTCCGGGGCGGCCGCGACCGGAACCGGCGCGCCGTCGAGCGAGAACGCGAGGGTGCGCGCGGGGGCCGTGGCGTCGCCGAGCGGGCGCAGCTCGTAGCGCACCGCGCTCGTCCCGGGGCGGCCGGGCAGGCCCGGGTCGAGCCACTGGCGCACTTCGGTGACCTCGGCGCCAGCACCGAGGTTCAGCAGCTCGACAATCGCGCCGCGCTCCGCGGCGAGCTGGGCGGCCTGCCGGTAGCGCTCGGTGCCCACGTAGGTCGCGCCCAGGATCGCGGCGCCGGCGGCGCACGCGAGCGTCACCGAGGCGGTGATGCGGAGCACCTCGTCGCGCGACTTCATGACGGGGTCCCCACCAGCGCTCCGACCCGCCGGGGCCGGAACCACAGGTTGAGCGCCGGCACCAGCGCGTTGCCGAGCAGGATCGCGTAGCAGATGCCTTCCGGATAGCCGCCGAACACGCGGATCACCCCGGTGAGCAGCCCCACGACCAGTCCGAACACGATCTGGCCGCCGCGCGTGGACGGCGAGGTGACGTAATCGGTCGCCATGTAGAAGGCCCCGATCCACAGCCCGCCGCTCATCAGGTGGAGCCCGGGCGCCCCGGTCCACGCGGTGGCGAGCGCCGTGCCCGCGAGCACGCTGAGCGGGATCGCGAGCCCGATGATCCCGCGGGCGACCAGCACCGCGGCGCCCAGCGCGATAAGCACGATCGACACCTCGCCGATCGAGCCCGGCCGGAAGCCGAGCGCGAGATTGGGCCACGCGGAGCCCGGGCCCGCGACCAGTTTCATCGCCGCCTCGAGTCCGCGTTCCTTGAGCACCGCGAGCGGCGTGGGCGTGGTCACGGCGTCGAGGGCGAGCCCCAGCCCAGCGCGCGGCGCCGCCCAGGCCGAGGTCATGGCGAGCGGGAAGGTCGCCATCATGAAAGCGCGCCCGGCGAGCGCGGGGTTGAACAGATTCATGCCGAGCCCGCCGAACATCATCTTGGCGACCAGCACCGCAAACGCGGCGCCCAGGGCTGCCATCCACCACGGGACGAGCGGCGGCAGCGTGAGCGCGAGCAGGAGCCCGGTGCACACGGCGCTTCCGTCGGCCAGCGTGGCGCGGCGGCGCAGGGCGCGGCACGCCAGCCACTCCGAGCCGGCCGCGGCGGCGACCGAGGCCACGACCACCACGAGTGCCGCGGGCCCGAACACGTAGGCGCCCCACAGCACGGCGGGCGCGAGCGTGGCATTGACCCACCACATGATCTGCGCCGTGCTGATGGTGGCGTGCAGGTGCGGGCCGGGCGAGAGGACCAGCGGGCGGGCTTCGCTCATGACGCCGCCTTCAGGGCCGCCGAGCGCCGCAGCGCCGACTTGGCGACCTGCATGAACTGGACCAGCGGCCGCGCGGCGGGGCAGGCGTAGGAGCACGAGCCGCACTCGTAGCAGTCGAGCGCGCCGTAGTCCTCGGTGTCGAGCGGCCGGCCGGCTTCGACGCGCACCGAGACCTGGTCGGGCTCGAGTCCGAGCGGGCAGGCCTCGAGGCAGCGTCCACACTGGATGCAGGGCCCGAAACCCTCCTCGAACGGACCGCGGCCCTTGAGGAGCACGAGCCCGTTCATGCCCTTGATGACCGGCACGTCGAGGCGCGGGAGCGAGCGTCCCATCATGGGTCCGCCGGCGATCACCCGCGTCGTGTCGGGATCCATGCCGCCGCAGAAGGCGACCACCTCGCCGAGCAGCGTGCCGATCGGCACCCGCACGTTGCGCGGCACGCGGATCCCCGCGCCGGTCACGGTCATCACGCGGTCGAGCAGCGGCCGCCGCCAGCGCACCGCTTCGTAGACCGCGGCCGCCGTCGCCACGTTCTGGACCAGCACGCCCACGGCGGTCGGCAGGGCGCGCGCCGGCACCACCCGCCCGGTGAGCGCGGTCACGAGCTGGCGCTCGGCGCCCTGCGGGTAGTGGATCTCGCACGGCACGACCTCGACCGGGATCGCCCCGTTCGCGGCAATGGAGGCCGCCACATCGAGCCACCACTTGGCGGCGAGCTTGTCGGCCTCGATGCCGATGATCACGCGCCGCGCCCCGGCGATGCGCGCCATGATGAGCGCCCCTTCGACCACCTCGTTGGGCTGGCTCAGCATGGTGCGGTAGTCCGAGGTCAGGTAGGGCTCGCACTCGGCGCCGTTGACGATCAGCGTGTCCACGCTCACGCCCGGAGGCAGCGCGAGCTTGCGCCAGGTCGGGAACGTGGCGCCGCCCAGGCCGACGATGCCGGCCGCGCGGATGCGGGCCAGGGCTTCGTCCCGTCCGACCTCGCGCCAGCCGGGGTCCTCCGGGAAGTCGAGCTCCTCCATCCCCTCGCCCTCCTGGCGCGCGATGATGATCGCGGGCGCGAGCACGTGAATGGGATGGGGGACTTTATCGAGCGGCTTGACCTTGCCCGAGATGGTGGCGTGGAGCGGCACCCCGGTCTCGCCGCCGGTGGCGATCATCTGGCCGCGCCGCACCAGGTCGCCCTTCTTGACGATGGGCTCGGCGGGCTCGCCCAGGTGCTGGAGCAGCGGCAGCCGCACCTCGTGCGGCGTCGGGAGCGATTCGATCGGACGCCAGGCCGTGGCCTGCTTGTGGGGGTCGGGATGGACCCCGCCGCGGCCGAAGCGACGCAACGCGGATCCGAGCATGTCGGCTAGCCGATGAAGTGGGCGAGATCGGCGCCCGGCCAGCCGCGGAACTGGTCGGGTCCGAGCAGGAACGCCGTGGTCGAGAGAACGTCGGACTCGACCCCGGTGCGCGCCTGGACACTCGCGCTCAGGTGGCCATCGGCGGGCCGCCCGCGCCGGGCATCGAAGAGATGGCCGACGCGCAGTCCGCTCAGGATCCGGTACTGCTCGTAGTTGCCGCTGGTCGCGACCGCGGCGTCGCGCAGCACGAAGACCCGGTCCACCTGGTGGGTCACCGGATGGAACACGCCCACCGCCCAGCCTTCATCACCGTCGCCGGGGGTGCCGAGGCCGAAGACGTTGCCACCGATGTCCACCAGGCCCGAGCGGATGCCCGAAGCTCGCAGCGCGTCGGCCGCGCGGTCCACCGCCCAGCCCTTGCCGATCGAGCCCAGATCGATCCCCGCCCCGGCGCACTCGAGCCCGAGCGTCCCGGCGGCCCGCGCACCGGCGGGCTCGATCGCGATCCGGCGCCAGCCCATGCACGCGAGCGATCGCGCCACCGCGCGGTCGTCGGGATAGCGGGCCGCCCCCGCGCCCGGCGAGGAGTAGAAACCGTACGCGCGCATGAGCGGCAGCACGGTCGGATCGTAGATGCCGCCCGAGCGCTCCGCGGCGGCCCGGGCGCGCTCGACGACCTCGAGCAGGTCGGCGCCCGCCGGAACCGCCGCGCGCCCCGCGGCGGCGTTCACCCGCGACAGCTCCGAATCCGCGCGATGCACGCTCATCTGGGCGTCCACGCGTGTGATCGCCCCGTAGGCGCGCTCGATCGCGATCGTGGCGCGCCGGCGGTCGGGGTCGCGCGCGACGATGCGGATCCAGGTCCCGAGCCCGGGACGGCTGATTTCGACGGTTTCGGCGGCCGGGCGGCCCAGGCGCCCGAGCAGGGGTGCCGCGGCCGCCGCTCCCGCCAGCAGTCCCAGGCTCATGAGGAAGCGGCGCCGGGACACGGCGGTGTTCGAGACCACGTCGGGGCCGCCGGACGGCAGCAGGCAATGCCTCGGATCCGCTCCCGTCATCGCGCTTTCCCTCCGCGAGACCCAACCGACTGGAATACGGGCCGCTCCGCCTTCAGGCGGCCGTGCCGGTGAGCTTGCATAAATAATGCAAGGAGGTTCTGCCGGCATTCAGACCCGCACGTTCCACCACCCGGTACCGGAGGGCTCCAGATGGCGCCAGGACGCGAGTTCTATGTCGAACCAGACCTTTGCACCGAGTGCGGCGACTGCATCAAGGCGGTCCCGCAGGCCTTTCGGAAGGTGGAAGACGAAGAAGTCGCAGAGGTTTACAACACTTCCCTGGACGACAGTTTCCTGCCAAAGGTGGAGAAGATCATGTCAGAATGTCCGGGCCACGCCATCCTCTGGCGTAAGTGATGAGCCCCGGTCTGGAGGTCCTGGACCCGCAGCAGCTGCTGCGCGACTCGGTCCTCGAGGTGCGCGGAGACGGCAAGGCGGGCGGCGGCCTGGTGCTGGCGTTCCAGAGCCTGGCGGCCCTGCTGCTGGGCGACCCGCAGCTGCACGTGCAGGAATGGCCGTTCTTCAGCTCCGCGCGCCGCGGCGCCTGCATCCGCTCGTACCTGCGCGTGAGCCGGCGCCCCGTCACCGCGGCCTGCGAGGTCACGCGGCCCTCGATGACGCTGCTCATGGATGAGGGCGCGGCGCGCACGGTCGATTTCGCCGAGGGCGTGCCGCGCGGCGGCACCTTCGTGCTCAACACCCGCCGCACCCCCGAGGAGTGCGCCCGCCACTACCGGCTCTCGGGCCGCGTCGTGACCGTGCCGGGCGACGACATCGGCACCCGCTACCTCAAGCACGCGATCGGCAACGTCTCGGCCTACACCGCGGTGGCGATCGCGATCGGCGGGCTCAAGTCCGCGGACATCGTCGAGTCGTTCATGGTCCAGCTCAAGAAGCGGCGCATCCCCGACACCCTGCTCGGGCGCAATCGCGAGGCCCTCGAGGCGAGTGCCGCCGCAATCCGCGAGGGCGTGTTCGACGAGGGCAAGGCGGGGCTCCACCAGGCGGCACCCTTCGCGGGCTACGGCGAACTGCCGATCGGCGCCCAGACCGGGCTGCGGCTCTCGCAGCGCAACCGCACCGCCGACTACGCCCCGAGCGGCCTGAGGCTCAAGTTCGAGGATCCGGGCACCGCCTGCACCGGGTGCGCGCACTGCATCACGAACTGCCCCGAAGGCATCATCCACTTCAAGCCCGATGCCGAGCGCGGTCTGCTCGTCACCGGGGTGGACGTCAGCACTTTCTGCAAGCTGTGCGGCGAATGCATCGCGATCTGCCCCGAGAAGCTGTTCAAGGAAGTCCCGTTCGAAGAGGAATGGAAGGAGGTGGCAGCCCGGTCATGAGCGAATCCCCGAATGCCCCACGGCTGCTCCATCTGTCGACCCCGTCAGGCGAGCGCTACGAGGGAATCATCGACCTCGAGCGCGTGCGCGCGGCCCACCGCGTGCTCTACGAGCAGCGCGAGTCAGTAAGCGCCGACGGCAACACGGCCGCGGCACTCGCCACGCTCCAGATGTGGCGCTGCCTGCTGTTCGCCGGGTTCCCGATCACGCCCTCGACCAAGTACCTCGAGACCGTGGCGGCCAAGCTCGCCGAGGACCCGAAGAGCTCGAAGCGCATCAAGCTGCTCGAGGCCGAGCACGCGGTCGCCGACTACATGGCGGGTGCGGCGGCGGCGTGCCGCGACCTCATCGTGCCCACCGCGACCAGCTCGGTCGGGCTCGACCACATGACCGAGACCACGCGCTCGCTGGGCGCCTCCGGGCTCGGCAACGTCATGATCATCGACGTCTACCGCGCCACCGCGAACTACCCGCTGTGCATCGAGGGCGATCCGTCCGACACCCTCGCCCACCGCGACGACGGCTTCATCCAGATCGCCTGCCGCGGCAAGCAGCAGATCTACGACACCGTCATCCAGGCCCCGGTGCTCGGCATGCACCCCGAGGTCATGACCCCGACCATGCCGGGCTACTACGGCATCAAGGACAGCCACCGCAGCGCGCGGCTGGTCCTCGAGCCGGACCGCGAGATCCACGCCTTCCAGGACCGCTGGATCAAGCCCTGCGCGCTGCCCGGGCTCATCAACGGCGACACCGCCTTCGGCAACTGCGTCACCTCGCGCCACTTCCAGGGCTTCAAGGTGTCGCAGAAGAAGCGCTTCGACCGCGCCCTCGAGCTGCTGCCGCGCGTGGGCGCCGACTTCGAGCGCCACTTCGGGCGCCCCGGGCTGGCCTACTTCGACGCGGCCGGGTTCGACCCCGGGCCGCGCATGGACGTCGCGGTCGTGAGCATGGGCCCCGACTTCGGCACCTTCGAGGCCCTGCGCGTGGGGTACGAGGCCCGCCACGGTGTGCGGCTCGGCGGGCTGGCGATGCGGCTTCTCACCCCGTTCCCGCGCGACGCGGTGCGCCAGCGGCTCGCGGGGGCCGCGGTCGTGCTGGTCGTCAACCAGGCGCACCACTACGGCCGCGGGCACCTGACGCTCGACGTCGTGGACGCGCTCTCCGAGCTGGACCGTCCGCCGCGGGTCGTGAGCGCGTTCGCCGGTTTGGGCGGCGCCGACGTCTCCGAGGCCACCTGGGAGCTCATGATCGACGACGCGCTCGCGGCGGCCACCGGGCCGGCGCCTCCGCCCCACCGCTTCTACCACGAAGGGAGGAGGGTATGAGCGGCTACAAGGAGACCGCGCAAAAGCTGAGCTGCTTCCAGCCCGGCTCGACCCTGTGTCCCGGGTGCATGGAATCGGTCGCGTTCCAGAACGTCGGCCGGGTCTCGGACAACGGGATCAAGACCATCTTCACGATCGGCACCTCGTGCGCCGAGGTGAGCTCGCTCGCCTACCCGAACGTGGTGGCGTGGGGTCGCGGGGATCAGCCTCCCGATGACTTCGCGCGCAGCTTCTCGATCATCCACAACGTGTTCGAGTCGGCGCCCACGCTCGCCGAGGCGGTGCGCGACGTCGCCGACTCGCTCACCGCGTGCGGGGCGCTCGAGCAGCCGGTGCAGGTGGTGAGCAACAGCGGCGACGGCGGCGCCATCGCGATCGGCCTGCGCGCGCTGCTCCACACCATCCATCGCCGCTCGCGCATCACGATCATCGTGCTGGTCAACGAGATCTTCGCCAACACCGGCTTCCAGTACAGCCCGGCCGCGATGCCGTTCGCGGACACCAGCACCACCCCGGTGGGGCCGGGCTCGCCCGGCAACCTGCAGCTCCCGCTCGACTACGTCCACCTGGCGATCGCCGCCGGGGCCGAGCTGGTCGCGCAGGTGAGCCCCGCCCACGGCAAGCTGTTCGTCAAGACGGTCGAGCGGGCACTCGCCGCGCAGGGCACCGCGGTCATCTTCGTGCCCGCGCCGTGCATCAGCGGCTGGAAGTTCGACGACGGCGAGACCGTCGAGATCGCGCTGCTCGGGGCCCGCTCGGGCGCCTTCCCCGCCTTCACCTGGGAAAAGGGCAAGGGCGGCAAGGTCGTGGATTGCCCGGTCGAGGCCGCGGAGCGCCCGCCGATCGAGGAGTTCCTCGCGGCGCAGCGGCGCTTCCAGCACCTGGTGCGCAAGCACCCGGAGACCGGCAAGCCCGAGGTGCGCGCCGGCCGCGAGCCCGAGGTCGAGCAGGTGCGCGCCTGGGCCCAGGGCAACGTCGAGCGGCTCCACAAGCTGGCGGAGCTCAAGTAGGGCCTCCTCCGGGACCGGTGACAACGGGCGATTGACACCGGCCGCGAGGGTGCTAGCGTCCGCATTCTGTTCGCGCGGAGCGGCCGTCCCCCCGTGCTCCGCGGGCCGTCATCCCCTCCCCCGAGTTGGGTTGCATCGTCGTGACCTCGCGCTGCGTGTGCTGCGACCGGGAGCTCGAGCACGCCCTGGGCACGCCGGCCATCGTGCTCAAGCGATGCCGCGCGTGCGGGACCTGGGCGGCGAGCCACCTCCAGCGGGCTGGGCCTGCCGACGTGTGGCGCGGCGAGACGCTGACCCGCGGCTACCTCGAGGCCCTGCTGCGCCGCCGCCGGCGCCAGTCGCGCGAGATCATCGACCGCGTGCGGCCTTATCGCGGCGTCGGAGCGAGCCTCGACTATGGCTGCGGACCCGGCGTCTTCCTCCAGGCGCTGCTCGCCGATGGGGTCGAAGCCCGCGGCTGCGACATCTCGCCCTCGGCCGTCGAAGAGGCCGTCCCCGAGCTGCGCGAACGCGTGAGCCTGGTGCGCGAGCCGTGGGACCTGCCCGCGGGCCGCCACGAGACGGTCTACCTGCTCGACGTGCTGGAGCACTGCGAAGCGCCCCGCGAGTTCGTGGGCCGGCTGCGGGCGGCGGGCGCTGGCCTGCTCGTGGTCAAGGTGCCGGTGACCGAGGGGCCGCTGTTCCGGATCGCGGTCGGGCTGGCGCGGATGGGCCGGACGCGCGCGCTCGAGCACCTGTTCCTGGTGGGCGAGCGCTTCCCGCACTGCTCCTATTTCGCGAGCGCGGGACTCGAGCGCCTGCTCGAGGGGTGCGGGTACCGGACGCTCGAGCGCGTCCACCTGCCCGAGGTCGGACCCGAGCTGGCCACGCGCCTGCGCGGTCCCTCGGGGCGCGGCAACCCGATCGCCGGCGCGGCACTCGGAGCCGCGGGTGCCGCGCTCGAGCTGCTTGGGCCCGCGTGGTCGGACACCGCCGTGTTCATTTGCCGCGCGGTGAAGCCGGAGCCGGCGCTGGTCTAGCTGGAGCGCCCGATCAGCCGCCCACGCCGTAGCGCTCGCGCAGGATCGCCACGTGGTGCAGCTCGTGCCCGGCGATGATGCACGCCAGGGCGCGCACGCTGACCCCGGCTCCGTTCGCCGTGCCGCGCCGGAGCCACGCCGCCTCGTCGAGGCTCGTGAGCAGGACGAGGGTCGCCGCGCGCACCGCCGCGAACTCGGCCAGGAGGGAGGTCAGCGTCCGCCGGTCGAAGTCCGCGACCGGCACGTAGGCCTTCTCGTCGAAGCCCGTGAGCGGGCTTTCGTCGGCGCGGGCGAAGCGCAGCGCCCGGTACGCGAACACGCGCTCGGCGTCGGCCAGGTGCCCGATGACTTCCTTGACGCTCCACTTGTCGGGGGCGTAGCGGTGCCGGGCGCGCGCCTCGCCGAGCGGGGCGAGCAAGCGCTGGGTCGAAGCCTGCTGGGCGTCGAGGATCTCCGCCACATCGCCCGCCGGCACTCGCGCGATGTAGGTGCCGTAGTACGGGAGGTACTCCCCCGCCTCGGGGCGGGTTTCGAGGAACTTCACGCCGGTGGCTCGGGTCATGGGGTGAAGCCTAACGGGCGCGGGACGCGGCCACAAGCGGCCCTGCCCGCGCCGCATGGCCGGCACGGCGGCCCGCGAGCCGGCCGGGCACCCCGCTCCAGTGACGGCGCTCGCGGGCCGATAACGGTGCATGCCTTCGAGCCTCCGCGCGAGCCTGCTCGGTTCGGATCCAGCCTTGGTGGGAATCGCCCTGGGCGCGCTCCTGCTCCTGCCGCTGGCCATGGTCCTGCTGCTGCGCGGCCGCGCCCTGCGGGCGCCCTGCGCCGACCCCGCGCCGGTGTGGTTCGGGTTCGCCCGCACCACGTCATGGATCCTCGGCGGCTGGTGGCTGGCCTGGATCGCCGAGGTGAACCTGACGCGGGCGATGGAGCACGCGGCCTTCCTGATGCACACGCGCGGGCTCGTGCCCTTCGCCGCGGTCGGGGCAGGGGTCTACCTGCTGCCACCGGCGGCGGTCACGATCGCGGTGGCGGCGCTCTCGCACCGCGTGGCCTCGCGGCTGCGCGGCTCGGAGTGGACGCTGCGTGAGGCCGTGGTGCAGGCGGCCTGTCAGCAGGCGGCCCTGATCGTGCCCCTGTCCTGCCTGGGGTTGTGCGCGGCGGCGTTTGCGGCCGGGAGCGCGCGCGCCGGGGTGGTGCTCGCGGGTGCTGCGATCGCGAGCCGGCTGGCGTTGCTCAGGCTCCAGCTCCAGGCCTCGGGGATCGCGCCGCACGCGGTCACGGCGGGGCCGCTGCGCGATCGCCTGTTCGCGCTCGCGGCACAGGCGGGCGTGCGGCTGAGGCAGCTCTACGTCGTGCCCATGGCGCGCGGGCGCATGGCCAACGCCTTCGCGGTGCGGGGCAACGTCGTCGTGCTCACCGACTACCTGCTCGAGCACCTGAGCCGGCGCGAGGTGGATGCCGTGATGGCACACGAGATCACGCATCTCCAGCGCCGGCATCCACTGCTGCTGCTCCTCACGCTGATGGGCGTCTGGGTGGGGATCGCCGAGCTCGTCATGCTGCTCGGCGGGTGGGCGCTGGGCGGCGGGCTCGGGCTCGTGGTCTCGATCGCGCTCTTTGGCCTGGTGTCGCGCCGCTTCGAGCGCCAGGCCGACGCCGGCGCGGTCGCGCTGACCGGTGACCCCGAGGCCCTGATCACCGGGCTCGCGCACCTGACCCGTCTCAACACGATGCCGCTCCACTGGGGGCGCTGGGACGAGTCCATGCTCACCCATCCCTCGACGCGCCGGCGCGCGCTCGCGATCGCCGCGCGCGCCGGGCTGCCCCCCGGGCGCATCGAGGCGCTCCTCCAGGGCGCGCGGTCCGGGGACGACCACTATGCCGGGCCGAGCCTCGCCCCCGACCGGTCGAAGGTGTTCTCGACCCTGTTCAAGGTCACGACGTCGCTGCGCATCGCCTGGCTCCTGCTCGGCCTGTGCACGTTGGGCCCCGCCGCCCTCATCGCCGCGGCGGCGCGGGTGGACCCCGCGGCCCGGCTGCGCGGACCGATCGACGGCGTGCTGTTCGCGCTCACCGTCGCGCTCTCGATCCTCGCCATCGACCGGCTGGCGGTGCGGCCCTACGCGTCGCTGCGCAGGCGCATGCTCCAGCGATACGCCGCGCGGGGCTTCGATCCCGAGCGCGCGGGCGGGATCTTCGCGGGGCTCGCGCCCGGCCCGCGAGCGCGGGTCTACGAGGGCTTCTTCGACTGGGACCTCGGCTTCCTGTTCCTGCGCGGCGACCGGCTGTGTTTCATCGGCGAGGAGGTGCGCTTCGCGCTGCGGCCCGACCAGGTCGTGGAGATCGCGGCCGGCGAGCCGCCACCGGTCTGGATCCAGGTGCCGCGCGTCATCGTGCGCTGGGAGGATGCCGCAAGCGGGGCGGGCGGCGCCTTCACGCTGCGCCCGGCCGGCGCGTCCACGCTGGTGCGCGCGGCGGGCGAGTCGCGCGGGCTGCTCGATCAGATGCGAACGTGGCCGCGCGGCACGGCGCCGCGGGCTGAGGAGCCGGCGGCCCTCGCCGGCCTCGCGCTTCCGGGCACCGGCGAGGTCACCTCGCTCTCCCCGCGCGCGCTCGTGAGGGGGCGGACGTTCCCCCCCGTGATCGTCATCACCGCGCTCGCCGCCGCGGGCGCGTGCGTGCTGTTCGGCCTGCCGTTCTCACCGCTCGGCGCGGGATTCGTCGACGTGTTCGGGGTGGCGGTCCTGGTCCAGCTCGTCCACCGCATCCCCTACTGGCGCTGGCGGGAGGATCCGCCCGAGCGGCAGGCGGCGCCGGCCCAGCGGGCCGCGTAGCTCCCGCGCACCGCGATCGATCGCGGCTTCCGGCGAAGCGCGGATCGCGCTACGATGCGCTGCGCCCGGCCCCCGCGGCCGGGCGTGCCGCATTCCACGACGCCGCCCGCCGGCCGCCGTTCCGATCCCGGAGCCCCGACCCATGCGCGAGACCGCCGACCCCGAAGTCCTCGAGCACCCCGACGGCCGCGTCGAGCTGCGCGACCCGGCGGCGATCGCCGGCAGCCCGCTCTACAACGACGACCTCGCCCCGGTGCCGGTGGCGAAGCGCGACTGGACGACCTACAACTACGCCGCGCTGTGGATCAGCATGGCGCACTGCATCCCGACCTACATGCTGGCCTCAAGCCTCATCAGCGTAGGGATGAACTGGTGGCAGGCACTCCTGACGATCCTGATCGGCAACACGATCGTGCTGCTGCCCATCCTGCTCAACTCGCACGCCGGCACGAAGTACGGGATCCCGTTCCCGGTGTTCGCGCGCGCGAGCTACGGCACGATCGGCTCGAACCTGCCGGCGCTGATGCGCGCGGTCGTGGCGTGCGGGTGGTTCGGCATCCAGGCCTGGATCGGCGGCGAGGCGCTCCAGACCTTCTTCGGCGCGCTGTTCCCGGGTTGGCCCACGCTGCTGGGCGGCCCGGTGGGCGGACACCTGCCGACGGAGTGGATCTCGTTCATGCTGTTCTGGGGCCTCAACATCTACATCATCTACCGGGGCATGAACCTGCTCCGGATGGTGGAGAACTGGGCCGCGCCGTTCGTGCTCGTCATGACCGCGGTGCTGCTGGGCTGGGCGATCACGCGCGCCCACGGGCTCGGCTACCTGCTGCACGAGCAGCCCAAGTACCGCGGCTTCGCGCAGTTCATGCCGGTGTTCGTGCCCTCGCTCACCGCGATGATCGGCTACTGGGCGACGCTGTCGCTGAACATGCCCGATTTCACCCGCTTCGGGCGCAGTCAGCGCGAGCAAGCGGTGGGCCAGATCGTGGCGCTGCCCTCGACCATGACCGTGTTCGCCGCGATGGGAGTCATGATCACCTCCGCGGCGGCGGTCATCTACCCCCACATGCCGGCCGGCGATCTGTGGGATCCGATGAAGCTGGTGCGCCAGTTCAGCCTGGTGTGGGTGGTCGCGATCTCGATGTTCACCGCGGTCGTGGCGACCCTGGCGGTCAACATCGCGGCGAACGTGGTCTCACCGGCAAACGACTTCGCCAACGCGTTCCCCAAGTGGATCTCGTTCCGGCGCGGCGGATTCCTCACCGGCGTCATCGGCCTGCTCATGCAGCCCTGGCGCCTGCTCGCCGATCCGTCGGGCTACATCTTCAAGTGGCTGGTCGGGTATTCGGGCGGGCTGGGCTCGATCGCCGGGGTGCTGATCGCCGACTACTGGCTGGTGCGCGGCCAGCGCCTCGTCCTGGGCGATCTCTACCGCACGCACGGCGCCTACACCTACGCCGGCGGCTGGAACTGGCGCGCGGTCGTGGCCACGCTCGCGGGCTGCGGCCTGGCCTGGATCGGGCTCCTCGTGCCCGCGTTGCGGACGCTCTACGACTACGCCTGGTTCGTCGGCTTCGGCACGGCGGGCGTGCTCCACCTCGCGCTCATGAAGCTCGCGCCGCCGCGGGAAATGGGAGGCAGCCCGGCCTAGCTGGGGCAGGTGGGACGGTCTCGAAAACCGCCACGAGCAGTTTGACGGCAACTTCGCTTCGACCACCGGAACACCGCCGAACACTTCTAGTTGCCTTCGACCCCAGCGAGTTGACGTCGCTGGGGTGCTTCATTTCTGGCCGACCCAGAGTGGACAGAGATGGACTCATTTGGTCGCTGATGTCGGCACAGATCCGGCACAGGTGCTCAGGGTCGCAACGATGGGCCCTTACGTCTGCGGGCCCGGAAGTACCCCTCCCCGAGGTCAGCGTCTGGGCCTATGCTAGGCGGACGGAGTGCTCTGGCGGATCCCGCCTCCGCCTGAGCTAGGCTTGGTGAGGACGAACACCGACTGCGGCCCTACGATTTCGGACGGCTGCAATTCCGACCGTGACTGCAGAGGGTGTTGCGGGCCGGACAAGGAGGTCGCTCATGACTTGCTTTGCAGTGCTCGCGCGATTCAGTCCCCGCCAGGTGCGCCGGGCGTTCGCTTACCTGGGCCTCGCCGCCGTGGGACTCCTGCCCCTAATTGGGCCTGCGCCAGCCTCGGGCGGCGTCCCGCTTTTCCGGGCCGGTTTCCTCGCCTTCGACGCAGGGAGCGGCCCCTGGTCCGTGGCGATCGGAGATCTGAACGGCGACGGGAAGCCCGACCTGGCGGTGGCGAATTTCAACTCCAGCACGGTGTCGGTGTTGCTCGGCAACGGCGATGGCACGTTCGGGGCGAAGACGGACTACACCACGGGGGATGCGCCTGAAGTCGTGGCGATCGGGGACCTGAACGGCGACGGGAAGCTCGACCTCGTGGTAACGAACGAGCTCTCCAACACGGTCTCGGTGCTGCTCGGCAACGGCGATGGCACGTTCGGCGCGAAGATCGACTACGGGACGGGGAGCATGCCCCAGTTCGTGGCGATCGGAGATCTGAACGGGGATGGGAAGCCCGACCTGGCGGTGGCGTCGGGGACGGGGGTCTCGGTCCTGCTCGGCAACGGCGACGGCACGTTCGGCGCGAAGAGCGACTTCGTCACCGGGAGCTATCCCGTCTCCGTGGCCATCGGGGATCTGAACGGGGATGGGAGGCCCGATCTCGTGGTGGCGAACAGCGGCTCCGGCACAATCTCGGTACTGCTGGGGATCGGGGACGGGAAGTTCGGCCCGCCGTGGGGCATCGGCTGTGGGAGCGGTCCATCCTCCGTGGCGATCGGGGACTTGAACGCGGACGGGAAGCCAGACCTGGCGGTGGCGACCTCCAGCGCCGGGGTCACGGTGCTGCTCGGCAAGGGCGATGGCACATTCTATGGTGGGGGGAGCTTCGGCACCGATGGGGGTTCCGACTGCGTGGCCATCGGGGACTTGAATGCCGACGGCAAGCCCGACCTGGTGACGGCGAATGGAGATCGATCCACGGTCTCCGCGCTCTTGGGCAGGGGCGATGGGACGTTTGGAGCGACGAGAAACTACGGTGCGGGCTACTTCGCTCGAAGTGTGGCTATTGGGGACCTGAACGGG
>JBGQIE010000008.1:0-40779 GCA_041498315.1 Candidatus Eiseniibacteriota bacterium
CGCCCGGGTAGTGGCGCGCACGATGAAGACGCCGGGAGCGCGGAAGCCTGGGTTCCAGGTCAGCGACGACCGCCCGGCGCCGAGGGCCGCCGGGGGCCGCGCTGCGTTCCGACGCCCGGCGGCATCGAAGGCCTCGAGGCGCACCAGGGACGCGGCCGGCAGATCGACGCTCATCGTCAGCGACCTCCCGGCTCGAACCGGGTTGGGGAACGCGCCGCCGAGCCTGTCCGGGCCCAATCAGCTGCGAAAGCCTACCCCCGGGTACCGCGCCCGCCAATCATTCTTTCCGGAGACCCGACCAGGGACAGAGGTCAGGGGGCCGGGGCCTGCTCCGTCGTGCGAGGACCCAGGCGTCCACCCGCGCGCGGATCGAGGGCCTTCACCCGGAGCACGAGGGCGGTGCACACCAGGCCGACCGCGATCCCGCACACGACGTCGCTCAGGTAGTGGCGGTTGAGATAGATGCGCGACCACGCGACCACAAGCGCGAGCGCCCACCACCCCCAGGCGAGCCGCGGCCAGCGCCGCGCGAAGATCCACGCCACGCACACCCCGCTCGCCGCGTGGCTCGAGGGGAACGACGAGTTCGAGCGCTTGCGCTCGCCATCGGGGCGCGGCCGGTTGACCGTCCACTTGAGCCCCTCGACGACCAGATTGGTGCCGGCGAGCCCGACGATCGTGAGCCGTGCCACGGCCGGCCCCGCGACCGGATCGAGGATCGCCACGCCGAGCAGCACGCCGGCCACGAGGTCGCGGCGCCCGAGTTCGGTCGCGGCCTGCATGACCCGGTCGAGCACCGGCGAGCGCTGGCGCTGGACCGCGCTCTGGACCTGCTCGTCGAGCGCCACGACCGGCTGGAGCAGGGCCACCGCGAGCAGCACGGCCGGGAGCGGCCTCAATGGACCTCCTCGATGCCCGAGGCGGGCACCCAGCCCACGATGTCGCGGGCGGCGCTCACGCGCACGCGGCTGCCTTCGCGGGAGCGCACCCGCACGACCTGGCCGGGGAGCAGCTCGAGTCCCGCGGCCCCGGTTTCCGTTCCGCCATCGAGCCGGAGCGCCGAGCGTACCACCGCTTCCGCGCGCCGGCCTGCTCGCCACGTCTCGACCGGCGCCACCAGGGCGCACGCGAGCGCGAGCGCCGCGACGGACGCGGCGCGCCGCCGGCGCGGCCACATCCATCCGGCCAGCACGCCGAGCAGCAGGGCCCCCACCGCCCACTCGTTCGCGCGCACCGGCAGGTGGCTGGGGCTCGCCCCGGTGAGCCCGCCGCTCTCGCGCACGCGTTCCCACGACCAGCCGAGCGCCGGATCGCGGGGCTCCCCGCGCTCGCCGCGCAACGCCCACAGCGTGGCGTCCGCGACCGATCCGGCGCGCAGCTCGGCCCAGGCGAGGCGCGCGGCGAGGCCCGGGAGCCGGGCGCCCGATTCCCAGAGCGTGAGCCACGCGCGGCGCGCCCCGTCGACGTCGCCGGTGCGCGCCTGCTCGTCCGCGGCACGCGCATCGAGCGCCACCCGTCCCGAGCCCCAGCGCGGCCCGGCCGCGACCAGCAACGCGAGCGCCGCCAGTGCGAGCGCGACGGCGAGCCCCCGCGCCGGAAGCGCGCTGGAGCGTGCGGGCAGCGCCTGGTCGAGCGCATCGATGAGGCGGGCGCGGAAGGCTTCGGGATCGGCGAACCCGGAGGCGTAGCGCGCCGCGGCGATGTCGCGCCGCAGATCGGCGGTCGGCCGCCCGCGCGCCTCGAGCCATGTCGTCGCCTCGTCCGCCGCGCGCCAGAAGTCGGGGCCGCTCAGGCGCGCCGCCCGCCGCCATTCGTTGAGGCGCGCCCGCTCCGCGGCGTCGCCCCGCCGCTGTCCGCCGGCGCGCCAGGCCGACGCCCCGAGCCCCAGCAGCATCCCCGCCAGCGCCCAGGCCCAGGCCCGCGCCGGACGAACGGGTGCTCCCACGCGGTGGTCGCCAAACACGGCGGGGAACGTCGGGCGTCCGCCGTCACCGGGCGCGAGCGCGCGTGTCACTTCGAAAGTCAGCGCGGGAACCTGGGCGGTCTTGTAGGTGCCCGTCGCGGGGTCGAACCACGCGAACGCGGGGGCCGGGATCGAGATGGACCCGGTGCGCCGCGGCAGCAGCGTCCACCGGAAGCTGCGCCGCGACGGCCCGTCGGAATCGGCCGCGCTCAGGCTGTCGTCCACCGGCCCGGTGAACACCTCGCAGTCGGGAGACGCCAGCACGGGCGTGTGGATCATGGCGAGGTTGCCGGTCCCGCGCACGTCGAGCCGTGCGGTCAGAGCCACGTCCTGGCTGGTGCTCTCGCGGTCCGCCGACCAGGTGAGCTGGAATCCCCCGACCGCGCCGTCAAAGCCGGAAGGCGCCCCGCGCGGCAGCGGCCGCACCCGCACCGGAACCGGATCGCTGTGCAACGCGACGCGGCGCCGTCCGCCCCCCGGCCACTGGAACGGATCGAAGCTGGATCCCGACGCGAGCACCAGCTCGGCCTGGGCCGGCCCGATGGTCGCGACCCCCGCGGCGAGCGGATAGAGGCGCGCGCGCGTTTCGGTCACGAGCACGCGCTGGTCGCCCTCCTGCGCGTAGTACGAGGCGGGCCGGCTGGGCGGCTCGGCCCAGAACCCGGTGGTGGACGGCGGACCGTAGCGCGGGTCCTCGGCCAGCGCCTGGCGCTGGATGAGACGCACGCGCAGGATGACCGGCTGCCCCACCCACGGATCGCGCGGCGCGGCCTCGACCTCGAGGGAGGCCGGGCCGGTGCGCCCGCCCGGGCCGCCGCGGGGCGCCCCGCCGATGCTGGGCGCGTTCGCGACCACGTCCAGGGTGAGCGGGGCGCTCGAATAGATCTCGTCCCCGGAACGCACCCGCACCGGGCCGATCGTGTAGTGGCCGACGTTCGCGGCGCCGAGCTCGTAGCGGATCACGGTCTGAACCGAGCTGCGGCCATTGACCCACGAGAAGTTCTGGGCGCGCGCGCTGCCGAGCAGCTCGAGCCCCGTGGAAAGGTTGAGCTCGGGATCGCCCAGGATGCCGCCGCCCTCGACGACCACCTCGAGCGTCGCGCTCTCCCCCGCCGAGATCCGGCTGCGATCGAGCGTCGCCTGGACGTTCAGGGCGGCGCCGGCAGGCGCGGCCGCGAGACAACCGGCCAGCACGACGGCCGCGATCGCCGGGTGCGCGCCGCGCACTACCAGTCCTTCCCGCGCCGCTCGCGCACCGCCCGCACCTGGCGGCGGCGCTGCTGCTCGAGCCGCTCGAGATCCTGGAGCGCCCCCAGCAGGCGCTCGGCCTGCTCGCGGTCCATGCGTCCGCTGCGCTGCATCCCGGGTGCCGGCGCTCCGGGCTGGGGAGGCCCGGGCGACGACGGCGGCGTCGCGGTTCCCGCCGGGCCGGGCTGGGGCTGCGGCTGGCCGGCTCCCCCCTTGGCGCCCGGACGC
This sequence comes from Candidatus Eiseniibacteriota bacterium, assembly GCA_041498315.1. GTDB lineage: Bacteria > Eisenbacteria > RBG-16-71-46 > RBG-16-71-46 > RBG-16-71-46 > JBGQIE01. The sequence continues at coordinate 3,440 of JBGQIE010000008.1, forward strand.
GGCTCGGACTTGGGAGTCCGCGGTTTCTGGCGCGGGTTCGCCGGCTCGCGCTTGCGGCGCTCGATGAGCTCGTAGTTCCAGCGCGCGTCCTGATCGCCCGGATCGCGCTCGAGCACCTGCCGCAGCGCCGCGAGCGCGGGGTCGTTCTCGCTCCGCCCGCCGAGCAAGGTGCCCAGGTTGTAGCCCGCCGCGCGCCCCGCGCGCGTGTCGCCCGCCGCGAGCCGCTTGAGCTCGTCCTCGGGCGTGGGCTCCGGCGCGCCGCCCGCCGGATGGGGACTGGGAGCGCCGGCTGCGGCCTGATCGCGCAGTGCCCGCGCCGTGGCCCGGTTCACGCGCACCTCGTCGGGCGCGCGTCGAGCCAGGCGGCGGGTGTAGAGCGAATCGGCGGCGCCGTAGCGCCCGGCCTTGAGCGCGCGATCTCCGCGCGCCCAGGCACTCTGGGCCACGGAGATCCGCGGGGCGGCGAGCAGCAGGGCGGCTGTCCCGGCCACCACCAGGATCGCCGCGGCGGCGCCACGCTCGGAGTGGAGCGGAGCCTCGGCCGCGCGCCCGCGCTCGCGGCGGCGGCGCGGGCGTGCCAGGTCGAAGAGCAGCAGGGCCGCGGCGAGGCCCGCGAACCACGCGAAGCGCGCCACCGGGCGCTCGGCGAGCCGCGAGCCGTGGCTGCCGCGCGCCAGGCCACCCACGGCGCCCAGAAGCCGCGGCAGCTCGCCCCCGGGCCGCGAGGCGGAGAAGTAGGCCCCGCGGGTGCGTTGCGCGATCGAGCGCAGCAGGTCCTCGTCCAGCCGGCTGCGCACCGCCACCCCGTGCTCGTCGCGTTTGACGTCGGTCGCCCGTCCCTGGTCGTCGAGCAGCGGCACCACGTCCCCGCCCGCCGTGCCCACGCCCACCGCGAACACGCGGATGCCGGTGCGCGCCAGCTCCTCGATGATGCCGCGCGCGCCCTGCTCGAGGTCCTCGCCGTCGGTCCACAGGATGATCGCCTGCTCGTCGCGCCGCCCGCCCGGCATGACGCGCACCGCCATGCGCAGCGCGCGGGCCAGATCCGTGCCCGGCTCGCTCACCGAGCCGCTGGTGAGCGACTCGAGCGTGAGCCGCGCCGCCCCGCGGTCGAGCGTGAGCGGGCACAGGCGGACCGCGTCCCCGGCGAACGCAACCACCCCGACGCGGCTGCCCTCGACCCGGTCGAGCACCGCGATCGCCTCGCGCCGCGCCTCGTCGAGCCGGCTGGGGGGCACGTCGCGCGAGTCCATGCTCGCCGACACGTCGACGAGGAACACCAGGTCCGAGCCCGAGGCGGCGCGCCGCACCACCTCGCGGCCCCATTGCGGGCCCGCGGCCCCGACGATCAGGCTCGCGAGCGCGGCCAGCGCGCACAGCGCCCCGGCGCGCCGCCGGCCCGGCGCCGGCTGGGCGAGCAGCGTGTTGGGCGCCCGGCTCCCCACCAGGCGCTCGAGCCGGGAGGCGGACCGCCTGAGCGCGCGCCACTCGAGCAGCGCGAGCGGCAGCAGCGCCAGGAGCGCCCACAGCCAGCGAGCGTCGGAGAAGATCATCGCGCACGCCTCATGGCAGCCGGAACGCCCAGGTCGCGCCCGAGAGCCCGGCGAGCGCGAGCAGGACCGCGGCCGCCCCGAGCAGCATCGGCCCCAGATCGCGGTACTCCTTGTATTCGACCGAGCGGATCGGGGCGCGCTCGAGGCGGTCGATCTCGGCGTAGATGCCGGGCAGCGCCGCGGCTTCGGTGGCACGGAAGAAACGGCCCCCGGTGCGCTTCGCGATCTCGCGCAGCGTGGGCTCGTCGATGTCCATCTGGACCATCTCGATGCGGCGGCCGTACACCGGGTCGTCCACCGGCACCGGCACCACGCCGCCCTGCCCCACCAGGACGGTGTACACCTTGATGCCGTAGGCGCGCGCGAGGTCGGCGCCGGTGAGCGGATCGATGGCGCCACGATTGCTCGCCCCGTCGGTGAGCAGGACGATGATCTTGCTGGGCGTGCGGCTGTCACGCAGCCGCGCCACCGACGTCGCGAGCGCCATCCCGATCGCCGTCCCATCCTCGGCGAGCCCGAAGTCCAGGCCGTCGAGCAGCTCGAGCAGCGCGTCGTGATCGAGCGTGAGCGGACACTGTGTGAACGCCGTGGCCGCGAAGCCCACCAGCCCGATGCGGTCGTGGGTGCGCTCGTGCACGAACTCGCGCGCCGTCTGCCGCGCCACGTACAGGCGGTTCCGGGGACGGAAATCCTCGGCCATCATGCTGGGCGAGATGTCGATCGCGAGCACGATGTCCACGCCCCGGGTCTCGGTCTCGCTGAGCTTGAGCCCCTGCTGCGGGCGCGCGATCGCGGCGATCGCGAGTACCACCGCGAGCCACGGCAGCACGTCGACCGCGGCGAGCAGGGCGCGGCCGGCGCGCGCCCCCCAGTCTCCGCTGCGCACCCACAGCACCGCCGCGCGCGCGCCGGTGCGGCGCCGGCGCCACGCCACCAGCGGCAGCAGCAGGAGGAGCGCCAGCGCCCAGGGCTCGTCCCAGCGCATCAGGCCACCCGCTCGCCGCTCGCCGGCGCCGCCGGCGGATGCAGCTCGCGCAGCCGGCGCCGCGCCAGCTCCTCGACGCCCTGCTCGGCGCGCTCGCATTCGTCGATCGTCGAAGGCTGGCGCGCGAACTTGACCTGGTCCCAGGCGCGCAACAGCGCCGCCAGACGCGCGATCTGGTCCGCCTCGAGCTGGGCCGCCTCGAGGTGGCGGACGAGCTCGGGGGTGGTGTCGCCCGGCCGGGGCGTCCCGGCCGTGGCTTCGAGAAAGCGCCGCGCGATGCGCGTGAGCTCCAGCGCGTGATCGGCGAAGCGCCCCGCTCGCGGCAGCTCGAGCCGGCGCAGCGCCTCGAGCTCCTCGAGGGCGGTCTCGGCGGGATCGCGCGCCGGCCTCCCGGCCGCGCGCACCGGCTCGAGCCGGGGCACGCGGCGGCGGCGCAGCCGCAGCCATGCGATCAACGCCGCGATCAGCCCCGCACCGATCCCTACCAGGGTCCACGGCACGCGCTCCCACCACGGCGCTTCGAGCGGCGCCCGCAGGGCATGGAGCCGGGCGTTGCTGTCGGCGACGCCGGGGCTCGCCTCGACCGTGACGCGCACCGTCGGCAGGCGGCGCGCGGCGCGCTCGCCCGTGCCCCCTCCCGACCCGAGCATCCGGAAGCGCGGACCGGGCACGCTCACCGGGCCGGTGGCGAAGATCTGGAGTCGCGACTCGAGCAGCAGCGTGTCGCGTCCCCCGGGTCCCGCGATGCGCCGCGCCGCGAGCGCACCCCAGGTGAAGGCGCCGCCGCTGTCGGGGGGCAGCCACTGGGCGCGCGTCGCGTGCGGCAGCAGCACCCACGCGCGCACGCGCAGCGGCTCCCCGAGCCGCACGTGGTCGGGCCTGGCACTCACGCGCGCCGGCAGCAGAAGCCGGCCGGCGGCGAGCCCGGAATCGGACACCGTGGTCGCGACCACGGCGGACGGGGCGGTCGCGGGCCCTGAGGCGCCGGCTGCCGCCGCCGCGTGGGCGGCCGCCAGCGCCAGCGTCGCCCCGGCGAGACTCCAGGCTACAGCGCGACCGGGGGCGCGCCCCAGCGTCCCCCGTCCGGGGGCGCTCATCGCGCCCGCCCCCGGTTGCGCGCCGCGAAGTAGCGCATGAGCGCGGGCAGGTAGGAGCGGTCGGTGCGCAGCTCGACGACCGGGCAGCGCGCCCGGGCGAGCGCCGTCTCGGCGGCGCGCCGGCGCTCGCGCGCCTCGCGCCCGTAGGCCTCGCGCACCCGCCGGCTCGAGGTGTTGACCAGGGCGCGCGTGCCGCGCTCGAGGTCCTCGAGCTCGACCCAGCCCACCGCCGGCAGGTTCTCGTCGCGCGGGTCGCGCAGCAGCAGCGCCGTGAGCTCGTGGCGGCGCGCGAGCACCCGGAAATCGCGGGGCTCGAGCCGGTCCTCGAAATCCGAGATCCAGAACATCAGGCTGCGGCGCCGGGTGGTGCGGATCAGGAAGCGCGCCGCGTCCGCGAGCCGCGTGCCGCCCGCGTGCGGCTCGAGGCCCAGCACGTCGCGCAGCATGCGCAGCAGGTGGGAGCGCCCCCGGGCCGGGGGCACGAAGTGCTCGACCCGCTCCCCCGCGAGCACCAGACCGACCCGCGCCTGGTGCTGCATCGCCGCGAAGCCCAGCACCGCGCACAGCTCGGCCGCCAGCTCGCGTTTCTCGGGACCTGCGGTGCCGAAGCGCATCGAGCGCGAGACGTCCACGACCAGCATGACCGTGAGCTCGTGCTCCTCGACGAAGCGCTTGACGAACGGCGCGCCGAAGCGCGCGGTCACGTTCCAGTCGATGTCGCGGACTTCGTCGCCGGGCACGTAGGGACGGACTTCCTCGAACTCGACGCCGCGGCCCTTGAACACGCTCTCGGACTGGCCCGCGAACATCTCTTCGACCAGGTGACGGCTGCGGATTTCGAGCCGGCGGACCTTCCGGAGAAGTTCCGTGGTGTCCATCAGGGCACGCGCACCTGCTCCAGGATGCGGCGGGCCACCTCCTCGCCGTCCACGCCCTCCGCTTCGGCCTCGTACGAGACGTGGATGCGGTGGCGCAGCACGTCGAGGGCCACCGCCTTGACGTCCTCGGGCAGCGTGTACGCCCGGCCCGCGAGCAGCGCCATCCCCTGCGCGCCGCGCACCAGAAACAGGGTGGCGCGCGGGGAGGCGCCGAAGGCGACCAGCGTGTCGAGCGCGAGCCCGAAGTCGCGGGGCCGCCGCGTGGCGGCGACCAGATCGAGGACGTACTCCTGGAGCTTGTCGTCCACGTACACGCTCGCCAGCGCCGAGCGCGCCTCGAGCACGTCCGCGCGCGTGGCCTGGGGCTTGAGCTCGGGCAGCGCCGAAAGCCCGGCCCGGCGCAGGATCTCCTTCTCCTCGGCGCGCTCGGGATAGCCGATCTTCACCTTAAGCATGAACCGGTCGCTCTGGGCCTCGGGGAGCGGATAGGTGCCCTCCTGCTCGATCGGATTCTGGGTCGCGAGCACCAGGAAGGGCTCCTCGAGCGGATGGCTTTCGTCCCCGATCGTGATCTGCTTCTCCTGCATCGCCTCGAGCAGGGCCGACTGGACCTTGGCCGGCGCGCGATTGATCTCGTCCGCCAGCACCAGGTTCGCGAACAGCGGCCCGCGCTTGGCGCTGAAGCTGCCCTCGCGCGGGTTGTAGATCTGGGTCCCGGTGAGGTCGGCGGGGAGCAGGTCGGGCGTGAACTGAATGCGCCGGAAGCGCAGCCCGACCGAATCCGCCAGGCTCTTGACCGCGAGCGTCTTCGCGAGCCCGGGCACGCCCTCGAGCAGGATGTGGCCGCCGGTGAGGAGGCCCACGAGCAGGCGGTCCACCATGGCGCGCTGGCCCACGATCGCCCGCCCCACCTCGGCCCGCACGCGGCCCAGGATCGCGCCGGCCCGATCGATTCGTTGCGTGGCTTCCTTGCTGTCCAGGGTCATCGGTTCCTTCCTATCGGCACGACGTCGGCACACCCTCCGGGCGCGTCCACCACGCGAAACGCGCGGCGCGCGCCCCATGAACTACGGTGAACCACGGTCTTGGCCGAGTATAACGAAGCGCCGCGCGCGGTCCAGTCGGTCGCGCGCGGCGCGCAAGCGGGGCCGAACGCCCCGCCGGCCTTCAGGCGGCGGCTTCGAGCCTGCCGGGGCCTGGCCCCTCGGATTCGGCCGGGGCCTGCAGGTGAGCGGGCTCGCGCTCGTGCCAGCTCGCGAGCAGCGAGGTGGCATCCACGAGCGGGAACGGCGGCCAGGGGGCTTCGATGCGCTCGAGCCGGGACAGCCGGCGCTCGACGTCGAGACAGCGCTCGCCATCGGGCCCCCCGGGCGAGGCGGTGCGCGCGCGCGCCATGGCCTGGTGCGCCCGCAGCCGTGCCAGCGGCACCACCTCGAGCTCGGATTGATAGCAGCGCGCCGCGGCCTCGAAGAGGCGATCCGCCTCGGGGAAGGCGCCCTCCCACGCGGCCCACAGCGCGGCCTCGTGAAGGAGGCGCCCCGGGAATAGCCGCGGCACGGCCACCGCCGCGATCCAGAGCACGGGGGAGGCCGCCAGGGTGTCGAGCGCGATGCGTGGCACGGGCATGCATCCCGTCATCATGCACGAACGGTGCCACATGGGAAGCACCCGGAGCCATTCTAATCGGCTCGGGGGCAACGCCTTCGCGCGCTGATTTCGAGTGGGTTCGAAAGTAGCTCTCAGCCCGGATTGCATGATGAGATGGACGGCCCACCCAGCGCACGGCGAGTGGGCGAGGCCCGCGGCGGGCCCGGATACCAGCCCCGCCGAACCACGGCTCAGCGCGGCACCGGCTCCCAGGCGAAGAGCGGATAGGCCCGGCACAGCTCGAGGACCTGGGACTCCACCTCGCGGCCCCTGCCGGTCTCGTCGGGGGCCTCGAGCACGCGCGCGATCCAGCCCGCGATCGCGTCCATCTCCTCGACACCGAAGCCGCGGGTGGTGAGCGCCGGGGTCCCGAGCCGGATGCCGCTCGTGACCCAGGGCTTCTGCGGGTCGTTGGGGACCGCATTCTTGTTGACCGTGATGCGCGCGCGGTGGAGCGCCTCCTCAGCGGTCTTGCCCGTCATGCCGCGACGCCTCAAATCGACGAGCACGAGATGGTTGTCGGTGCCACCCGAAACCAGGTCGAACCCGCGCGTCATGAGCCCGCGCGCCAGCGCCTGCGCGTTCGCGACCACCCGCCCCTGGTAGGCGCGGAATCCCTCGGTGAGCGCCTCGCCGAAGCACACCGCCTTGGCGGCGATGACGTGCATGAGCGGCCCGCCCTGCAATCCCGGGAACACCGACTTGTCGAGCTTCTCGGCCAGCGCCGCCCGGCACAGCACGAAGCCGCCGCGCGGCCCGCGCATCGTCTTGTGGGTCGTGCTCGTGACCAGATCGGCGTGCGGCACCGGGCTGGGATGGAGCCCGGCGGCGACCAGTCCGGCGATGTGCGCCATGTCCACGACCAGCGTGGCGCCGACCTCGCGCGCCAGGGTACCGAGGCGCGCGAAGTCGATGATGCGCGGGTAGGCGCTGGCGCCCGCGACGATCAGGCGCGGGTGGTGCTGGCGCGCCAAGGTCTCGACCTGGTCGTAGTCGAGCCGGCCGTCCTCGGGCCGCACGCCGTACTGCACCGCGTTCCACAGCTGCCCGGTGATCGAGACCGGGTGCCCGTGGGTCAGATGTCCGCCGTGCGCGAGGCTCATGCCGAGCAGCGTGTCGCCCGGCTTCGAGGCCGACAGGTACGCGGCCAGGTTCGCCGAGGCGCCGCTGTGGGCCTGGACGTTCGCATGGTCGGCTGAAAACAGCTGTGCGAGGCGCTCGATCGCCAGCCGCTCGGCGACGTCCACGAACTCGCAGCCCCCGTAGTAGCGCTTGCCCGGCAGTCCCTCGGCGTACTTGTTCGTCATCACCGAGCCTGCCGCCTCGAGCACCGCCGGGCTGGCGAAGTTCTCGGAGGCGATCAGCTCCAGGGTCTCGAGCTGGCGCCTGCGCTCGCCGGCGATGGCGTCGTAGATCTGCGGGTCCTGGTCGCGAAGCTCGGACATGGGGGCCTTTTCGGTCAGGGGGTCAATCGAGCCTGGTGTGCGCCTGCTCGTACGCTTCGATCTTGCGCAGGCGCGGAATGTGCCGCCCGCCTTCGAACGGGGTCTCGAGCCACACCCTCATCCACGGGACGAGGTTCGCAAGCTCGCCGTTGGTGCGCGCGCCGAGCGCGAGCACGTTGGAATCGTTGTGGAGCCGGGTGAGCCGCGCGGTCTCCTCGCTCGTGACCAGCGCGGCGCGCACGCCGCGCACCTTGTTCGCCGCGATGCACTCCCCGATCCCGCTTCCGCCCAGCACGATGCCGCGCTCGGCCGTCCCGCGCGCCACCGCCTCGGCGACCGGGAAGCAGAAGTCCGGGTAGTCCACGGGCGGGCTCGCGGCATCGGTGCCGAAATCCGTGACGGCGTGGCCGAGCGTCTCGAGCTCGCGCATGAGCAGCTGTTTGAGACCGAAGCCCGCGTGATCGCAGCCGATCGCGATCTTCACTCCGGCCTCACGCAACGGCGCACGCGCCCTCAGGGCCTGCGGGCCGCCGACGTCGCGCTCGCGCCGGCCGCCTGCGGCACCGCCTTCATCCAGCCGTGGCGATCGGGAGTCTCGCCGCGCACGATCCCGAAGAACGCGTCCTGGATCGCCTTGGTCACCGGGCCGCGCGTGCCGCTGCCCACCGCGATCCGGTCCACCGACGTGATCGGCGTCACCTCGACGGCGGTTCCGCAGTAGAACAGCTCCTCCGCGGCGTAGAGCAGCTCGCGCGGCATGACTTCCTCGCGCACTTTGTAGCCCAGCTCGCGGGCCAGCGTCATGACGGACTCGCGCGTGATCCCCGCCAGGATGCTGCTCGAGAGCGTGGGCGTGACGAGCTCGCCCTGGATCACCGCGAACAGGTTCTGGCCGCTGCCCTCGCTCACGAAGCCCTGGACGTCGAGCGCGATGGCTTCGGCGTATCCGTCGACCAGCGCCTCCATCTTCATGAGCTGCGAGTTCATGTAATTCGACGAGGCCTTCGCCATCGCCGGCATCGTGTTGGGGGCAATGCGGTGCCAGGAGCTGACCTTGGCGGCCACGCCCTTGTTGACCGCGTCCTCGCCCAGGTACTTGCCCCACGGGAACGCGGCGATCGCCACATCGATGGGGTTGCCGAACGGGTTGACACCAAGGTTCTCGTAACCGCGATAGATGAGCGGCCGGATGTAGCACTCCTTGAGATCGTTGACCGCGACCACGTCGATGCACGCCTTCTCGATCTGCTCGCGCGTGAAGGGAATCTCCATGCGGTAGATCTTGGCCGAGAGCATGAACCGGTCGAGATGCGGTTCGAGCCGGAAGATGGCCGGGCCGCGGCGGGTGTCGTAGCAGCGGATGCCCTCGAAGACGCTCGAGGCGTAGTGGACGACATGCGAAAGGACATGGATTTTGGCGTCATCCCAGGGCACCCACTTGCCGTTCATCCAGATCTTGCTCGCTTTGGTCATTGCCATGGCGCACCTCGAAAGAGAAATGGGCCCCTAGGCCGAGCGGGCCCGCAGTGCCTCACGTACCTGCGGAACGATTCTCTGAATATGGCGCCGGATGCGACTCCAACACTCCTCATACGCTTCCCGGGACGCCCCGAATGGGTCCGAGACCGGCAACCCCGGCTCGCCTGGTTCGGGCCACTCGGACAACACGTGGGTCCGTTCCGGATCGGCGCCCAGAGCCTGGACGGCGCGTGTGTGCTCGCGCTCCATGACGAGGATGAGATCCGCGGCGCGCGCCAGGGCAGGGGTGACGCGGCGCGATCGGTGGGCCGAGAGGTCGAAGCCCTCCTGCGCGGCGAGCTCGACGGTGGGCGGCGAGGCCGGCTGCCCCTCGCGGGCCGCGGTGCCGGCCGACAACACCTCGACCCGTTCGCGATCGGGCCCCAGCTCGTCGAGCAGCGCCACCGCGGCCAGTGGGCTTCGACAGGTGTTGCCCGTGCATACGATCAGGACGCGTAACGCCGGCTCCCGCGGTGACATGCGACATGAGAATAGGCGTCCCGGACACGGCCCGTCAACCGCCGCCCGGGCGGCATGCGCTCATCCGCGGCGCTCGACCGTGACGTCCTCGAAGTCGCCCAGCTCGGCCGTCACGTCCACCGCGCCGCGTCGCAGCAGGCGCGGCTTGCGGCCGCTCACGTCGACCAGCGTCGAGGGGGTTTCGCCGTGGCGCGGCCCGGCGTCCACGACCAGATCGAGTTGGTTGCCGAAGATCCTCACCACCTCCTCGGCGGTCTCGGCCGGACGCTGCCCCGAGATGTTCGCGCTGCTCGAGACCACCGGGCCGCCGATGCGCTGGAGGATGCGCATGCACAGGGGGTCGCGCGGGAAACGCAGGGCCACCGTGCCGCCTGCCCCGCGCACCCGCGGCGGCACGATCGGCGCGGCGCGAAAGATGAGCGACAGCGGACCGGGCCAGTACCGGGCCATGAGGCGCGCGGCCACTTCGCTGACCTCGGCCGCGAGGCCGTAGGCCTGGTCGGCCTCCGGGATCAGCGAGATCACGGCCAGCGAGCGGTCGCGTCGTTTGAGCCGTGCGATCATCTCGACCGCGCCGACGTCGAAGAGCGAGCAGTGGAGCCCGTAGAGCGTGTCGGTCGGAAACGCCACCACCCCGCCGCGCAGCACCGCCTCGGCGAGCGTATTGAGCGCGGCGTCGGAAGGGCGCTCGGGGTCGATGACGAGGATCTCCATGCTAGGTCCGCGTCCGCCCTGGACCCCCGCCCTCGAGTCGGCGCGCCAGGGCGCGATCCGAGAGCGCGAGGATGCGGAGCGCGAGGTGAGCGGCGTTGCGCGCCCCCCAGCTCCCGACTCCCAGGGTCCCCACCGGAACCCCGGGCGGCATCTGGACGGTGGAGAGCAGCGCGTCGAAGCCGCCGAGCGGGGAGCTTGCGAGCGGCACCCCCAGCACCGGGAGACTGGAGTTCGCCGCCATCGCGCCGGCCAGATGGGCGGCCCCGGCCGCGCCCGCGATGATGACCTCGAGGCCGCGCGCGCGCGCGCCGCGGGCCCAGCGCGCCGCCGCGGCCGGCGTGCGGTGGGCCGAGCGCACCGCGACCTCGCAGCCCACCCCGAACTGGGCGAGCACGCGGGCGGCCTCCTCCATCACCGCGCGATCGGACTCGCTCCCCATGACCACGCCCACGCGCGCGGCCGGCGTCCGCGCCGCGCGCGTGGCAGCCAAGGTCCGGCGCTTCATGGCATCCGCCCCGCGGCGGCCGGCGCTCCGAGCGCGCCAATGTCCTGACGACACCGCCACCCGCTGCCCCCGAGTCGCGCGAGCGCCCCGTAGACACGCTCGCGGGCCCCGGCGAGCGTCTCATCCCGCCCCACCAGGTAGGCCGCCCGTCCGCCGCTCACGCGCCAGCGCCCCTCGGGCTCCGGGGTCGAAGCGGCGTGGAAGACCAGCACGCCGGGCTCCCGCTCGGCCGCGTCAAGCCCGGCGATGACGCCGCCCCCGCGCACCGCTTCCGGGTAGCCTTCGTCCGCGAGCGCGACCGCGACCGCGCATCCCGTCCCGCGCGTCACGGCGCCGGGATCGAGCGTGCCGCGCGCCGCCTCCGCAAGCAGCCGGGTGAGCGAGCCCTCGAGCAGCGGCAGCACGACCTGGGCTTCCGGGTCGCCGAGGCGCACGTTGAACTCGACCACGCGCGGACCCCCGGGCGTCAGCATGACGCCGCAGTAGAGCGCCCCGCGGAACGGGGTGCCGCGGCGCGCCAGCTCCGCCAGCACCGGGCTCACGATGCGCTGCCCGATCGCCTGCTCGAGACGGTCGTCGATCCGCGCGGCGGGCGCGTAGGCGCCCATGCCCCCGGTGTTGGGGCCGAGGTCGCCATCGTAGGCGCGCTTGTAGTCGCGCGCCGCCGGCAGCAGCACGTGCCGCGTCCCGTCGCACACCGCCATGACCGAGGCCTCCTCCCCCGCGAGGAACTCCTCGAGCACCACCCGCCGGCCGCTCGCCCCGAAGCGTCCCGTCTCGAGGCACTCGGCGAGGAACGACTCCGCCACCTCGCGTTCCGGCGTGACCCGCACGCCCTTGCCCGCGGCCAGGCCGTCGGCCTTCACCACGTAGGGCGGCTCGAAGCGCGCGAGCCCGGCGCGGGCGGCGGCCAGGTCGTCGAAGGTCTCGGCGCGCGCGGTCGGCACTCCCGCGGCCCGCATGACGTCCTTCGCGAACCACTTGCTCGATTCGAGCCGGGCTGCATCCCGGGTGGGCCCGAACGCCGCGACGCCGTGGTGGGCGAGCGCGTCGGCGATGCCGGTCGCGAGCGGCGCCTCGGGTCCGATGACGACCAGCCCGACCCGCTCGGCGGCGCAGCGGGCCGCGATCGCGCCGGCGTCGAGCTCGTCGAGGGCGAGGCGCCGGAACGATCGTCCCAGGCCTTCGTTGCCGGGCGCCACGAGCACCTCGGCGGGTTCGGGATCGCGCGCCAGGCGCCAGGCGAGCGCATGCTCGCGGCCGCCGGATCCGAGGACCAGAACCCGTGCGCCTGCCGGAAACGCGGGGAGAGGGTCGGTCACGACTCGCACTCTAGTCACGCGTTCCGCGAGGGTCAAGACGCGGCCGCGTCAGGGGCGCTCGCGACGGCGGACGCGACGCTAGGGTCCGGCCGCCCGTGAATCGAGCTCGCGCTTGAGCAGCGTTTGCACGACCTGCGGCACCGCCTGCCCGCCGCTCTTCTTCATGACCTGGCCCACCAGGAATCCGAGCGTGGCGGTCTTTCCGGCGCGGTACTGGGCCACCGGGCCCGGATTCTGGTCGAGCACTTCGCGCACCAGCGGCTCCAGCTCCTCGCTCGAGGACTGGACGCGCACGCCATGGCGCTGGAGCAGTTCGGGGACTTCGCCCGGCTCGTCCGCCATCCACGCGAACACCTGCTTGGCGAGCGGCCCCGGCAGCGACTGGCCCGCCACGCGCGCCAGGAAGTCGCCGAGCCGCGCGGCCGGAACCTGCTCGCGCCAGCGCGCCGGGGTCCAGTCGCGCTCCTTGAGGACGCGCAGCACGTCGGTCATGAGCCAGTTGCTCGCCAGCTTGGGCTCGGCGAGCTTCATGACCGCGAGCGCGTACTCGGCGAGCTCGGGCTGCTCGCTCAGCACCCCGGCGTCGTACCACGGCAGGCCGAGGGCCGTGAACTCGCGCTCGCGCTCCCACGGCAGCACCGGGAGCGAGTCGCGCGCCCCCGCGAGCCAATCGGCGTCGACCTCGAGCATCGGCAGGTCGGGCTCGGGGAAGTAACGGTAATCGTGGGCGTGCTCCTTCGAGCGCATGACCGCGAGCCGGTCATGGTCCGCGTCATAGAGCAGCGTGGCCTGCTCGATCCGCCCGCCTTCGCCCAGCACGCGCTCCTGGCGCGCGAGCTCGGCGGTGATGCCGCGCTCGACGCCGCGGATCGAGTTGAGGTTCTTGATCTCGCTCTTGGTGCCCAGCTCCGTCGTACCCGCCGGCCGCACGCTCACGTTCGCGTCGCAGCGCAGGTGCCCCTTCTCCATGTCCCCGTCCGAGATCCCGAGCCAGCGCACCAGGCGGCGCAGTGCCAAGAGGAACGCCGCGCACTCGGCCGGGGCGCGGAACACGGGCTGGGTCACGAGCTCGAGCAGCGGCACCCCGGCGCGATTGAAGTCCACCCGCGACACCTTGCGGTCGCCGTGGCGCTCCGGGTGGAAGGACTTGCCAGTGTCCTCCTCGACGTGGACGCGCGTCAGCGCGAAGTGCTTCGAGGCCCCGTTGAGCGTCACCTCGAGCGCGCCCCCCTCGCACAACGGCTGGTCGTACTGGGTGATCTGGTAGTTCTTCGGCATGTCCGGATAGAAGTAGTTCTTGCGCGCGAACACGCTGATGCTTCGGACCGAGCAGCCGAGCGCGAGCCCGAGCCGGAGGGCCGCCTCGATCGCGGCGCCGTTCGTGACCGGCAGCGCCCCGGGCAGCCCCAGGCACACCGGGCACACGTTGGTGTTGGGCTCGGCCCCGAACTCCGCCGGGCAGGAGCAGAACATCTTGCTCCGCGTACGGAGCTGGATGTGGCACTCGAGGCCGATTACCGCTTCGTAGGCCATGCGAACTCCGTCTCGTGCGAGGCCGCCAGGCGCCCGAGCTCGCCCTGCACCTCGAGGACGCGCCCCGCGCGCAGCAGGAGCGGCTCGGCATCCTCGGGACCCAGGACCTGGACCGCGCGCGGCAGCCCGGCGGCCGAGCGACCCACCGGCACGCTGAGGCCCGGGATCCCGGCCAGATTGGCGCCGATCGTGAAGATGTCGCTCAGGTACATCGCCAGCGGGTCGGCGAGCTTCTCGCCCAGCCGGAACGCCAGGGTCGGCGCCGCCGGCATCAGCATGAAGTCGCAGCGGCCGAAGGCGGTCCGGTACTCGTCGCGGATGAGCGCGCGGGCCTTCTGCGCGGTGAGGTAGTAGGCGTCGTAGTAGCCGGCCGAGAGCGCGTAGGTGCCGAGCAGGATGCGGCGCTGGACCTCGGGCCCGAAGCCCTCGCTGCGCGTGCGGGTGTAGAGCGCGCGCACGTCGGGCGAATCGGGGTGGCGGAAGCCGTAGCGCACGCCGTCGAAGCGCGCCAGGTTCGAGCTCGCCTCGGCGGTCGCGACCAGGTAGTAGGTCGCCACCGAGTACTCGCCCGGCAGGAACTCGAAGCTCGCGCGCCGGGCCCCCGCGCGCTCGAGCCACTCCGCCGCGCGCTCGAGTCCCTCGATGACGTCGGCCTCCACCCCTTCGGCCCACAGGTTCGCGGGCCAGCCGAACGTGAGCCCCTCGACCCCGCGGTCCCAGCCCTTCACGTCGGGCGCGGGATCGAGGCGCGTGGTCGCGTCGTAGGGGTCGGGCCCGGCGAGCGCGGCGTAGGTCAGCGCGACGTCGCCGGCGTGGCGCGCGAAGATGCCGACCTGGTCGAGCGAGGAGCCGAAGGCGACCAGCCCGTAGCGCGATAGCCGGCCGTAGGTGGGCTTGAGCCCGAACACGCCGCAGAAGGCCGCGGGCTGGCGCACCGAGCCGCCGGTGTCGGAGCCCAGACCGAGCGGCGCGAGCCCGTAGGCGACCGCGGCCGCCGGGCCCCCGCTCGACCCACCCGGAACGCGGTCGAGATCGAACGGGTTGCGGGTCGGTCCGTAGCAGCTGAACTCGGTGGACGAGCCCATCGCGAACTCGTCCATGTTGCCCTTGGCGGTGACCACGCCGCCCGCGGCGCGCAGCCGCCGCACCACCGTCGCGTCGTAGGGCGGATGGTAGCCGGCGAGAATCTTCGAGCAGCAGGTGGTGGGGTAGTCCACCGTGCACAGGTTGTCCTTGACCACGACCGGCACCCCGCGCAGCGGCCCCTCGGGTGCCGCCAGCGCCCCGGCGGCCCGGGCCTGCCGGTCCGAGTGCACGATCGCGTGGACCTTCTCCTCCCACACCGCCGCCGGCCCCTCCCACCCGCTCTCGACCGCCGCCTCGGCCTCGACCGCTTCGGAGCGCACCGCCGCCGCCAGCGCGCGTGCCGAGAGCTTCGCCCAGCCCGCGCTCATGGGTTCAGGTTCTCCACCACCGGCGGCACCAGGAAGCAGCCGGCTTCGGATTCGGGCGCCATGGCCAGCGCGTCCTCGACGTCGAGCCGGCGCCCGTTGGGCTCGTCGGCCCGCAGGGGCGCCCCGACGGGCGCGAAGCTCGTGGGCGAGCGGCCCGTGAGGTCGAGGCGGTTGAGCGCCCCGACGAAGTCGAGCACCGCCGACAGCTCGGCCGCCATCCGCTCCATGCCCGACTCCGGAATCTCGAGACGCGCCAGCTCGGCGATGCGCTCGACCTCCTCACGCCGGATCGTCATCGCCGCCTCCGCTCAGAAACCGGCCCAGGATCTTGCGGACGTCGCGTGCCCCGGGCCCGAACCGCACTGTGAACTTGAGGTCGTGGCCCTCGCCGTCGACGTCCTGGACCACGCCCCGCCCGAACTGCTCGTGATAGACCACCCGCCCGACTGCCCGGTGGGTCGAAGCGCGCGCCGCCACCGCCACCCCCGCGTCCGCGTGGCGGCCGCGCCCACGACCGCGCCCACCCGACGCGGCGGGCGCGCGGTGCGACCAGCCCGCGCCCTCCGGCTCCTCGCGCTCGAGCAGCTCGGAGGGAATCTCGCCCACGAAGCGCGACACCTGTCCGCCGCTCGCGACCGAGCCGGTGGGCGTGAAGCGCCGCCGGAAGGCCGCGGCGCTCAACAGCACCTGGTCGCGCGCGCGCGTGAGCGCCACGTAGAACAGCCGGCGCTCCTCCTCGAGCTCCGTGTCCTCCTGTTCGGCCGACGCGTGCGGGAACAGGCCCTCCTCGAGCCCGGCGACCACCACCGCGTCGAACTCGAGCCCCTTGGCGTTGTGGGCGGTGAGCAGCAGCACCCGGTCGGCGCCCTCTTCCAGGCGATCGGCGTCGGTCACGAGCGCGGTCTCGGCCAGGAACTCGGCGAGCCCGCCGCGGCCCGCCGCCGCGTAGGTCGCGACCGCCGCGGCCAGCTCCTGCACGTTGGCGCGCCGGTCGGCCGCCGTCTCGTCGTCGCCATCGAGGTGCTCGAGATAACCCGAGCCGCGCAGCAGGTGACTCAGCAGCTCGTCCACCGGGCCCTCGCGCCGTCCCCCGAGCCCGCCCAGCAGCTCGAGCAGGGCCGCAGCCCCCGCGCCCGCGGCCCGACCCAGCGCCTGCTCGCGGACCAGCGCCCCGAGGGCGGCGGCCGGAGCCGATCCGTCGCGCTCCATGCGCTCCTCGACCTTGGCCCGCACGCCGTCGCCGAGCCCGCGCCGCGGCGTGTTCCACACCCTCCAGAAGGCGACGGTGTCGGACGGGTTGACGACCAGGCGTAGGTAAGCGAGCAGGTCCTTGACCTCGCGCCGCTGGTAGAAGGCGAGCCCGCCCACGATCTCGTAGGGGATGCCCGCGAGCCGCAGCTCGGTCTCGAGTGATCGCGACTGGGCATTGGTGCGATAGAGCACGGCGCAGGCGTCGTAGCGCCCGCCGGCGCGCACCCGCTCCTCGAGGAAGCGCCGCACCCGGCGCGCCTCGTCGGTCTCGTCGGCGGCCAGCACGAAGCGCAGGCGGGCGCCCGGCTCGCGCTCGCACCACAGGGTCTTGCCCTTGCGCCGGCGGTTGTGCGCGATGACCGCGTTGGCCGCCGCCAGGATGTTCCCGGTCGAGCGGTAGTTCTGCTCCAGCCGCACGATCGCCGCCCCCGGGAAGGCGGCCTCGAAATCGAGCACGTGGGTGAGGTCCGCCCCGCGCCAGCCGTAGATCGACTGGTCGTCGTCCCCGACCACGAACAGGTTGCGGTGGGTGGCCGCCAGGGACTCGACCAGCCGGAACTGGGCGTGGTTCGTGTCCTGGTACTCGTCCACGAGCACGTGCTCGAAGCGGCGGCTGTAGCGCGCGGCGACCTCGGGATGGTCGCGGAACAGGCGCACGACCTCGGCGATGAGGTCGTCGAAGTCGAGCGCGCCGTTGCGGCGCAGCTCGTCCTGGTAGAGGCGGTAGAGCTCGGCCATGCGGCGCTCGTGGGGCGCGGTCGCCGCGTGCTCGAACGCCTCCGGGCTCACGAGCGCGTTCTTCGCGTCCGAGATTCGCGCGATGACCGCCCCGGGGCGGAACGCGCCCTCGGGCAGCTCGAGGCGGCGGATCGCGGCCCGCACGACGCCCTCCTGGTCCTCGCGGTCGTAGATCGTGAAATCGCGCGGGATGGCGAGCAGCCCGGCCTCGCGTCTCAGGATGCGCACCCCGGTCGCATGGAAGGTCCCGACCCACAGCGAGCGTGCCGCCTCGGCGCCCACCAGGGGCTCGATGCGCTGGCGCATCTCGCGCGCCGCCCGGTTCGTGAAGGTGAACGCCAGCACCGCCCCGGGTGCTACGCCGCGCTCGAGCAGCCGCCCGACGCGCGCGGTGAGCACGCGCGTCTTGCCGCTGCCCGCGCCGGCGATGACGAGCAGCGGCCCGCCGGCGTGTTCCACGGCGGCGCGCTGCTCGGGGTTGAGATCGAGCGTGGCGTTCAGGCTGGGCCTCGGCATGGGAGGAGCGGGACGTTCCGGACTGCGTTTCCGCAATCTAGCGGAAGGCGCCGCAAGCGTCCACGATCCCGAGCCGCAGGTCCGGGGGGCGCCTGACGAGTGGGGCCATTCATGGGGACCCGCGAGGAAGGCGCCCCCCGGACCTGCGCCTCGGGATCACGGCCGAATCAGGCGAAGTCGGCTAGAACTCGGGGCCGATCGAGACGTACCAGCGCGGCCGGGAGATGCCGACGAAATCCGTGCCCCAGGCCACGTCCAGCTTGAGGAGGATGAACGAGAGCGCGCTGCGCACGCCGGTGCCGAACCCCACCGCGTAGCCGTTCTGGGGCAGGAAGGTGGTGCGCAGGGACTGCCACTGGAGGCGCTCGCCGTCCGGCCAGATGAGCCCCCCGTCGGCGAAGGCGGCGCCGCGCAGGTTGAAGAACCCGAGCGGCAGCGGCCCCACGATTCCGAGCTGTTGGATGAACGGGAACCGGATCTCGGCATTGAGGATCGCCACCCGCGAGCCGAGCAGGTCGAAGTCCGAGTAGCCGCGCAGGGTCGAGAAGCCGCCCACCCGGAAGATCTGCGGATCCCGGCCGCCGCTGTAGCTCCCCAGCAGGCGGGTCGCGAAGGTGTAGCCGTGCGTGAGATCCCAGTAGCTGCGCAGGTCGGCGATCACCGTCTGATAGGCGAGTGCGTTCTCGAACCAGGGCAGCGCCGGCGCGTAGGTCAGGTTCGAGCGGTGCCCGTTGACCGGGCCGTAGTAGCCCCACAGGGCGTTGTCGCTGATGAGCGAGACCGCGGGCGACGACACCGAGCGGTACTGCCGTCCGGTCACGACGTAGTCGCCGTTGATGTTCTGCTCGTAGAACTTGCGCTCGAGGAACGTCTGCGTGAGGTTGAACTCGACGCGCCGGAAGCGGTCGAAGGGGTAGGATGCGCTCACCAGCCCGCCGAAGTTCCGCTCCGAGAACAGGCGCGGCGTGCCGAGCTGCTCGCCCAGGGTCGTGACCCGGCCCGAGTAGTAGTTGTTGAAGTGGAACGCGCCGGCGCTCAGGTCCCAGCGGCGCGGCAGGTACTCGTAGATGACGAGCGCGTTGGTCTCCTCGACCGAGCCTCCGAACAGATCGGTCGCGACATAGAGGCTGTGGTCGCGCAGGAAATCGCTGAACATGAACTGCGCGGTGCCGGCGAAGCCGTAGCCGGTCGCGGCGATCAGCGTGCTGCCCGCGAAGTCGAGGCTCAGATGCGGCCGGTAGCGCGTCGGCGACTGCCCGAGCACGGTGTCGGGCAGCGCGAAGGGCCCGCCGCGGTCGGTGAGCGTCACCGTGCTCGGCAGCGGCCGCAGCGTATCGGGCGCGGGCGCGAACACCTCGCCCATGCCCCCGCCGGTCCACGCCGGCGGCTCGCCCAGGACCGGCAGCACGGCGTGGAGCGAATCGCGACGCGCAGCTTCCTCGCGCGCGGGCACGCGCGCGACCGCAGCGGTCATGGTGTCGCGGGGCACGCTCAGGCTGTCGGGCCACCCGCCGGCGAGCCCGCCCAGCAGCGGCTCGGCGTGGACCGTGTCCTGCTCCGCGCGCTCCGCCTCCTCCAGGGTCAGCGCCGCGCGCGGGTACTCGCGGCGGATGCGGGCCACGACCTCGCGCAACGACAGCGGCACCTTGACCGCGAACACGTCCACCCCGCCGTGGTTGTAGGCCGAGAACACGAGCCGGTCGTTCTGGCGCGACCAGGTCGCGCTCGAGACGCCGCCCACGACGTCGGTGAGCTGGGTGATGGACCCGGTCGAGGGGTCGTAGTGGTAGAGGTTCGGCGTGCCGTTGCGGTCCGACACGAAGGTGAGCGCGTCGCCCGAGGGCGACCAGGCGGGCGAGTGGTCGTCGCCCGCGGTGTCCACGACCCGGGTCACGGTCCCGCTCGCCAGATCGAGGTCGAAGATGCCGTACCGGCCCCAGCCCTTCTCGGCCCTGACCGGCTGGAGCACGACCGGGGCGAGACGGTCCGAGGAGAAGGTGATGCGCTTTCCGTCCGGCGACCAGACCGGATCCTTCTCGTCCCAGGTGTCGTTCGTGATCCGGCTCACGTGCCCCGACTGGGTGTCGATGAGCCACAGGTCCGAGACCCCGTCGTGCAGTCCGGTCACGACCAGCGAATCCGAGACCGGGGACCAGGCGGCGTAGCTGAGCGCATCGCAATCCACGCGAAAGCGCTTGAGGACGCGCCCGTCCTGCGCCGAGACCACGTAGACGACGTCGCTGCCGCCGCTCTTGGCGACCAGCGCCAGCCGCAGGCCGTCGGGGGACCAGGCGATCGAATTGCGCAGCAGCGGAATGCTCTCGAACTTGAGGCTGCGCTCGCCGCGGATGACCCGGCGCAGCACGTGGCCGTCGATCGCCGACATCAGGTAGACGTCGGTGTACTGGCGCCGATCCGAGAAGTAGGCGACCCGGTCGCCCTGGGGCGAGATCGAGGGCGCGGTGTTCTGGTTGCTCTGATCCGTGCGGTGGTCGGTGAGCCGGCGCGCGAACTGGTCGGGATCCTGCTTGACCGCGATCGTCGGCCAGTAGCGCCGCTTGAGCCACGCGCGCCACTGTTCGTCGAACTTGGCCACCGAGATTCCGGCCGCGCGCTCGAAGGCGTTGTCGAAGCTGTGCATCTGCCGGACGCGCCGCAGCAGCTCGCGCAGCCGGTCCTCGCTGTAGCGGTCCACGAAGTAGCTGAGCGCGGACTGCCCCTGCTTGTAGACGATGTACCCGCCCGAATACTGCAGCGGCGGCAGGTTGCCCTCGACCACGCCGTCGCGCAGGAACACCTCGGCGTTCGATTCCATCCCCAGCGACATGTACTCCGCCAGCCCTTCCGCGAACCACAGCGGGATGGCGAAGAAGGTCTGGCGCGCCAGCATCGTGGCGGCCGATCCGCCGTAGAGCATGTCGAACATGTAGGCGTGGGTGAGCTCGTGGACCACGACGTGCCGCAGGTCCTCGTAGGAGCCCGTGAAGGGCAGGACGACGCGGTTGCGCAGCACCTCGGTGAAGCCGCCGGTGCTGGGGTCGATGAGGTCCGAGGTGACGTTGGTCTGGGCGAAGTTGTTGTGGGATCCGTAGAGGATAATGGGCACGCGCCGCGTGAGCGGATGGCCCATGCGCGCCACCAGGACCAGGTTGGTCTTCTCGGCCAGGTCCAGCACGCGCATCGCCAGGCTGTCGAGGCCGGTGTAGAAGTAGACCTCGAAGTGATCCGACGAGATCGAGCGCCAGTCGTACTGGCGGTACTGGATCTTGTTCTGCCCGAAGTACTGGGCCCGCGCCGAGCCTGCCGCCCCGGCCAGGACTCCGAGCGCCAGCAGTGTGGCGACGACGCCCCTCACGCACCGCATGTGGATATCCTTTCCCCGGCCGGACCCGCCCCGCTCCGTCTCCCCTGCAGCCTACACGAATCTAATACTCCCAGCGCGCCTTCAAGTTCAGATCGAATTCGCCGCCGAGCGATCCAGAATTTAGGGTGGTCCCCAGCAGGCGGCGCTGGGTGTACCCGGTCGTGATGTAGAAGAACCGGTTGAGCCGGTACTCGGCCTCGACGTTGCGCTCGAGCCCCCCGGTCACCGGCGAGTACCCGGTGGGATAGGGCCGCGTGAGCCCCGGCAGCTTCTGGCTGTAGCTCACGAGCAGCTGGGGGCTCACCTGGCTCGAGACCTTCACGTACAGCTCTCCCTTGCCGTAGAACACCCCGCCCTGCTCGCGCGCCAGGGTCCACTGGTTGACGTAGCCCAGGAACGCCTTCGACAGCAGCGGGTCGAGCTGCTCGTTGAGCTTGCGGGTCACGTAATTGTCGAGCGGGTCGCCGAGGGCCACGTTGCCCTTGTCGAAGAACCGACCGACCGTGAGCTCCTGGAGCACGCGGGCCTCGTCCCAGTCGGCCGGGTCGGTCACGAAATCGATGACCGGGCGGTCCGTCCGCCCGGTGATGCGTACCGTGACCATATGGGCCTGGGCGCTCTCCGGGGTCGAGCTCGGACCCTGGGGGGCCTGCGGCTCCTGGGTCGGGATGATGCGCGTAACCGCCTCGGCATCGAGCACCGGGTTGACGCCCCCGACGTTGTCGAACGTGACGTCGGCCTTGTTGACCGTGAAGCGGTTGCTCAGGAAGTGGTAGGTGCCGCGCAGCGCGTGCATGTCGCCCCACATGCTGAGCGCCCCCGGGGTCTGCTCCAGGGTCAGGTCGGCGCTGAACTCGATGTCGCCGTCGGGCGGCTGCCAGCGCAGGTTGCTGTTCGCGAGCAGGTGGATGCGGTAGGTCCACAGCAGCGGCTGGGTGGTCGCGGCCAGGCGCTCCTGCTCGGCGGCGTTCGCGAAGTCGAAGACGATCACGCCGCGGTCGAGGTCGATGTCGCCGGTGATCATCGGGAGCGTGTGCCCGCTCACCTTGGGTCCGTCGCTCACGGCCAGGCGCCCCCCGACCAGCGCCACGTAGAAGCCGGCTTCGTGGATCGTGAACTCGCGCAGCGTCAACTCGAGGCGGTAGCTCTTGAGGCTGGTGCCGTCGAGGTCGATCGCGCCATGTCCCGTGACCTGTCCGCGCCGGCCCTCGCGCGCATAGAGCGTGTCGAGCGTGATCCGCGAGCGCCCGAGCCGCAGGTTCGCGTACACGTCCTCGAGCACCTCCTCGCGGCCCGCCGGGACCATCACGCCGCCGCGCACCTGGACCGAGCCGTCGAGCGTCGGCGTGTGCGTCGTGCCCTCGATGCGGGCGGAGGCCTCCACCCGGCCGCGCGCCTGCGCGATCTGGGGCGCGATCACCGGGAGCATCGAGAGGTCGCCCTTCACGATGTCGAGCCGCCACGACATGGGCTGATCGGGGACGGTCGGGCGGGCCGCGAGGTCGAGCCGCAGCGGCATCGAGCCCGCGATGGTGGCGAGCGCCTCGCCGCGCCGCACCTTCATCTCCTGCACCTCGAGCCGGCCGTCGTGGAAGGACGCCCGGGCCGAGACCGCGTCGACGACCAGCGAGTCGCGGCGCAGCGGCCGCGCCTCGGCGGTGAGATCGAGCTCGGGGTGGTGCGGATCGCCTCCGATCCCCAGGCGCCCCGTGACCCGGCCGCCCCAGCCCTGCGCCGCGGGCGCGAAACGATCCAGCTCGTCGAGCGGCAGCGAATCCGCCGCCAGACTCCCCTCCCAGTGCCCGCTGCCGAGCAGCCAGGCGCGCAGCCCGCCGGCGGTCAGCGTGTCGGGCCAGAGGGTGGCGATGCGGGTGAACGCCATCCGGCCCCCGAGGCTTCCGCCCCCGAGCCCCGCCTGGAGCTGCCGCACCTGAAGCTCGGACTTTCGTCCCTCGAGCGCGATCTCGAGCGTGTCGGCACGGTGATGATTCATGCCTGGCTGTCCCGCCGAAGCGTCGAGCCGCCAGTGCGGATCGCCCGCGGCGCCGTCCACGCGCACCTCGACGTCGGCGCGGCCCGAGATTCCCCACTCGAGCGGCAGGCCGATCCGGGCGAGGTCGAGGCGGCGCGCGTGGGCCTGCCAGTCGTAGCGCCCCCCGGGCGCGGCCCAGCGCCCGGCGAGCTCGAGCCGCGCGTCGCGGTCGTGGGCGAGGAAGCGATCGAATCCCACCCCGTGCGGATCGCCCGACAGCTCGAGCGGCGGATCGGCGATCCAATGGAACTGGCGGCTGTCGGCGCCGGCGCGCTCGAGGCTCACGTGCCAGCCGTCCGCGTCCCAGCGCGCGCGCCCGCCCAGGGTGACGACGGTGTCCCCGGCCTGGGCGATGACGGTATCGAGGGCCGCGACCCGGTCGCCCAGATGGAGCTCGGCCGCCGCGCTGTCGAAGTGCACGCCCAGGAACTGGACGTCGCGCAGCCGCGCGCTCATCGCGAGGTCCGGCGTGGGCAGCAGCCGGCCGTGCAGCCCATCGAGCCGCCAGCGCCCGGCATGCAGGCCGATCCACTCGCTCGTCACGCCCTCGAGGGCGCCGGTCACCTGGAGCCCGTCGTCACGACCCTCGACGGTGCCGCGCCCACTCGCGAGCAGCCCGCGCAGGCCGCTCTTGCGCCCGTCCTCCCACTCGTCGAGCGGATAGCGGGCCAGCTCGTAGCGCCCCTGCCACCCGTGCTCGCCGGTGCGGCCCAGCAGCGTGAACGTGCCGCCGCGGCGGCTCATGCGCACCGTGAACGTGTCGGGGCCGGCGATCGGAAAATCGAGCATGGTCCAGGCGCTGTCCGCGACCCAGCCGCCCAGCTCCGACGCCCCGAGCGAGGCCTCGAGATGGGTGGAGTGGCGCTTGCCCTGGCGGTGGTTGCTCAACACCATCCGTCCGGCGAGCGTGCCGCGCGGCCACCCCTCGAGCCCGAACACCCGCCAGCCGGCGGGATCCCCGCGCCGCACGTCGCCGGTCAGCTCCCAGTCGTCCGGACCGTAGTCGAGCCGCCCGGCGAGCTCGCCGATCGAGGAGGTGAGCGCCATGGGCTCGACGCGCAGGCGGCCGCGCGTCCACGAGAAGTCGCCCTGGCCCGACACCCGGGCGCTGTCCCACACGCCCTCGGCGGTGAGGCGACCGCGCCAGTCCTGGTCGCCGCGCGCCTCGATGTGGCCGCGGCCCTCGCCCGCAACGTCGAATACGCCGTTGTCGAACACCCGCGCCAGCCACCGCCAGCGCACCCGCTCGAGATCGGCGCGCACCACTCGCGTCGCACCCTGGACCCCCGCCTTCCAGGCGCCGCTGGCGCGCAGCGCCAGATCGGGCGAGCGCAGCTCGCTGATCCGGAAGCGCACGCTGTCCGACACGCTCAGCTCGCCGCTCAGGCCCTGGAGCTGACTGCCCCACGGTCCCTGGGTCCAGCTCATGCGCTGGATCGCGATCTGGCTCGGCCGGCCGGTGAGCGCGCGCCCGTCGAAGGTCCAGCCTTCGATCTGGAGCGCGGAGTCGGGCAGGTGCAGCGCCCCGTCGCGGAAATGGAGGATGAGCTCGAGCTCGCGCGGGGACGCCGTGCTCCGCGGCCCCGGCCTCCACTCGGGCAGCACGAAGCGGCCGTCCGCGCCCTTCGTGAGCCGCAGCACGGGATGGTCGAGCGTGATCTCGATCGAGCGCCGCCGGCCCAGCCACAGGCTCCAGGGCGCGTACGCGACCGTCATGGACGGGGCTTCGAGCAGGGGCTGCTGGGACTTCCCGCGCATGCGCAGCCGCGGCGCGATGAGGCGCACCTGCTTGAAGGGATTGCCCTCGAGATCGCGCACCTCGAGCACCAGGTCGCTGTGCTGGGCCAGCGTCTGATTGATGACCCGCGTCAGCTCGCCGGCGGCCCAGGTCGTGTGCCGCGCCACGTAGATGCACGCTCCGCCGATCCCGACCCCGAGGGCGGCGACGATCGAGCCGAGGATGAGCCAGGCGATCCGCCCCGCACGCCGCCGCTGGCGCCGCGGCAGGTGCTCCTCGACGACGTCCTCGATCTTCTCGTGAAGCTCCTCGACCTCTTCGCGCACCTCCTCGACCAGGTGCTCGACGCTCTCGCGCGCCTCTTCGACGATGCGATGGGGATCGAGCGGCGAGCGGTCGTCGGGCGGCTCGGGCGGGTTCTCGCCGGGACCCTGCGGGCGATCGGAGGAGGACATGGCGGGTTCCTGGGCCTCAGAAGGCGGGGCCGATTGCGAACTGGGGCTCCGCGACCAGCCAGCGGGCGCCCGACTTTCCCCGGTCGGGTTGCAGGTTCCAGGTGAAGTCGATCCGCATCGGCCCGAACGGCAGGTTGAGCCGGCCGCCCACCCCCAGAACGTAGCGCATCTCGCTCGGGGTGCGCTGGACCGGCGTCGCCTGCGGCACCAGGTTCTCGAGCTTGACGTCCGAGGGGCGCGCCCACACGTTGCCGCCGTCCACGTAGGCCTCGAGCCCGAACGGCCCGACCACGGGGATGCGCATCTCGGCGTTCGCGAGCAGCATGACGAGTCCGCCGTCGGGGGTGATCTCGTTCTCGACGTAGCCCCGCACCGAGTTCACGCCGCCGATCCGGAACCGGTCGAGGCTCGGCACCCGGTTGATGTCCGCGTCGATCGAGCCGGGCGTGAAGCCGACGACCGTCCCGAATGGGCGGATGATGCCGCCCCCGATGCGCCAGCCCCCCACCCAGCCGTGGGTTCCAACTGGAACATACCGCGACGCGAGCAGCTGACTCTTCGAGAACAGGTAGGTGCCCCCGCTCAGCGGCCCGCCCGCGATCTGTCCCGAGGCCGAGAGCAGCGACCCGACGACCGGGCTGACCGGATTGTCGCGCAGGTCGCCTTCGTACCCGAGCAGCAAGCTGTACTTGGTGTAGCCCAGCGGCACCGTCGGGTCGGGCGAAGCCGGGGAGAAGCTCTGGGTGACGAAGGTGTTGTCCTCGACGAGCAGGAGGTGCGTGCGGATGGCGAGGTCGCGCCGCAG
The DNA here is from genome assembly GCA_041498315.1 of Candidatus Eiseniibacteriota bacterium. Classification (GTDB taxonomy): domain Bacteria; phylum Eisenbacteria; class RBG-16-71-46; order RBG-16-71-46; family RBG-16-71-46; genus JBGQIE01. The sequence continues at coordinate 29,470 of JBGQIE010000008.1, forward strand.
CTCGAACTTGATGCCGCGCGCGTCGTAGTGGCGCACCGCGGTCGTATCGGTGCGATCGACGCCCTTCTCGTAATAGGGCGTGACCAGGCCCCGGATGCGGGCCCCGAAGGTCCAGGGCTCGAGCACCGAGCCCTCGCCGCGCGCGAGCAGGAAGCGTCCCTTGCTGTCGAGGGACAGCCGGCCGTTGATCGCGCCCTGCATGCCGCGCCCCGCGATGTTGCGATGGCCCCACTCGCCGGTGAGCCGGAAACGCTCGTAGGTCGAGCTGCCGAGGCCGGCGTCGATCCAGCGCGGCTTGCGCTCGCGCAGTCGCAGATCGAACTCGACCATCGCGTTGCTCGAATCCGGCAGGCTCGTCATGTGAACCTGGCTGAACAGGCCGGAGTCGTAGAGGCGCTGCTGGGACTCGTCGACCTTCGAGGTGCGGTAGACCTCGCCCGGCTTGATGAGCAGCTCGCGGCGGATGAGCTTCTCCTTGACGTGGAGCTCCCCGGGGGACGACAGGTAGACCGCCCCGAAGTGGTAGAGCGGGCCCTCGGTGACGTGGTAGGCCACGCGCACGATTAGCGGATCGTTCGCGTCGCGGATCGCCTCGGGGATGACCGTGGGCTTGTAGCCCCGGTCCTGGTAGGCCTGGGAGATGCGCGCCGTGTCGGCGCTCATGAAGCCGGGATTGAACGGGCGGCCGGGGCGCGCGAACAGCTTCTTGCGCACCGACGAGGCTTCGAGATGCGGGTTGCCCGTGAACTCGATCGAGCGGATGACCGAGCGCTCGCCCTCGGTGACGAAGTAGGTGATCACGACCTGGGACTTCACCTGGTGGCGCGCCGGGGCGACGATGATGCTATCGACGCGCGCGTCGAGGAAGCCGCGTTCGCGGTAGGCGGCGCGGATCCCGACCGTGTCCGCGTTGAGGAAGTCGAGCCGCAGCGGCACCTCGTCGGCCCACGGCCAGGGCGAGGGCGTCGGCGTGCGCAGCGATCGCCGCAGGTCCTTGGCCGACACGTGGTGGCGGCCCTCGAAGCGGATCCCGGCGACGGTCTGGAGCTGGCTCAGGAACTCCTCGACGGCGCGCGCGCGCGGCGCGAACGCGAGCAGCGCGATGCCGGCGAGCACGGCGAGCGCGCGGCGCCGGACATCAGCGCCCGTTGGGCGGCGCAACCACCTTCTCCCGGGGAGCCCTGTCGATCGCCCGCTGACGCTGCAGCACCCGCAGCGGGTCGTTGGCGATGATGAGAATGAACAGCGTGCTGATGACGATGAGCCCGATCTTCTGGAACCGCACGTACGCGGCGACCGACAGCGCGCGGCGCCGGACCGCCTGGATGAGCGCCAGCAGGATGTGCCCGCCGTCGAGGATGGGAATCGGGAGCAGGTTGAACGCCATGAGGGCGATGTTGATCATGGCGAGGAAGCGCAGGTAGTAGTCGCCGCCGTGGCGGGCCTGCTCGTTGGCGGCCTGGACGATGAACATCGGCCCGCCCATGTACTCGCGGTAGTAGATCGGGTGGGTCGCGGTGAGCCACATCCCGGCGTACACCGTGGCGACCAGCTCGACCGTCGCGCGCGCGGCCAGCCCCAAGGACGCGAAGACGCCGTGGCGCTCGATGTACACGCCCTGGCTCGGCGCCTCGATGCCGATCCGGCCGTTCGGACCCTTGCCGCCGGTCGAGTTCATGGGCGTCACCGTGATCTCGAAGGTCTGGCCCGCGCGCTCGATGCGCAGCCGCACCGGCTTGTCGACCTGGCCGCTCAGCGCGGGCGGCAGCTCGTCCCAGCGCTCGATCGGGCGGTCGTTGACGGCGAGGATGCGGTCGCCCGCCTTGAGCCCGGCCTTGTACGCCGGCATGCCGGTCCATACCGCGCCCACGATCGGCGGCTCGGGTGGGCGCTGGAGGCTCGAGAAGAACGGCTCGCGCTGCTCGGGGCTCAGGTGGATCGCCACACTCCGGCCCGCGCGGTCGAGCGTGAGATCCACCGGCTCGCGGGCGGGGCGGCGGGAGTTCGTGAGAAAGATCTCGAGCCAGCTCTTGACCGGCGCGCCGTTCAAGGCGACGACGCGGTCGCCGGCGCGCGCGCCCGCGCGCCAGGCCACGCTGGTGTCGGGGGTCGCGCCCAGCCGGTTCGGATAGTCGGGATACGAGACGCCGATGACCCCGACCGCGACCAGCACGAAATAGGCGGTCACGAGGTTCGCCATCGGCCCCGCGAGCGCGATGGCGAGGCGTCCCGGCCACGGGTGCGACAGATACTCCGCGGGCGAGTCGGGCATGGTGCCGTCCTCGCCCGGGCTGTCGCCGGCCATCTGGACGTAGCCGCCCAGGGGAAACCACGAGAGGCGGTATTCGGTCTCGCCGACGGTGAAGCGGAACAGCGCCGGCCCGAAACCGAGCGAAAACCTGAGCACCCGGACGCCGCGCCACTTGGCGACCAGAAAATGGCCGAGCTCGTGGACGAACACCACGAGGCCGAGCAGGATCACCCCCGGCAGCAGGTCATTGGGGCGCACGGGCAACTCCTTGGATTGAAAGCGCTTCGCCGAGGCTAACCCGGCCCCCATGGAGGGTCAAGGCGCGCCGGAAATGCAGGGTGACGCGGGATTCGGGCCCGGCGAAAGCATTGCAAGCTTGAGGCCGATCACGTGTCATGGAGAGCAAAAGACTCGTGCGCCGCGGCGCTGGGGTCCGGGCTCGGCGCTCGCGGCTCAGGCGTCGACCCCGTGGTCCGAGAGCGCCGCGCGGTAGGCCGCGAGCGTCGCGTCCACCATGGCGTCGGCCGAGAACGCGCGCACGGATTCGCGCGCGCGGTCCGCCCAGCCGCGGCGCAGGGGTTCGTCATCGATCGCCTCGAGCACCGCGCGGGCCAGCGCCTGCGGATCGCGCGCCGGCACCAGCCGGCCGTTGACGCCGTCCGAGACGATGTCCGGCACACCTCCCACCGCGGTCGCCACGACCGGAACGCCCAGTGACTGCGCGTCGAGCAGCGAGGTGCACAGTCCCTCGAGGTACGAGGACAGGACGAACAGCGTGAACTGCCGCATGAGCTCGCGCGCGTCGTCGCGGAATCCGAGTAGATGGACGTGCGATTCGAGCGTGAGCTCGAAGCGCTGCTTTTCGAGCGCCGCGCGGCACTCGCCATCGCCGATCCACACGAAGTGGGCATCGGAGCGCGCGCTCACGACGATGCGCGCGGCGCGCAGCAGATCGGCGTGATTCTTGTGGGGCGCGAGTGCGGCGACCGTGCCGACGATCGGGGCGCCGGGAGGAACTCCGATGATCGAGCGCAACGGAACGCCCGCGGGCGCACCCGAGCCGGGAGGCGCCCCCGCGCGCTCCCCCGGCAGCTCGATGCCGCTCGGCACCAGGGCGAGATGGCGCTCGGGAACGCCGCCCGAGCGCATCACGTCGCGCACCCCGCGGCTGATGCACAGGTAGCGGTCCACCGGCATGCGGTACTTGAGACGGCTGAACGCGTTTCCGGCCACCGCGAAATCCACGCGCCGCGACACCACCACCGCGGGCACGCCGGCCAGCCGGGCCGCCGGCACGCCCAGGGCGTGCGCGTGGGCGCTGTGGGCGTGGGCGACCGCGGGCCCGAAGCGCTTGAGGGATCCGCGTGCCGCGAGGATCGCGCCCAGGTCCCACTCGCCGCCCGACCGCCACGGCCAGGTGGCGATGCCCGCCGCCACCGCGCGCTCGAACAGCGGGCCGGGGGGTGCGAGCAGCAGCGATTCGTGACCCCGCGCGGCCAGCCCGCGCAGCAGGAGCAGCACCTGCGCCTGTCCCCCGCGCCAGGTGCGCCCGGTGTCGAGGTGGGCCACCCGCATCAGGCCGCCTCCAGCTTCTCGAGCTCGGCTTTGAGCCCGGCCCCGATCCGCTCCGGAGTGGCGACCTCGAGGGCGCGCGCCCTGCCCTGAGCGCCGAGCCGCTCGCGCAGCGCCCCGTCCCGGATCAGGCTCGAGAGGGCTCCGGCCAGCGCCGCCGCGTCGCCGCGCGGCACCGCGCACAGATGGCGCCCGGGCTCGAACACCTCACGCAGTCCCGGCCCGTCCCCGGTGACCACCGCCCGGCCGGCCGCCACACCCTGGTAGACCTTGTGCGGAATGACGCGGCCCGCCTTGGCCCCGGCCCCGAAGGCGCCGAGCACGATGTGCGCGCGCGCGAGCAGCTCCGGGGATTGCTCGTAGGCCACCCGCCCGGTGAACTCGGTGCGCTCGAGCCCGGATTCGCGCGCGAGGAGCCGGGCCGCCTCGAACTCGATGCCCGTGCCCGCCAGCTCGCATCGGAAGGCGGGTACGGCGCGCTCGCGCTCGAGTCGCCCCAGCGCCTCGACCACGGTCAGCGTGCCGTGAAGCGGCAGGAACCCGCCCACGTACACGATGCGCACCTCGGGCGCGGGCCGCGGCGGCGGCACCTCGAAGAACATCGTCTCGGCGCCCACCAGCACGCGCGCGAGGCGCGCCCGCGGCAGTCCCAGGCTCTCGTAGAGCGCCCCGTGCGCCCAGGTATCGCACAGGACGAGATCGGCGCGCCCAAGCGCCGCGCGGTCGATGGCGAGATTCCAGCGCGCCTGAAACGACTCGCTCGCATGGAGCCCCCAGTCGCCGACCAGCGTGTCGTGGCGCGACACCAGGGGATCGAACACCAGCTTCCGCCGCCCCGCGAGCAGTCGCGCGAGCGGCATGTCCTTGTGCCGGAACTCGGGGACCAGCACGATCCCGGCCCGGCGGGCGCGGCGCATGAACTCGAGCGCCAGCGCCGGGTAGCGGAACAGCACCTTCCGCCCGCGCACCCGCGCCTCGAGGACCTCGACGCCCGAGAGGCGCAGGCCATCGCGCAGGATGCGGTTGCGCGGGTAGGCCGGGTCCCAGGCTCCGAAGAAGCACACCGGCGTCAACGGCCGCCCCCGGCACCCTCGTCACCCTGGGCCGCGCGCGCGCGGCGCGTGCGGTCCCACAGGTCCGCGTACTTGAGGAACACCTGGGCTGCCGCGAGGCCGCACAGCACCAGGCCGTGCGCCCCGTCGAGCACGCCGAGCTGGAGCACGTACTGGCGCACGAAGCGCAGCGGCGGGCGCCACACCAGGTCGAACGGTCCCGCCCGCCGCCCATCGCGCCACGCCTTCTCGGCGCCCGCCGCCGCGTAGGCCACGAGCTTGTGGACGCAATCCTCCCAGGTGCGGTAGCTGCGATGCTCGATCTCGAGCGCGCCCGGTCCCGGGACGATGGCGCCGCCCTCGATCCGGAGCCGCTCGTGGACCGGGGCGTCGTCGAACGACGCCCCGGCGCGGGTGAACAGGCGCACGACGGTCTCGCCGCGCCAGCCCGACCAGCGCATCCGCCGCCCCAGGAACCAGGTGCTGCGGGCCATGCGCACCCCCATGCGCTCGCCGCCCACCGCCACCGCGCGCCGCAGGGCGGGCAGCGCCCCGTCCGCGAGCCGCTCGTCGGCGTCGAGCCACAGCACCCAGGGCTCCACGCACTGGGCGAGCGCGAACTGCCGCTGGGGCCCGAAGCCGTCGAAAGCGCGCTCGAACACGCGCGCGCCGTGCGAGCGCGCGAGATCGGCCACCGCGGGGTCGCCGCGCGGATCCCAAACCACCACGATGTCGCGCGCGAAACCGAGACTGGGGAGCAGCCCGGCGAGCAGCGCGTACTCGTCACGCGCGAGCAGCAGGACCGAGATCGGCAGGCGATCGTCCATGGGTCTCCAGGTGGTAAAGGACCAGTCGGGCGGCGTGATCCGGGGCCAGGGCGGGCATGCAGCTCCAGTGCGGACACTCGGTGCGATCGCAGCCGCGGCAGGGCAGCTCGGTCTGCCACGCGCCGTGGATCGCGCCCGGGGGCGACCAGGTGTCGGGGTGTGTGGGGCCGAACCAGGCGAAGCTCGGGATCCCGAGCGCGGCCGCCAGGTGGCGCGGGCCGCTGTCGGTGCCCACCACCGCCGCGAGCCCGGCGATCACGGCGGCCAGCGTCGCGACGTCGCAGGGCGGCAGCGTGCCGATCCCGGGCGCCAGCACCTCGAGCCGCGCGGAGAGCGCCCGCTCGCCCGGGCCCGAGAGCAGCAGCACGCGATAGCCGGCCTCGAGGAGCCGGCGCGCGAGCAGCGCGGCATGCGAGACGGGCCAGGTCTTGGTGGGCCAGGTGCCGGCCGCGACCAGGCCGACCGTGCCGCGCCCGGCGCTCGCGGGGTGCGGTCCGAGCAGCTCGGCGGCGCGCGCGCGCGCGCCGGGGGGGATCGCGATGCGCGTCTCGAGGCCATCCGCGATGCCGCCCACCGCGGTCGCGAGGCGCACGTGGGTCGCGGCGGCGTATTCGCGCCGCCCCGGCCCCGGGCTCAGGGTGCGCGGGACGCGGCGCCGGTACGCGAAGCGGCGCCCGCGCAGATCGTAGCCCGCGGTGAGGCGCGCGCGGCTCGCGAGGATCAAGAGCGCGGTGCGCGTGTTGCCGAAGAAATCCACCGCGATCCGATAGCGACGCCGCCCCAGCTCGCGGGCGAGCCGCAGGGTGGCGCCGGTCGAGCGCTCGAGCGGCCACACCCGGTCCACGCCCGGAAGGCCCTCGAGCAGCGGCACGTAGCGCGGCTCGGTGACGACCTCGAGGGCCGCGTCGGGATGACCGCGCTTGAGCGCGCGCAGGGCCGGGGTCGTCAGCACGACGTCGCCGAGCGTGCGCGGGCGGATGGCGAGCACCGCCTCGGGAATCACCTCAGGACCCGGCGCGCTCGCGCACGCGCTCGACCAGCTCCCGGCTCGCGTGGCGCTTGGGATCGCCCGTGATCGCGACCGCCGCCCCGTGGGCCAGCGCGGTCGCGCGCTCGGGCACGGTGTCGGCCCGGTAGTCGGTGCCCTTGGCGTGCACGTGGGGGCGCAGCTCCTCGATCAGCCGGTCCACGGTGGGCTCCTCGAACCCCACGACCAGGTCGACCGGGCGCAGCGCCGCGACCAATCGCGCGCGCTCCGCCGCCCCCATGACCGGCCGGCCCGCGCCCTTGTGCTCGCGGGCCGACCGGTCGCCGTTGACCGCGACGATGAGACGCGTGCCGAGCTGCCGCGCTCCGGCGAGGTAGCGCGCGTGTCCCACGTGGAGCAGGTCGAAGACGCCGTTCGCGAGCACCACGGTCTCGCCCGCCTCGCGCCAGGCCGCGGCCTGCTCGCGGGCGCGCTCGCGCGCCACGACCAGCCCCGCGCGCGCCACCCTCACGCGCGCACCCGCGCGGCCGCGAGCGCCCGCGCGATCTCCGCCCCGGTCACCGCCACCGCGCCGCGCCGGCTCACCGCAACGCTCCCGGCGACGTTGGCGAGCGCCGCGGCCGCGAGCGGCGGCGCTCCGGCGGCGAGCCCCAGCGTCGCCGCGGCGACCACCGCGTCCCCCGCGCCGGTCACGTCGACCGCCTCGGCCCCGCCCCAGGCCTCGAGGCTCACCGCCCGGCGTGCGCCCCACAGGGTCAGGCCGTCGCGCCCGCGCGTGACCACCAGGTGATCCGCGCGCATCCGGCGCCGCAGGCGCTGGGCCACCGCGCCCAGGGCCGCCTCGTCGCGCACCTCGGCCCCCGCCGCCGCGGCGGCCTCGCTCTCGTTGGGGGTCGCGATCGTCACCCGCCGGAACTCGGCGAGCCGGAAGCGCGAATCGAGCGCCACGATCCGTCCGCCCGCGCGCCAGCGCGGGATGAGGCGGTTCGCGAGCCCGGGCAGCACCGCGTCGTAGCCGTAGTCGGACAGCACGATCGCGCGCGCCGAAGCGGTCGCGCGCGCGAGATAGCCCGCGACTTCGCGGCTCCAGCGGGGTGATGCGAGGCGCGCGCCGCGGTCCACCCGCACCACCTGCTGGCGGGCGGTGTGCTCGGCGCCGGCCACGATCCGGGTCTTGACGACGGTGTCCTCGCCCGCGCGCGGCAGGAGCCCGGTCGTGTCGATGCGGCGCGCGCGCAGCGCGTCGGCGAGCCGCTCGCCCGCCTCGTCGTGGCCCCGCCAGCCCACGACCACCACCTGGGCGCCGAGCGCCGCCAGATTCAGCGCCGCGTTGCCGGCCCCGCCCGCCCGGTACTCGCGCGATTCGTACTCCAGCACCGGGACCGGCGCCTCGCGCGACAGGCGGCTCGAGCGACAGAACCAGTACTCGTCGCAGATGAAATCGCCCCACACCACCACCGGGAGCCCGCGGAAGCGCGCGAGCCAGCGGCGCAGGGCGGCGGGCGGCGGCGGGGCGACGCGCTCGAGCCTCATGCCCGCACCGTGGCGGCGCGCGCGCTCGCGCGCGCCCAAGCGTCCACGCGCCGCACCTGCTCGAGTGACTCGAGCGGCTCGGGCCGGTGAAGCTCGAGCACGCGCTCCAGCACTTCGGGCACCGCCCCGAGCGGGATCTCGCCGTCGAGGAAGCGCGCCACCGCGACCTCGTCGGCCGCGTTGACCGCGCACGGCGCCGTGCCGCCGCGCCGCCCGGCCTCGAGCGCCAGGTCGAAGGCGGGATGCCGACCGGGCTCGAGCGGGGCGAACGTGAGCCCGGCGAGCGCCTGGGGTTCGAGCGCCGGAGTGGGGGCCTCCCAGCGCTCGGGCCACGAGAGCGCGAGCTGGATCGGAAGCCGCATGTCGGGGGGCGCCGCCTGGAGCACGGTCGAGCCGTCGCGGAACGTCACCAGCGCGTGCACCCGCGCCTCGGGATGAAGGACGGCCGCGAGCTGGTCCCAGGTCAGGTCGAAGAGCCAGCGGGCCTCGATCAGCTCCAGCCCCTTGTTGAAGAGCAGGGCGGAATCCACCGTGATGCGCGGGCCCATGCTCCACACCGGATGCGCGAGCACCTCGGCGGGAGTGGCGCGCCGCCAGTCGGGGTGGCGCCGCAGCGCTCCGCCCGAGGCGGTGAGCGTGAGGCGCGCGATCTCGGCCGGCGGCCGCCCGCCCAGGCACTGAAGTGCCGCGCTGTGCTCGCTGTCCACCGGCACGAGCGTGCCGGCCCGGGGGGCCGCGAGCGCCCGCCGCACCAGGGGTCCGCCCACGACCAGCGTCTCCTTGTTCGCGAGCGCGAGCCGCGCGCCGCGCTCGATCGTGGCGAGCGAGGCCTCGAGCCCGGCCGCGCCGACGACGCCGTTGAGCACGACCTCGGATCCGCATTCGGCGGCCAGCCGCGCGGTCGAGCCGGGCCCCACCCACACCCGGGCGCCGGGGGCCGCGGCCTCGAGCCGGGCGCGCGCCTTCTGCGTATCGGCGGCGCGTTCGAGCGCCAGGGCCTTGGGGGCCAGCCGGGCCGCCTGCTCGCACAGCGGCTCGAGCTGCGATCCGGCCGCGAGCGCGGTGACGCGCAGGCGGGCGGGATGGAGGGCTGCGACCTCGAGCGCCTGGACCCCGATCGAGCCGGTCGAGCCCAGCACCGCGAGCGACTGCGCGCGCGTTCCGCTCATGGCACCTGGAACACGACGATCTTGAGGTAGTAGAACACCAGCGGGGCTCCGAAGTAGAGGCTGTCGAAGCGGTCGAGGACGCCGCCGTGGCCGGGGATGATGTCCGATGAGTCCCCGTGCCGCGCGTCACGCTTGAGCAGTGATTCCACGAGATCGCCCACCTGGGCGAACAGTCCGGTGAGCAGACCCAGGACCGCCGCGTCCACCGGCCGCAGGTAGGGCGCGAACCAGGCGCGGGCGACGAACGCGGCGATCACCGCGGTCGCCAGGCCGCCGACCGCGCCCTCGAGCGACTTGCGCGGCGAGATGCGGCCCCAGGGCCGGGTGCGGCCCAGCAGACGCCCCACCCCGTAGGCGCCGGTGTCGCAGCTCCAGGTGATGAAGAACGCGAGCAGGACGTAGCCCGCGCCCTCGGCGTACGCGGTCCCGGCGCGCCACGGCAGCTCGCGCAGCAGCACCAGGTGGGCCGAGAGCCAGCCGACGTAGAGCACGCCGAACAGCGTGACCGCGATGCCCTCGATGCGCCCCTTGAGATCGGGACGGCGCAGTCCCAGGCCCATGGTCAGGATCAGGGCGGCGGTGGCGAAGAAATCGGCGTGGCTGGTGTGCGGGCGATACGCCACCCACAGCACCCCGAGGCCGGCCGGCAGTCCGAGGGCTGGGTAGGGCTGAAGTCCCTTGTCGCGCATCATGCGGTAGAACTCGAGCAGGCCCAGCACGACCTCGAGCGCCACGAACGACCAGAAGGCGATCCCGCCCGCGTGCGCGAGCAGGATGAGGAGCGGCACGAACAGGATGCCGCTCGCCAGCCGCAGTCCGAGCGACCACGAGGAGCGCTTGGCCCCGGACACCGGAGCGGGCTCGGCGGCGCTCAATCGATCCGTCCGAAGCGGCGCTCGCGGCCCTGGTAGTCCGCGACCGCCTCGTACAGGTGGCGGCGACGGAAGTCGGGCCACAGGGTCTCGGTGATCCACAGCTCGGTGTAGGCGAGCTGCCACAGCATGAAGTTCGAGAGCCGCTGCTCGCCGCTGGTGCGGATGAGCAGGTCGGGATCGGGAAGGCCGGCGGTGTAGAGGTGGCTCGCGATGAGGTCCTCGTCCACCTGGTCGGGCCGCAGCGCGTGGCGGCCGTGCGGGCTCAGCAGCGAGCGCACCGCGTCGACCAGCTCCACCCGGCCGCTGTAGGACAGGGCGAGGTTGAGGAGCAGGCCGGTCGAGTCCGCGAGGTAGTCCCGGGTCTCGGCGATCGCGTCGCGGACCGGGGCGGGCAGGTCGCCGACGCGCCCCACCACCTGCAGGCGCACGTTGTTCTCCCGCAGCTCGCGGCGCTCGGCGCGCAGAGTCTGCCGCAGGATCGCCATGAGCGCCCGCACCTCACGCGCCGGGCGGTTCCAGTTCTCGATCGAGAAGGTGTAGAGGGTCAGGACCTCGATGCCGAGCGCCACACAGCCCTTGATCGCCTCGCGCACCGATTCGCGGCCGGCCCGGTGGCCCATGAGCCGCGGCACCCCGCGCGCCTTGGCCCAGCGCCCGTTGCCATCCATGATGATGGCGATGTGCCGCGGCAGGTTGCCGCGCTTGCGCAGCTCTTCGGGTGAATGGGGGCGCGCCGGCAAGGGGTCTCCTGGTTGAGCCCGGGGCGCTAAACTTCCATCACTTCCGCGGTCTTCTTCTTCAGCAGATCGTCGATGAGCGCGATGTACCGGTCGGTCAGCTTCTGGGTCTCGGCGGTGAGGCGCTTGGCCTCGTCCTCCGGGATCTTGCCGTCGTGCTCCTGGGCCTTGATGTCCTTGTTGATGTCGTGTCGCACCTGGCGCACGTGGACCCGCCCATCCTCGGCGAGCTTCGAGATGAGCTTGACCATGTCGCGGCGGCGCTCCTCGGTGAGCGAGGGAATCGGCACCCGCACGACCGTGCCG
>JBGQIE010000009.1:0-35438 GCA_041498315.1 Candidatus Eiseniibacteriota bacterium
CGACCTTGGGAGCACTGGCGCGCCGCCGCTCATCCCCGCGGCCTGGCCCGAGGCCTACACGTTCCGCCAGGTGCTCGAGGTCATCGCCGCGGCGGCCGAAACGCGCGCGCGCTTCCTCCCCGTGCCGCCCGGGCTCGTGCTCGCCGGACTGCGCGTGCTCGAGGCGGCGGGGATCAGCCTCCCGTTTCGCAGCGACAGTCTCATCAGCATGCTGGCCGCCAATCCCGATCCCGGGCTTACGCGCCAGGTGCTCGGGCAGGCGCTCCGTCCGCTCGACGCCGGCACGCTCCGCGAGTAGCGTAGGCGCCATGGTCACCGAGACTGAACGCAACGCAGCCGAGATCGCCCATGGCCGCTATATCCACGAGCACCACCCCGAACTCTGGGACTGGTCCACGCCCGCGGGGCAGGTGCGGGCGCAGCGCCGGGCGCGCATGCTGTGCGAGCGCGGGCGGTTCAAGAGCGGCGAGCGGCTGCTCGAGATTGGTTGCGGCACCGGGCTCTTCACCGAACTCGTCCGGAGCGCGACCGGTGCCGACATCGTGGGCACCGACATCTCACCGGAGCTGATCGAGGAAGCCACCCGCCGCCTGCCCGAGGTGACCTTTCAGGTGGACAACGCGCTCCACCTGTCGTTCCCGGACGGCGCCTTCGATGCCGTGTACGGCAGCTCGATCCTCCATCACCTCGAGCTCGATCCCGCGCTGGGGGAGATTCGCCGCGTGCTGCGCCCGGGCGGGCGCATGGTGTTCGCCGAGCCCAACATGCTGAATCCGCAGATCTTCGTGCAGAAGAACGTGCCGCTCATCAAGCGCTGGCTGGGCGACACTCCGCACGAGACCGCCTTCGTGCGCTGGTCGCTGGTCGCCCGCCTCAGGCGTGCCGGGTTCACCGGGGCGCGCGTGTTCCCGTTCGACTTCCTTCACCCGCTCACGCCGCGGCCCCTCATCGGGCTGGTCTCGGGGCTCGGAGCCGTGGCCGAGCGCATTCCGATCCTGCGCGAGATCGCCGGCTCGTGCGTGATCGTGGCGGAGCGACCCGCGTGAGCCGCGACGCGCAGGGCCCGCGGCAATCCGGAAAGAGCCCAGGAGGCGCCATGCCGAACCCACCCCAGACCGCCCCGCCGAACGGCGATCCGCCGCTCGCCTACCACGACCCGGAGTTCATGGACAGCGACGCGGCGCGGCCGCTGCGCATCATCTCCGAGTACCTCCAGCCCCTCGAAGCCTTCCGGCGCGAGCGCGTCCACGACACCATCGTGTTCTTCGGATCCGCCCGCCTCGCCGCCGAGGGCCCCCTCGCACGCTACTACGCGGATGCCCGCGAGCTGGCGCGCCTGGTCACGGTCTGGTCCTGCGGGCTCGCCTCACCGGCACGCCGCTTCCTGGTGTGCACGGGCGGCGGGGGCGGCATCATGGAGGCGGCGAACCGGGGCGCGGCCGAAGCGGGCGGGCGCACGATCGGGCTCAACATCGGGCTGCCGCGCGAGCAGCGCCCGAATGCCTACATCACGCCGCAGCTGAGCTTCGAGTTCCACTACTTCTTCATGCGCAAGCTGTGGTTCGCCCACCTCGCGCGCGCGATCGTCGCCTTTCCGGGGGGATTCGGCACCATGGACGAGCTGTTCGAGCTGCTCACTCTGCTCCAGACCCGCAAGCTCGACCGGCCGCTGATCGTCGTGCTCTACGGCTCGAGCTACTGGAAGGAGATCGTGAACTTCCCAGCGCTCGTCAAGCATGGCATGATCGCCGAGGAGGACCTCACCCTGTTCCGATTCGCCGACACCCCGGCCGAGGCGCACGAGATCCTGTGCGCCGGCATGCCGCTCGAGACTGGCCCCGCGACCCCGGCGTTTGCGCGCTCGGTCACTCCGCGGCGCCGGAGCCGCCCATGATCGTCGCGCGCGAGCAGCAGCGCGCCCTGCTCCTGCGCGTGGCGCGCCAGGCGATGATCGAGCGCGGGCTCGAGCCCGAGTTCCCGGACGCCGCGATGGCCGAGGCCCGCGCGCTCACCGGCCCGGCGGCCCTCGAGGGTGCGGGGGCGCGCGACCTGACCGGCCTGCTGTGGTGCTCGATCGACAACGACGACTCCCGCGACCTGGATCAGCTCACCGTCGCCGAGCCGCTCCCGGACGGTCACACCAAGATCCTGGTGGCGGTCGCGGACGTGAGCGCCGTGGTCGGACTGGGCTCGGCCCTGGACGACCACGCCCACGCCAACACGACCTCGGTCTACACGCCGCCCCGGAACTTCCCCATGCTGCCCGAGCGGCTGAGCACCGACTTGAGCTCGCTCAACGCAGACCAGGACCGGCTCGCCCTGGTCGTCGAGAGCCTGGTGGACGGCGATGGCGCTCAGGGCGCCTCGAGCCTCTATGCGGCCCGCGTGCGCAGCCGGGCCAAGCTCGCCTACAACGGCGTGGGCGCGTGGCTCGAGGGCCGGGGCGAGGCGCCGGCGGCGCTCGCGGCGGTGCCTGGACTTGCGGACAACCTGAAGCTCCAGGACGCGGCCGCCCAGCGTCTCCGGGCCTTTCGCCACGAGCACGGCGCGCTCGAGCTCGAGTCGCTCGAGGTGCGGGCCGAGTTCGAGGGCGACGCGGTGAGCAGGCTGGCCGTCGACGCGCGCAATCGCGCCCGGGACATCATCGAGGACTTCATGATCGCCTCCAACGGCGCGACCGCCCGCTTCCTCACCGAGCGCGGGCTTCCGGTCGTGCGCCGCGTGCTGCGCACGCCCGAGCGCTGGCCGCGCATCGTCGAGATCGCGCTGGCGCTCGGCGAAAAGCTGCCGGCGACCCCCGACGCTCCGGCGCTCCACGAGTTCCTGGTCCGCCGCCGCGCCGCGGATCCGACGCGCTTCCCCGACCTCTCGCTCTCGATCATCAAGCTGCTCGGCCGGGGCGAGTACGTCGCGAGCATTCCGGGCCAGGAGGTGAGCGGGCACTTCGGGCTGGCGGTGAGCGACTACACCCACTCGACCGCGCCCAACCGGCGCTACCCCGATCTCATCACCCAGCGGCTGGTGCGGGCGGCGCTCGCGGGGCGCCCGGCGCCCTACGCGCGCGATCAGCTCGAGGCGCTGGCCACCCACTGCACGCTCAAGCAGGACGCGGCGCAGAAGGTGGAGCGGCTGTTGGCCAAGGCGGCGGCGGCCTGCCTGCTCGAGGACCGGGTCGGCCAGGAGTTCGACGGCATCGTCACCGGCGCCTCGAGCAAGGGCACCTGGGCCCGCATCTTCGATCCGCCGGTAGAAGGGCGGATCGAGGAGGGAGCGCACGGACTGGACGTCGGGGACCGGGTGCGGGTCAAGCTGTTGAGCACCAATCCCGAGCGCGGGTTCATCGACTTCGCGGCGATTTCGCGGGCGAGTCACGCCTGAAGGCGCGCCCCACCGGCCGGCGTCTCGCCGGCCCGCCTACTGCACGGTCTCTTCGCCCTCCGGGAGGTCCGAGCCCGTTTCGACATCCAGATCTTCCGGCTCCGGCCCGCTGCCCTCGGCGATTTCGGCCTGCTTCGCCTGCTTGCGCGCCCGCTTCGCCTCGCGCTTCTCGAGCGCCCGCGCCGCGCGCTGCTGCTCCTTCTGTCGCTTGAGGAAGGACGGCCTCTTGCTTGCTGCCATATGGACTCCTCTTGCAGGCTCTCGCTTGCCGGGGGCAAGCTCCGAGCCTCGACCTCATCGAAACCCCGTATCGGCTGCATCATCGCAGAAACGGGCCCGGTTGGCACGCTGGCCGGGGTCCGCTTTCAAGACCGTCGCGTCGACCCGGCCATTTGCGCTATGCTCGGCGTCTATGGTGTGCGCTGAGCCCTCCCCGGAGGGATGCACCTCTTGAACTCGACCGTTCATGGCATGCGGCTCGACGGGCTGGCCGCGTACGCCCCCGAGCACGTGTGGAGCAACTCCCGTGTCGCCGCGCGCCTGCGGCTCGAGCGGATGCGACTCAGCGCCCGCGCGAGCGGTAACGGCGGCGGGACGCTCGAGCCCGAGCAGGCCAAGCTGTTCGAGACCAGCGACCGCTGGGTGCGGCGCTTCATCGGGTTCAGCGAGCGCCGCTTCTGCGCCGAGGGCGAGGGCACCATCGACCTCGCGACCCGCGCCGCCCGCCTGCTGTTCGAGCGCTCGGGACGGTCGCCTTCCGACGTGGACGCGATCATCGTGGCGAGCGTCACGCCCTCCTACCTCTACAGCCCGCCCGACGCGGCGCTGCTCCAGCACGAGCTCGGCATCCCGGTGTGGCAGGGCCCGGTCCCGCGCGAGATCAAGGGCGCCGACGTCTCGCTGGCATGCAGCAGCTGGGTGACGTCGCTCATGTTCTGCTACGCGCTCATCCGCTCGGGGCTTGCGCGGCGCATCCTGCTGGTGGGCGCGGACCGCATGAGCGCGACCATCAACTGGCGCGACCGCGGCTTCGCCACCGTGCTTGGCGATGCCGGCACCGCGGCGTTGTGCGTCGCCGTGCCCGAGGCCGAGGACTGGTTCTCGCCCTCCCAGTTCTGGAGCTGGCTCGACGGCAGCCATGCCGACATCATTCGCACGCCGGCCGGGGGATCGCGCCAGCCCTGGCTCTCGGCGCGGGGGATCGAGGCCGGCGAGCACCGGCTTGCCATGGACGGCGCCGCGGTGCGCGAGATCCTGGTGCCGTTCGTGAGCGGGCCGGCCCTGGACGCGGCGCTCGCCAAGTCGGGCTGGGCGCTCGACGGGCTCGATTTCGTGGCGCTGCACGAGGCCAACCTCACGCTCAACGGGTCGATCGTCAAGGCGTGGCGCGAGCGGGGATTCCACGGCAAGGTACTGAGCGGCGAGGGCCGGTTCGGCAACACGACCAGCGCCTCGATCCCGCTGGCGCTGGCGGTCCATCCCGACGCGCTCGAGGTCGGCAGCAAGTTCGGCCTGTTCGGCTTCGGTGGTGGTCTGTCCGCGAGCTTCGCCCTGGGCACGCTGCGTCACCCGCTGCGGACCTGGACCAACCTCGCTCAGCGCTCGACCGCGGGCGCCCGGCCCGGCTTGTAGATCACGCCGCGGCCGCGCCGGCCGTTCATCTTGACCACGACCGACTCATCGAACTGAAGGTGGCGCACCAGCCCGCGCTGGCCCCGGGCGCGCTGCGACTCGATCCACGCCCAGTCCACGAAGCCTTCGTCCTCATCGGCGTTGACCGTGAAGTAGCCGACCTGGAACGAGGTCAGGTTCTGGAAGAAGTGGCTCCCCTGCGACGGGGTCACCGGGAAATCCCTGAAGCCCGCCTCGACGATCACCCGTGCCCCCGCGATCTGATCCCAGGTCACCGGGATCCCGAGCCACGGGTCGCGTGATCCCCAGCGCCCCACGCCGATGAGCAGGTAGGGTCGGCCCGCGCGCGCGAGCTCGGCGTTGAACCGGGCGATCGCCGCGGCCGCATCGGCGCTGCCCGAGCGCTCGTAGCGATTGAAATCGACCACGACCACGTCCTTCATGGTGTCGATCATCCCGTTGCCCAGCACGCGCGTGCTGCGGCACATCAGCCGCTCGGTGTGGGTCTCGTCCACCTCCAGCTCGCCGCTCTCGCGGCTCAGGACTAGCGGACGCATCTGGAGGAAGCCGAACTCGTGCGGCTCGGCCGGGTTCCGGCTCAGGCGCACCGCGAACTCGATCTCGGCCGGCCGGTTCATGCCGTGGCGCCCGACCTCGAGCAGGTGCGCGAGGATCTCGGCGAGCGGAAACACGCCGTGCTTGAGCATGGGCGCGAAGGTGACCAGCCGGGCGCCGGCGCGCGCGAGCCCGTCGTAGATCGCGCCGTTCTCGGCCGAGTAGGTCGAGCCCAGCGCCTGCAGCGTGCCGTCCTCCTCGGCGGTGCCGAGCCCGTAGTGGGTCTCGCGCAGCGAGGGCTCGGAGACACCCGCCTCGCGCGCCCGGTCGAGATCGAGCGCCCAGAACTCGCGCTGGGCGCCCGCGACGATCTCCTCCACCGAGGAGGCGTTGAGCGGATGCCGGGGATAGCGCGGGCAGAACATGACGCAGCGCTCCCCTTCGACCACCGCCCGCCCCAGGCCCAGCGCCACCGCCGCCACGCCGTCCTCGGAGGTCAGCGGCAAGGTGGGATAGAAGTTATACGAGCGTGCGACCCCGGCGAAGTCGGGGTAGTAGCGCGGCCCGTGCGGTGCCCCCACGATGCGCTGGAGGACGACCGCCATCTTCTCCTCCTCGAGCCGGTAGGGCGTGGCCTGAAGGTAGGCCTTGGCGCGCAGCGTGAAGGTCGAGGCATACACGCGCTTGATGGCCTGCATGAGCTGCTCGAGCCGCGCGCCGAACTCGAGGTCGTTGTTGGGCAGCATGAAGGTCTCGTACACGCCGCTGAAGGGCTGGTATTGCGAGTCCTCGAGCAGGCTCGAGGAGCGCACCGCCAGCGGCCCGTGCACCGCGTCGAGGAACGCGAGCAGGTCCTGGACCACGTCCTCCGGGAGCGATGCGGCCAGGAAGCGGCGCAGCATCTCCTCGTCGTCCTGGCTCCGCAGCGCGAACTCGACCAGGTCGTTCGCCGCCAGGAAGCGGTCGAAGCAATCCGTGGCGAGCACGACCGCCGGGGGCACGGAAATGCGCACGCCCTCGAAGCGCCGGCCCAGGCGGTGGTAGTTGAGCAGGTAGCGCACGAACGCCAGCCCGCGCGCCTTGCCGCCCAGCGACCCGCCGCCGATGCGGGCGAAGAAGTTGCTGCGCGCATCGAACGTCTGGCGGTCGAAGTCGGCGACCAGCGTCTCGCCCTGCTCGCGCCGGTAGTCGGCGATGGATTCGATCAGGTCGTGCCGCAGGCCCTCGATGGTCGGGAAGTCCGACACCTGGCGCGGCCGCAGCCGGTCCGCGAGCGCGAACTCGGTGCGGGCGCGCAGCCAGCGCGAGAAGTGGTTGCGCTCGCCGTGAAAGGCGATGCTCGCCGCCGGTGCACTGCGCAGCTTCTCTTCGAGGCCCTTGAGATCGGTTGCGCGTGCCACCTCGGCCCCGTCGGGCATGCGGAAGATGAAATCGCCGAATCCGAAGTGCTCGACCATGAAGCGCCGCAGGTCCGAGAGCAGCGTCTCGGAGTACTTGCGCAGGAACGAGGCCCCGACCGCGTGCGCCCCCGGGGCGAACTCGGCGCGGCTCGATTGCAGCAGGATCGGCAGGTCGGGCACCGCCGCGCGCGCCATGCGGGCCAGATCGAATCCGGCTTCGCGCGTGAGCGTGCCCGCGCGCGGGAACTCGATGTCCGAGATGAGTCCGAGCAGATGGGGGCGGTAGCGGTTGAACAGATCCCAGGCCTCCTCGAAGGAGCTGGCCAGCAGGATCTTGGGCCGCGCCCGCATGCGCACCAGCTTGTGCGAGAGATTGACGCCCTCGCTGATCAGGCGCTCGGACTGGCGGATGAGCTCGGTGTAGATCGTGGGCAGAAACGAGGAGTAGTAGCGGACGTTGTCCTCGATCAGCAGGATCACCGGCACGCCGGCGGTGGCCGTGTCGTGCTCGACGTTGCGCTTGTCCTCGACGTAGTTGACGATCGCGACCAGGATGCGCGCGTTGCCCTGCCACAGGAAGACGCGCTCGATGTCCGAGACGTCGTGAGTCGCCTGGAACTCCTTGCGCTCGACGTTGTCGTAGGCGAGCACGACCACCGGGGCGTCGAGCCCGGCGCGCCGCACCTCGCGCGCCAGCTCGGTCGCGTCCATGTCCCCGAGCTGCGGGGTCGTGAGGATGAGGTTGAAGCGCGGCTCGGCCTTCGCAAGTGCCAGCGCCTCGGCCCCGCTCGAGACGTGCGTGAGCCCGGGCGTGTGGTGGAGGGAGAGCTCCAGGAACTCGCCCAGGATCAGCTCGTTGAGCCGGCCATCCTCCTGGAGCGTGAACGAATCGTAGAGGCTCGAAACCAGCAGGATGTCCCGCACCCGCCAGGGCATCAGGTTCTGGAACCCCTGGAACGGGCTGCTGGCGTCCGCCGCGGGGGCCGGGTCGGCGCCAATCATCTCGGGCTCATGCGGGAATGCCGATCGTCAGGGTCTCGCTCGGGGAAAAGGAAACGCGGGGTGGAGCATAGCCACCCCGCGCTCGGACTCCAACCACAGCACCTGACACGACGATGGCTCGCAGGTTCTTCGTCCGGGCGGTCGTAGAGGCGAGGTCCGGCTCACAGCACCGTGTGCAGCAGCCCCCAGATCCCGAGCCCCAGCGCGGCGAGTGAATCGCCCGCGATCAGCCCGCCGCCCACGAGCGACATGGTGCTCATGTCCTCGGGCAGGCCCTCCTCTTCCGGCTTGCGGGGCTGCTTCGACTGCCAGGTCTGGAGCAGCGAGCTGACGACGCCGCCGGCGCCGAACCAGGCCGAGGTGCCGAACTCCACGAACCCGCCGAACGACGAGGCGTAAGGGCTCGGCAGCAGCACGCAGTCGAGCACCAGGTCCGTGACGAAGCCCGCGCGGCTCCCGGCGACCCAGGCCTTCCAGCCGCCGCGGCTCTTGATGAACTTGCGCAGCGCCTCCGTGACGAACCCGATCGTGAGCCCGAGTGCGAGCGCGATCATCACGCGCGTGTTGGGATGCGCGAGCCCGTCGAGCGCGCCGACGAACTTGAAGGTCATCGCCGACTGCCACTTGGCAATGCCCGCTGTTTCGGGGTGGGCGTACTGGTTGATGGCGAGGATCGGGTAGGCCTTCATGAACAGCCGCGCCAGCACCACGCTCATCACCGCGCCCATGGTGACGCCGATCACCTGGTAGCGGAACTGGATCACGCGGTTGGTGCCGAGCCGCCAGCCGGTCGAGCGGTCCTGCTGCATGTCGCAGCCCACGCTGGTCGAGATCAGCAGAATGGCCGCGCACAGCAGGCCCGTGACGGGGTTCGTGAGCCCGCAGGCGGCCAGGATGAACACGGTGAGCACGAACGCGCTCGAGATGGGGTTGCTGTCCGAGATTCCGAGCGAGATGCCGTTCACCATCAGGAACACGAATACGAGCGCGATCGCGATCAGCACGAACAGCAGCGGCAGGTGGAGGACCGACACGCCCATCCACGCCACGGCGCATCCCCAGAACGCCACCCACAGCCACAGCATCCTGCTGTCGGTGCGCTTCCAGTCCTCGGCCGGCTCGGCCGCCTTGGACTTGCCCCACTGTTTCACGGCCGACACGGCGAGGACGCCCATGTCCACCGCGGCGGCACCCATGATCATGCCGAGCGCGACGATGAAGCCGATCTTTCGAAACGGCGCGTGCGCATCGAGCCAGCCGTGGGCGCGCAGCCACGGCGTGAGCCACACGCCGATCGCGCCCATGACAGTCGCGGGCACGCCGATCCTCACGCCCACGATCATCCCGGCGCCGAGGGTCGAGGCCGAGTAGCCGGTGGCGGAGAACCGCCCCAGCCATTGGCCGGCCGCGCCCTCGAGCGGGATGCTCACCCCGAGCCCGCTCAGCAGCCCGCCCAGCGTGCCGCCGCCGAGCTTGGCGATCGAGCGCTTGAGCAGCCTCAAGTCGGTGAGGGCCCGCAGGATGTTGGCGACCGCGAAGCCCGAGGGGAAGCTGAGCTGCATGCGATCGACGAGGATCGGCGTGTAGAGCATGCCGACGCCCACGCCCAGCATGCCGATGCACATGAAATAGAGCACCATCTGCCACACCGGCGGCTCGGCGAGGCCGAGCCAGGTCATCGCCTGGATCAGCACCGCCATGCCGGAGAGGCTGGCCACCGAGGCGGCCATGGTCTGCATGTAGTTGGCGCCGTGCTTGCCCTCGGCGCCGTAGCCGTAAGTCACGACGCTGCCGAGGATGCCCGCCAGCACCTGACCGCCGACGAAGAAGCCGAGCGAAAAGTTCATGTAGGCGGCGGTGATGCCGCCCAGCGGCCCAAGGATGACGATCGCGACCACGCCGAGCAGGATGTAGTAGCCGGTGCTGTTGATGGGCGGGAGGAAGCGCCTGAAATCGCTCATGCGACCGAGCGTAGCTTCGGGGACTTGCCGACGGCGGCGACGATCAGCACCAGCCTGGCATGCATCGGATCTCCGCGAAGACAGGTATTCGGTGGTGCGGCTCTGACGGTGGCGGGGTCAAGGCAACGCGGGGTGGAGGATACCCACCCCGCGTCCCTCATGCCAGCCGTCCTATCTAGACCAGACCCTGATCCATCATCGCGTCGGCGACCTTGAGGAATCCGCCGATGTTCGCGCCGTTGACCAGGTTCCCCGGCGTTCCGTACTTCTCCGCGGTCTCGAAGCAGTTCTTGTGGATGGCGATCATGATCTTGTGGAGCCGATCGTCCACCTCGTCGCGGGTCCAGCTCATGCGCATGCTGTTCTGCGACATCTCGAGGCCCGAGGTGGCCACGCCGCCGGCGTTGGCGGCCTTGGCGGGTCCGTAGAGCAGGCCGGCATCCAGGAACACCTTCACGCCCTCGAGCGTGGTCGGCATGTTCGCGCCCTCGGAGACCAGCGTGACGCCATTCTTGACCAGGTTCGCCGCGTCCTTGCCGTTGATCTCGTTCTGCGTGGCGCTCGGGAAGGCGCAGTCCGCCTTGACGTCCCACAGCGGGCTGTAGTTGCGCGTGGCGTCGGTCGCGACGTAGCGAGCGCTCTTGAACTTGTCGGTGTAGTCCTTGATGCGGCCGCGGCGCACGTTCTTGAGATCCATGACCCACGCCAGCTTGTCGCGGTTGATGCCCTCCGAGTCGATGATCATGCCGTCGGAGTCCGACAGCGTGATGGGCTTGGCCCCCAGGTCGATCTGCTTCTGGACCGTGTACTGCGAGACGTTGCCGCTCCCCGAGACCAGGCAGATCTTCCCGTCGAGCGTCTGCTTGCGGGTCTTGAGCATCTCGGCGGCGAAGTAGACGCAGCCGTAGCCGGTTGCCTCGGGCCGGATGAGCGAGCCGCCCCAGTTCATGCCCTTGCCCGTCAGCACGCCCGCGAACTCGTTCGCGAGGCGCTTGTACTGTCCGAACAGGTAGCCGATCTCGCGGCCGCCCACGCCGATGTCGCCGGCCGGAACGTCGGTGTCGGGACCGATGTGGCGCCACAGCTCGGTCATGAAGCTCTGGCAGAAGCGCATGACCTCGTTGTCGCTCTTCCCCTTGGGATCGAAGTCCGAGCCGCCCTTGCCGCCGCCCATGGGCAGCGTGGTGAGCGAGTTCTTGAGCACCTGCTCGAAGGCCAGGAACTTGAGGATGCCGAGCGTCACGGAAGGGTGGAAGCGCAGCCCGCCCTTGTAAGGGCCGATCGCGCTGTTCATCTGAATTCGGAACCCGCGGTTGACCTGGATCTCGTTGCGGTCGTCCTGCCAGGGCACGCGGAACATGATCACGCGCTCGGGCTCGACCAGCCGCTCGAGGATCTTCGCAGCGCGGTACTCGGGGTGTCGATCGAGCACCAGGCTCAGCGAATCGACGGCCTCCTGCACCGCCTGGTGGAACTCGGGCTCGGCGGGGTTCTGCGCCTTGACCCGCGCCATCAGGGACGTCACGTAATCCTTTGCCGGGGCGTTCTTCGACGCCGTCATGACCGGCATATCGAGTCTGCTCATGTCGCATGCTCCTTTCGGATGGATGCGGGACCGTCAGCCCGTCGGCCGAACTCGCCCACATCATGGCAGAACTGCGCCCGATTGGGCAGGCCCGATTGCCGCGCCCGGCAGCGTCCCCCGTCTACTCCAGCACGTGGATGTTCTTCTTTGCGCTCATCTCCTTGAGTTGCTTGGGCCACACCGTGACGCTCACTTCGCCCAGATGTGCCTTGCGAAGCAGGAGCATCGTGGTGCGCGACTGCCCGATCCCGCCGCCGATCGAAAGCGGCAGCCGGTCCTCGAGGATCGCCTGGTGGTACGGGAGCTCGAGGAACTCGAGCTGCCCCGAGATCTCGAGCTGCCGGCGCAGCGATTCCTTGGTGACCCGGAGGCCCATCGAGGACAGCTCGTGGCGCCGCTTCGTCACCGGGTTCCACACCAGGATGTCGCCATTGAGCCCGTTGCGGAGCCGGCCGTCCTCCGACACCGTGGGCGTGATCCAGTCGTCGTAATCCGCGGCGCGCATCTCGTGCGGGAAGCCGTCCTTGAGCACCGCGCCGATCCCGATGATGAAGATCGCGGGGTGGGTCTGGAGGATCTTGGTCTCGCGCTGCTTGCGCGGCAGATCCGGATACATGTCGAGCAGATCCTCGGCGTGGATGAAGGTCAGCTCGTCGGGCAGATTCGGATAGCGGCCGGTGACGAGCTTCGGGAACTCCTTCTGGATGAAGATCTCCGCCCCCTTGAGGACCTTCCAGATCGACCGCACCGTGTCGGTCAGCATCTTCAAGTTGCGCTGATCGGCGCGGATGACGCGCTCCCAGTCCCACTGATCCACGTAGGCGCTGTGATCGTGGTCGAGGAAGTAGTCCTTGCGCACCGCGCGCATGTCGGTGCAGATGCCCTCCCCGACCTTGCAGTCGAACTGGCGCAGCGCCATCCGCTTCCACTTGGTCGCGGCCTGGACGATCTGCGCGGCGATCGGCTGCTCGAGCCCGAGTCCGCACGGGAACTCGATCGGCGTGCGCGAGCCGTCGCGGTCGAGGTTGTCGTTGATGCCGCTCTCGCGGCTCACGATCAGCGGCACCTCGACGTGGAAGAGATGGAGCTCCCGGCACAACCCGTCCTCGATGTGGCGCTTGAGCGCGTGCAGCGCCAACTGCGTCTCCCGGGGACCGAGCTGCGACCGGTAATCGGACGGCAGGATGCGCTCGACTTCCGCATAGGTGCCGATCCCCGGTCCCGCGAGATCGGCCTGTTTGGCCGTGGCCATGGTGATCCTCCCTCGTTACCGCCTCAGGCTCCGGGCCGGTAGGCCCGGTAGACCGGTTCCCACATCTCCGCGCTCACGCGCTCCTCGATCTGGGCGCGCGTGAGTTCGGGGGCCGCCCCGGCCTTCACGAGCGCGCACCCCACCTCGATGGCGACGGTGCGCGAGATCTCGCGCAGGCGGCGCAGCGGCGGGAAGATCGGCGCCCCGACGCGGATCGAGGGCGCGACGTACTCGAACAGGGCATCCGCGGCCGCGGCGAAGGCCTCGTCGGGCAGCCAGCGCGCGCCCACCGCCACCGACGCCAGCCCGATGCCGGGGAAGACGAGCACGTTGTTGCCCTGTCCGATGTGGTGGAGCATGCCGCCCCATTCCACGGGCGGGAACGGACTCCCGGTCCCCATGACCGCCGCACCCCGCGTCCAACGGATGACGTCCTGGGGTTGCGCCTCGACGCGGCTGGTGGGATTCGAGAGCGCCAGGATGATGGGGCGCTCGCAACCCCGGTGCATGCTGGTGATGATCTCCTCGGTGAAGGCGTTGGGCTGTCCCGAGACGCCGACCAGCACCGTGGGCTTGAAGGCGCGCACGACCTCGGCGAGCCGGAAGTGACCGTCGCGGCCGACCTCCCAGCCCACGACCCGCTCGGGACGGGCGGCGAGTTCGCGCTTGGTGCCCGACAGGCCGGGCCGGTCGGAGAGGATGAGCCCGTGGGAGTCCAGGACCAGCACGTGATCCGCGACCTCGCCCTCGGGCACGCCCGCCGCGCGCATCGCGTGCCGGACCGCGAGCGCCGAGCCGCCGCCCGAGGCTCCGGCCCCGAAGAACACGACGCGCTCGTCCTCGAGGCTGCGGCCGACGAGCTGCACCGCCGCGCGGATCCCGGCGACCACCACGGCGCCGGTCCCCTGGATGTCGTCGTCGAAGCTCGGAAGCTTGCGGCGGTAGCGGTTCAGGGTCTCGAACGCGGTGACGTTGGAGAAGTCCTCCCACTGGACCAGCGTTCCGGGGAAGACCTCGGCGAGCGCCGCGACCAGTTCATCGAGCAGCGAATAGTAGGCCTCGCCGCGCAGCCGGCGCTGGCGCACCCCGAGGTAGAGCGGGTCTTCGAGCAGCGCCTTGTTGTCGGTGCCGGGGTCGAAGTCGAGCGGCAGGCAGTAGGCGGGGTGGATGCCCGCGGCCGCGCTGTAGAGCGCGAGCTTGCCGATCGCGATCCCGATGCCGCCCACGCCCAGGTCGCCGAGGCCCAGGATGGCCTCGTTGTCCGTGGCGACGATGATCTTCGCGTGGTCGATGTCGGCGTTGCGCAGCACCTCGACCATGCGGCCGCGGTCGAGCGCGGACACGTAGAGTCCGCGCGGGCGGCGATAGATGTGGCTGTAGGTCTCGCAGGCCAGGCCGACCGTGGGCGTGTAGACGATCGGCACCATGTCCTCGAGATGATCCTGGAGCAGCCGGAAGAACAACGTCTCGTTGCGATCCTGGAGCGAGGCCAGGAACAGGTAGCGCCCCAGGTCGTCCTTGATGTGCAGATAGTTCTCGTAGGCCCGGCTCGCCTGGTCGCCCGCCGTGGAGACCGCGGGCGGGATGATGCCCCGCAGCCCGAACTGGTCGCGTTCCTCGGGCGTGAAGCAGGTTCCCTTGTTGAGAATGGGATCGTCCTTGAGCGCCGCGCCGCGCTTGTAGACCGCGAGGAAGCGCTCGCCGGTGCGTGGGTCCGTGCGCTCCTCGAAGCGTCTCGGGCGCACGGGTGAGATCTTCTCGGATCGGGCCTTCTCGGTGACCGCCATGGTGGGCCTCCTTGAGGCAAGAGCTTGCCAGCGACAATGATTGGCATCCGGCGTGCCACGATGGCAGACGATCCGCAGGCCAAGCGCCGTTCCCGGCACCTTCAATGGTCGCAACCGATTGCGGGCGGCCGCGCTTCCATCGCTCCCGCGGCATGCGAATCCCGGAGCCTGTCATGACGGGCCGCGCCTGACGCGCGTCAGAATACACCCCGGCGACCCGACGCGGCGGCCGTGGGGCGGTTATCATCGCCGCATGCGTCTGTCCAAGTCGCGTTTCACCGCCGGGCTTCAATGCCACAAGTTGTTGTGGTGGCGGGTCCACGAGCCCGACGCGCCCGAGCTCAAGCCCGACCCCGACCTTCAAGCGCTGTTCGATCAGGGCACACAGGTCGGGGAGGCCGCGCGCGCCTACGTTCCGGGCGGCGTGCTCATCGACCTGCCCTACGACCGCATGAAGGAGAAGGCCGCGGCCACGCGGAAAGCACTCTCGAACGGCGCGCGGGTGGTGTACGAGGCCTCGTTCTTCGCCGACCGCGTGTTCGTGGCGGTGGACATCCTCGAGCGGCGCGGCGAGGGCGTGGGGCTCATCGAGGTCAAGTCCTCGACCAGGGTCAAGGACGAGCACCTGCCCGACGTGGCGATCCAGGCCCACGTGCTCGCGGCGAGCGGCCTCGAGGTGCGGCGGGCGGAGGTCATGCACCTGAACCGCGCCTGCGTCCACCCCGACCTGAGCAACCTGTTCGAGCGCGCCGACGTGACGGCCGAGGTCCAGGACCTGCTCCCCGACGTGCCGGCCCGCATCGCGGCCCAGCTCGAAATGCTGGCCGGGCCGCTCCCGCCCATCCCGATCGGCCCGCACTGCACCTCGCCGCGGCCCTGCCCCTTCATGGGGCGCTGCTGGCCCGAGCGGCCGGAGCATCACGTGAGCACGCTCTTCCTCGCCGGCAAGCGCGCGGACGACCTCGAGGCGCAGGGCTACGTGACCATCGACCAGCTGCCCCCCGCGCTCACCCCGCACCCCATCGCCAACCGGCAGCGCCGCGCGGTCACGTCGGGGCGCATGATCGTCGAGGGCGACCTCGCGCGGTCCCTCGAGGTGTTCGAGCCGCCGCTCGCCTTCCTCGATTTCGAGACCGTTCAGCCCGCGATCCCGGTCTGGAACGGCTGCCGGCCGTACGACCAGGTCCCGGCCCAGTTCAGCTGCGACCGGCTCGCCCCGGACGGCACGCTCGTCCATCACGAGTGGCTGGCGGAGGGCCCGGGCGACCCGCGCTCCGAGCTGGCGGCGCGCCTGGTCGAGGCCTGCCGGGGCGCGCGCTCGGTGGTCGCCTACAACATGACGTTCGAGCGCCGCGGCATCGAGATGGTGGCGGCCGCGGCCCCGGAGCACCGGCGGGAGCTGATGGCGATCGCGGAGCGCCTGGCCGATCCCTGGCCGGTGCTGCGCGACCACGTCTACCACCCGGACTTCGGCGGCAGCTTCAGCCTCAAGGCGGTGCTGCCCGCGCTCGTCCCGGAGCTGAGCTACGAGGGGCTCGAGGTCGCGGACGGCACGATGGCGAGCCGCGAGATCGCGCGCCTCATGTTCGAGGGCGCGCGTCTCGCTCCCGGCGAGAAGGAGAGCCTACGCGCGGCGCTAAGGGCGTACTGCGCGCTCGACACCCGCGGGCTGGTCGCATTGCTCGAGCGGATGCGGGCGCTGGCGGGCGGGGCGTGAGGTCAGCGGCGCTTCGAGAGCATCCCGACACCGAAGAACAGCACGATCAGCACAACGGCCCAGAACACGCCGTAGATCTTGAACACGGTGCCGAGCGTGGATTCGAGCGACAGCATCATGGGCGGCGGGCTCCTCGGGTCGCGGGTGGGGTGAGGGAGATCGAACCGGGCTGGAACGGCTGCCGGATCATCGTATCATCCGGGCGCCCATGATCAAGTACATCGGCTCCAAGCGCGTGCTGGTTCCGCTCATCCTCGAGACGATCGCGCGCCTGCCCGGCACGCGCACGGTCGCCGACCTGTTCTCCGGCACCTCGCGCGTCGGGCACGCGCTCAAGCGCGCGGGCTATCGCGTGTTCGCGAACGATCACAACGCCTACGCCGAGACCCTGGCGCGCTGCTACGTGCAGGCCGACCGCGAGGCGCTGCTCGAGGAGGCGACGACGCTGATCGCGGAGTTGAGCCGGCTGCGCGGCCGTCCCGGGTACTTCACCCACACGTTCTGCGAGCGCTCGCGCTTCTTCCAGCCCCGCAACGGCGAGCGGATCGACGCGATCCGCGAGTGCGTAGCGCGCAAGGGGCTCCCGCCCGAGCTCGAGGCGGTCGTTCTGGTCTCGCTCATGGAGGCCGCCGACCGAGTGGACTCGACGACCGGGGTGCAGATGGCCTACCTCAAGCGCTGGGCGCCGCGCGCCGCGAACGACCTCGAGCTGCGCCTGCCGGCGCTCCTGCCGCGCGCCGCGGCCGGCAAGGGGCGCGCCTGCGGGCTCGATGCGCTCGAGGCAGCCCGGAGGCTTCGCGCCGACGTCGCTTACCTGGACCCGCCGTACAACCAGCATTCGTACCGCGGCAACTATCACATCTGGGAGACGCTGGTGCGCTGGGACAAGCCCGAGGTGTACGGCACGGCGTGCAAGCGCGTGGACTGCCGCGAGCGCGCGAGCCGCTTCAACTCGCGCCTGGGCTTCAAGGCCGCCATGACCGGCCTGATCGCGGCGGTGCGCGCCCCCGTCATCGTGCTCTCGTTCAGCGACGAGGGCTACCTGACGCGCGCGGAGATCGAGGAGATGCTTGCGAGCCGCGGGCCGGTCACCGTCATCGAGCGCGACCACCCGCGCTACGTCGGCGCGCGCATCGGGATCTACAACCCGAAGGGCGAGAAGGTGGGCCGGGTGGGCCACCTGCGCAATCGCGAGCGCATCTACGTGTGCGGCGAGCCCGCTGGACCGGGGTCCGGGGGTCGGAGATACTCCACGCATGGCGGAGTCCGATCGGATCGACATCAATCGCGCGCCCGTCCTCACCCTGTGGGCGGCGGTCGTCGCTGAGCGACTGGGCTACGACCGTGAGGAGTCGCTCAGCCTCGGGCGCGCGGTCGCAGGGCTCAACGCCGCCTCCAAGGCGCGCACGCTCGGGATCGTGAAGCACACGGAGAAGTCCAAGGCGAAGCAGGAGCCTCGGGCGGGCGCGGCACTCTCGGTCGAGCTGCTCGCGCGCACGATCCCGGTCGCGCGCACCCGGGCGGGTGTGCGGGCGGTCGACCGCGACGGCAAGCCGTCGGACCCCGATGCGGTCGTGCGCTACCTCGAGGGCAAGTTCGGGGATTCGCTCGAGCCGGCCCGCCGCGCGATGACGGCGCTCGCCGCCTCGCTCCCTCCCGGCTCGCTCGCCGAGCGCGCCTACGCGCTCTACGAGTCGTTCCGTCCCGCGATTCCCGCGGGTGTCGCGGGCTGGGGCGCCAAGGGAGTGCTCGACCTCGGCCGGGTGCGGGCGCTCGCCGGGGGCGGTCGCAGGACGCGCGTCAGCTCGTAAACCCGATCTCGGCCTCCCGGGTTCCCACCGGCTCCCAGGCCTGATACGGGCTTCCCTCGCGGTATCGGCGGCGCCGGGCCCGCTCTGAAGGGCGCCCCCACCCTCCCTGAATTGGGCCATGCCGGTCTCCGAATCGAGACGCTCGACCGTTCAGTCCCCTTACATGGGTGGCCGATAACCGACCGGAAGGGCCGCAGGCTTTCTTCCGAACGGAGTCGGATCGTTGGGAACTTCGAGCACGCTCCCAGGACGACCGCAAATCGTGAGGCATTCCATTTCCAGACCGCGGCGGCACGGCGGCGGATTCCATCCTTGTCCGCGTGAACGACCACCCGGGGCGGGGAGCTGGCCCCTGCGCGCGATCTTCGCTCTCTCGGTGCCGGCCCTCGTGCTGTGCGCGCTGACCGCAGGGCCGGCGCGCGCCGAGGACGTGAATCAGGTCAAGGCCGACATGCTCCTGAACATTGCCAAATTCATCAAGTGGCCGGAATCGGCGTTCGCGAAGGGCGAGAGCGATTTCGTGTTCACGATCCTGGGTGACGATTCCCTCGCCGAGGCCCTGGCGGCCAACCTCAGCACCAAAAGCCTCAATGGCCGGCCGGTGTTCGTGCGCGTCGTGGGCCGGGTGCAGGACGTGACCGGGAGCCAGATCCTGTACATCGCGGCCTCGGCCCTGGATCGCCTTCCGGAGGTGGTCCGCCAGCTCCGCGGGGCCCCGGCCCTCACCGTGGCAAATGCGCCCGGGTTCGTCGAAGGTGGCGGCATGGTGGACTTCGTGGCGGAGGACGACAAGGTGCGCTTCGAGATCCATCAGGCCCGCGCGGAGCGGGCGGGGCTCAAGATCAGCGCGCGGCTGCTGGCGCTCGCCCACATCGTCGAATCCGATCCGGCGGCCAACCGATGAACTTCCTGCGCCACCTCTCGATTCGCCGCAAGCTCACGCTCATCATGATGCTGACGAGCGTGGTCGCGCTGCTGCTGGCGTGCGGGGCGTTCGTGGCCTACGAACAGGTCACGTACCGCAAGACCATGGCGCGCGACCTCTCGATCCTCGCCGACGTCATCGGCACCAACAGCACCGCGGCGCTCACCTTCCGCGACCCCGACGCCGCCCGCGACCAGGTGCGGGCGCTCCGCGCCCAGTCGCACGTGGTCTCGGCCTGCATCTACCGCCAGGACGGCACCCCGTTCGCGACCTACCGGCGCGAGGACCAGGCGGACGGGGCCTGGCCGGCGCGCGCCGAGGCCGCGGGGATGAAGCTCGAGCGCGACTACCTGAGCGTGACGCGGCCCATCGTGCTCGAGAGCGAGATCATCGGGACCCTGTACATCCGCTCGGATCTCGACGAGATGCACGCGCGGGTGCGGCGCTACGGGCTGCTCATGCTCGCGGTGCTGGTGCTCGCTTCGCTGGTGGCCCTGATGCTCGCCTCGCGGCTCCAGTCGCTGATCTCGGACCCGGTGCTCGCGCTCGCCGGGGCGGCGCGCACGGTCACCGAGGAGCGCGACTTCTCGGTGCGCGCGGTCAAGCGCGGCGACGACGAGGTCGGCGAGCTCATCGACGGGTTCAACGAGATGCTGGCGATGATCCAGTTCCGTGACGAGCAGCTCCGCCAGCACCAGGAGCGCCTCGAGGCCGAGGTCGCCACCCGCACCCGCGAGCTGCGGGAGGCCAACGCCGACCTCACCGTGGCGCGCGACCGCGCCGAGGCGGCGAGCCGGGCGAAGAGCGAGTTCCTGGCCAACATGAGCCACGAGATCCGCACCCCGCTCAACGGCGTCATCGGGATGACCGAGCTGGCGCTCGACACCGCGCTCACCGACGAGCAGCGCGACTACCTCGCCACGGCGCGCGCCTCGGCCGACACGCTGCTCTCGGTCATCAACGACATCCTCGACTTCTCGAAGATCGAGGCCGGGCGCCTCGACCTCGACAGCGTCGAATACGAGGTCGAGAGCGAGATCGAGACCACGCTCAAGACCGTGGCGCTGCGGGCGCACCAGAAGGGGCTCGAGCTGCTCGCCGACCTGCGTCCCGAAGTGCCCGCCCGGCTGGTCGGCGACCCGGCCCGGGTGCGGCAGGTGCTCATCAACCTGCTCGGCAACGCGATCAAGTTCACGGAGCGCGGCGAAGTCGTGCTGCGCGTCGGGCTCGAGGAGCCGGGCGATGGCGCCGCCCTGCTGCGCTTCTCGGTCGCCGACACCGGGGTCGGCATTCCGGCCGCCAAGCTCGAGAGCATCTTCGCGGCGTTCACGCAGGCCGACAACTCGACGACGCGGCGCTACGGCGGCACCGGGCTCGGCCTCACGATCTCGAAGAAGCTGGTCGAGATGATGGGCGGCCGCATCTGGGTCGAGAGCGCCGAGGGGCGCGGCACCATCTTCCACTTCACGGTCCTCGCCGGGGTCGCCCCGGGCGCGGAGGCCACGCAGGCGGCGGGCCTGGCCCCCGCCGAGTCCGGCGACCTCGCGGGCCTCCCGGCCCTGATCGTGGACGACAACGCCACCAACCGCCGCATTCTCGCCGAGCAGCTCCACCGCCTCGGCCTCAAGCCGATCGCGGTCGAGAGCGCGAGCGCTGCACTCGTCCAGCTCGAGCGCGCGCGCGCGGCCAGGACACCGTTCGGGCTCATCATCGTCGACTACCACATGCCCGAAATCGACGGCTTCATGCTGGCCGAGCGCATTCAGGGCATGAGCGACGTCGCCGGTGCGACCATCATGATGTTCACCTCGGGCGGCCAGAGCGGTGACGCGCTGCGCTGCCGCCAGCTCGGGCTGGCCGCGTTCGTCACCAAACCCATCTCCCAGAAGACCCTCAAGCAGCTCGTGACCCAGGCGGTCGCCGGGCGCGGCACCCGCGGGCCCCTATCCGCGCGGGACCTCAAGAAGGAGGCGCCGAAGATGTCCCCCGTCCCCTCGAGTGCATCCCCCGATTCCAAGCCGCTCCGCGTCCTGCTGGTCGAGGACAACCTGGTCAACCAGAAGATGACCGTCACCATGCTGCAGAAGCGCAGCCACGCGGTGAGCGTGGCGAACGACGGCGAGGAATGCCTGGCGGCGCTCGAGCGCGGCAGCTTCGACTTGATCCTCATGGACGTTCACATGCCGAAGATGGGCGGATTCGAGGCGACCCAGGCGATCCGGGCCGGAGAAGAGACCCGCGGCGGCCACGTGCCGATCGTGGCGCTCACCGCGCTCGCCATGACCGGCGATCGCGAGGCATGCCTCAAGGCGGGCATGGACGGCTACATTTCGAAGCCCATCAACGCCGCCGAGCTGTTCGGCACGCTCGAGCGCCTGTTCCCGAACCGCGGCGGCATCGAAGCTCCGGCGCGGCCCCCCGCCCCCCGGGTCCGTCCGCGCGCCGAGGTCCTCGATGTCGCCCGGCTCGAGCAGAACATGGAAGGCGACCACGCGATGCTGCAGGAGGTCCTCGAGGTCTACCTCCAGGACCTGCCGCAGCGCGAGAAGGAGATGCTCGACGCGCTCGCCCGGGGCGACGCGCCCACCCTGGCGCGCGCGGCGCACACGATCAAGAGCGTGCTCCTGACGCTGGCGGCGGCCCCGGCGGCCGACGTGGCCATGCGGCTCGAGATCCTGGCCCGCTGCTCCAATCTGGCCGAGGCCGAGGGGCTGCTCGCCGAGCTTCGGGAGGAGCTGGCGCTGCTCTCGCCGGCGTTGCGCGAGCTGATCCGGAAGGCCGCCTAGAGCGGCGCGGAAGCGGCGGTTCGCCGGGGCGGTCCGGGCTCACCGGGCCGCCCCGATTCGTCTCGCTCGAGCGGTGATCCGGTGAGCGCGTCGGCCCCGGAGGCATCCGTGCGTCTGCCGGCGCGGCGAAATTCCCCCCGGCGATGGGGCAATCCGCCCGCGGGCCCGGCGCCGCGCGCCCTTCAGAATTCCGCCTGGCGCCGCGGCGGCACCCAACCTCCTCCAACACGACGCGAAACGAACGATTCCGCTTGCTCGCTCCCGGCGCCTGCTGTCATCATTGTTGTCCCTCTTGCCGCACCACCCTTCTTCACACAGGAGTCAGCGAATGAGATTCACCCGTATTCTATTGGTATCCGCTGCGGCGTTGGTCGCGGGCTGCAACGGGACCCACTACACGTACAACGCGGGAACCGTCGCCGGACCAACCCCTCCGCCCCCGATCGTGAGGGTGTATTCGGCCGGGCCGGGCGTGATCCACGATCTTCCGGGATTCCTCCACCAGATCCAGTACGCGATCGTGGGCGAGCACGATACGTCGGTGAGCGACTCGCGGCTCGTGCACATCCCGCTCTTCATCGAGGACGCCGCCCAGACCTCGTCGGCCGACCCGGGGAGCGCGCTCTTCGAATCCCGACTCCATCAACCCATCACGGCTCCCGATGGACACGTCATCACGCTGGGCGAGTTCAATGCCGCGGCCGGCACCGCCAAGGTGACGTGCCTGAACCACACCACGACGAAGTTCGAGCTGAACCTGACCGGTCTCATCCCGAACGGCGTGTACACGGCCTGGCTCGTGACCTTCAATCCGGCCGGCATCGACAACAAGCTCTCCAATCTCAAGGGCCTGGGAGCGCTGGGGAGTTCCGATGGAACGCAGAACCGGTTCGTGGCCTCGGACCGTGGCGAGGGCACCCTGACGGTCACCATGCCCGAGGGCAGGCTCTCGGTGCTGGGGAAGCTCGACGATTGCGTGTTCGAGCACGCCTTCGAGTTTCACGTCGTGTGCGCCTACCACATCGGTGGCGCGACCTACGGTCCCGATCTGGGACCGGCGGGTGTCGCGGTCGAGCAGCTCGGGTTCATGTTTCGCCACCGGTAGTCACGGCATCATGGAGTGACTCGAGCGCCCGGCCTTCAGGCGGCCGGGCGCTTCGCGTTTCGGATCAGGCCGTCCGGCCGCGGCGCGTGAGCAGGTAGACGGCGAAGCTCCCGAGCCAGTGCCGTCCGGCGTAGTGCTCCGCGGGCAGCGCGCCGAGCCCGGCCTCGCGGTGGCCTAGCGCCGCCGCTTCGAGCGCGCGCACGCGCTCCCGCCCCGGCGCGTCGTCAAGGGGCAGCGCCGCGGCCACGCCTTCGAGCATCCAGGCTCGGCTCAGGTTCAGGCCGTCGAGGTGGGCGAGCTTCCCGTCGGCGCGATCGGTCGGGACCACGGGGGTGAGCCAGCGGCCCGCCGCCTCGCTCCCGAGATCCGGCAGGAAGCCCGCGAGCCACGCGCGGAACGGCCCGGAATCGAGCACGCGCCGCATGAGATCGGCTTCCCCCAGGAGCGGCGAGAGGAAATCCTGTCCCGAGGGCTCGTAGGCCATCGGCGCATCCACGTCGCCGCCGTAGAAGTCGAGCGCGCGCGCGCCGATCAGCCGCTCGAGCCCCGCCTCCCCCGCGCCCCGCGCCCAGTCGAGGGCCAGGCCGAGCGCGAAGGCGGTCTGGCCATGCTCGCCCGACCGCACCGGCCAGCGGAGCCGCGGGAGCCAGGTGCGCAAGCGCTCGGCCGCCAGGCTCTCGAGCGGAACGAGTGCGGCGAGCCAGGCCCGCGCGTGAGGTTCCGTCCACTCGCGCAGCTCGAGTGCCAACAGGAGCAGCCACGCGAGCCCGTAGGGTCGCTCGAAGCCCTCGCGGCCCGGAGCCCCGAGGTAGGCGGTTTCGCCCGCGATCGTACCGGGCGTGAGACTGGCATCGAGCACCGCGCGGGCCCGGGCCGCGAAGCGTGCGTCTGGGAACCGGCGCAGGAGGCGGGCGATGCACCAGTGCCCGTGCACCGCCGAGTGCCAGTCGAAGCTCCCGAAGAAGGCGGGCGTGAGCTCGCGCGGCGGGCGCGCGTCCGCCGCACTCGCGAGCCGGTGGCTCACCTGGCTCGGGTACTCGCGCCCCAGGGACTCGAACACCATCGCGGCGATGACCTCGGCGTCGCGCTCGCCCAGCTCCGGTCCGCTGATGCGCTCGACCATGAGGCGCAGGATAATGGGCCCACCGTGGGCGACCAACCCACGCGGGGTCTGGCAGCGGTTGCAACCCGCAAGCCCCGGCAGGCCTCTGGCTCGCCCGTTGCTAGTTCTCGAGGTGCATGATCCCGGCCCGGATTCGAGCCCTCTATCGCCGCTACTTCCGCGAGCCGAGGCGCGAGCGCCTGTTCCTGGCCTCCTCGAGCTTCTTCGTGGCGTTCGCCGTCGCCCGCCTCATCACCCATGCGGCGCGCGCGCGCGGCGATCACTTCTTCTCGATCACCTTCGGCGAGGCCCACGTCCACCACCTGGTCTGGGGCATCATGCTGCTGTTGCTGGTGGGCTACCTCGCGCTCATCCAGGCCGGCAACGGAACCGATCTGCCCTCGCTCACCGGGGGCCGGATCGCGGCGTTGCTCTACGGGATGGGCGCGGCGCTCACGCTCGACGAGTTCGCGCTCTGGCTCAACCTCCAGGACGTCTACTGGGAGAAGCAGGGCCGGGCGAGCATCGACGCCGTGACGCTGTTCGGAGCCTTGATTTCCGCGGGGTTCTGGGGCGGGCCGTTTCTGCGCGCGGTGGCGCGCCAGTTCGCCCGGCTCATGCGCCGGCGGGCGGCACCCCCGGCCGCCTGAGCGGCCGCGCCGGCCCCAGGCGCCCGGAGCCCCAACGCGAGCGAGATGGAACCGGGGCGGGAGCCGAGGAGATGGGCTCGACCGCCGGCGGCCCCGCGCCGGGGACTCCGGGGCGCAACGAGCCTCTCAGGGGCAGGCGAGAGCGCCGCCGGGTCCGCCCGCGTCGATTCGTGGCGACCGTCGCGTGGTACACGAACACGGGCCGTTCCTCGATCGCGATGCGGCGAGCGGCGCTCTCCGACGCCTGATGGAGGGCCGCTGCGGGCTGAAACAAAGACGACCCGGGAAGGCGCAATGCGTCCCCGGGCCTATCGCGAGAGGCTGGAATTATAACGGGACCGGGCCACCGCTTGCAACCCCGCGTGGCGCGCGTTGCGGATTGCATGGCGCGGAGGCGACTGCGGACGGCGGGGCGGCCGGGCGCCCGGCGCCGCGCCGCTCCTTCTCGGGCGCGACCCGCCGGTCCCCCGGAACGCGCGAGACCCAGCGGCGCGGCAGCAGCACGACCCAGTCGGCGGGGCCGGCCGCTCCCCCCGAGAGCCAGCGAGGCGCGCACGCGAAGACCAGCGCCGCCGCGACCCCGGCCAGGAGCACGAGCGGAATGCGGAGCAGCGCCGCGGCGATCCACGAACCGGCCAGTCCCGCGACCACCAGCACGCCCGCGAGCGTGCGGCGCGCGCGCTGACGGGGATCGCGACGTGGACGCCACAGCTCGACGGTTTCGAGGCTCAAGAGGCCCACACGACGCCGAGCCCGGCGACACAAGTCCGCGCCCGGTCCGCGGTCGCGGGCCGTGGCGCATCGCCCGGGCGCGGGCGCGGGAGCCATACCCCGGCCCAGCGCAGCAGCAGGCCCGCGCTCAATATCGCCCGCGCCGCCAGCGCCGTGGCGGGGCCATGGTGCTTGCGGAAATAGCACACCCACGAGCGCAGGTGGTGGAGGTAGGTCTCGTCGGTGGTGGCGCGTCCCGCCTCGCGCCCGGGCTGCGTGATCCGGGCCGCGGGCACCATGCGCACGCGATGGCCCGCGCGGGCCGCGCGCCGGCACCAGTCCACCTCCTCGAGCGACACGAACAGGTTCTCGTCCAGGCCGCCGAGCGCAAGCCACAGCTTGCGCGGGACGAGGAGTGCGGCGCCCGAGGCCCAGTCCACGTACTCGAGCGTCTCGATCCCGCGGCCGCCGTAGCGGTAGCGTCCGAACAGCGGCGAGTCGGGGAGCGCCCCCGCCAGCCCGAGCTGGTCGCACGCCAGGGTCCACAGGTCCGGGAAGCGACCGCACGAGCGCGCCGGCTGGCCGAAGGGGTCGGGCAGCGCGGGGGCCACGGCCGCGAGGTCGGGCTCGCACTGGAGTGCCCGCAGCAGGCGAACCAGGGCCTCGGGGCTCACCCGGCAGTCGGGGCTCAGCATGAGGACCGACTCGGCCCGGGCGCGCGCGAAGCCGCGGTTGATGCCGAAGGTGAAGCCGCGGCGGTCGGGGGCGGGCAGCACCTCGATCCAGGGAAAGCGCCGGCGCACCGGATCGAGCGCGGCCTCATCCCCCACCTGGTCCACGACGATGGCCTCGAGCGGCACCTGGACGCGGCACTGCTCGAGCGCATCGAGGCAGCTCGCAAGACGCGACTCGGCGGACGCGTGAATGATGACGACCGATACCCGGGGAACCATGGCGCTGCCATGGTGCAAGGAGAATGCCCGCGAAATGCCCGCGCCGGGGCCCGCTCCGGGCCCCGGAAGCGCCTCGCCGGCCGGGGAGCGATCGGGTGAAATTCCTCAGGCCGGGCGGAGGACCGAGCGGATCGCGCCCATGGCCAGCGCCCCCTGACCGATCGCGACCGCGATCCCCGAGAGGACGGGGTGCGTGACATCGCCCGCGGCCCAGACCCGGGGTCGCGAGGTGCGGAGGGTCGCGTCCACGCGCAGGTAGCCCTCCGGGTCCAGATCGAGCGCGCCGGCACACCACTCGGTGTTGGGGATCACCCCCACCTTGATGACGACCCCCTCCGCGGGCCGCTCGAAGGTGCGGCCGCCGCTCGCGATCTCGACCGCCGTGACCCGCTCGCGGCCGCGGATCGCGGTCAGGTGCGCATCGGCCAGCACCTCGATGCGCGGATCGCGCGCCACCCGCCCGCGGAACTCGGGACGCGCGCGCAGGTGGTCGCGCACGACCAGCGTCACCGGGCAGCCCGCCTCGCTCAGGATCAGGGCATTCTCGAACGCGGCGTCGCCACCGCCCACGACCACCACCGGCCGGCCCGCCAGCGTGGCGCGATCGCGGGTCGCCGAGAACGAGACTCCGCGCCCTTCGAGCTCGCGCTCGCCCGGGATGTCGAGGCGGCGGCGCCGCACGCCGCTCGCGATCAGTACCGCACTACCCGGGTGGCGCGCGCCGTCGGCGGTGACGAGGCTCGGCGGGCGCGTCTCGAGCCCGTCCTCGAGCGCCACGACGGCGGCGCCAAGCAACACCTCGATCCCGGCGTCCCGCAGCTGCCCGGCGAGCACCGCGGCGATCGCGGCACCCTCGCCGCTCGTCACGCCCGCGAGGTCGTGCGGATGGAAGTGGATGAGCTCCAACTGGCCGCCGGTCTCGGCGGCGGATTCGAGCACCTCGGGGACCAGGTCGAGCGAGCGCGCCCAGAGCGCGGCCGAGGCCCCCGCCGGCCCGGCGCCGACGATGACGACGTCGGGGGTCACGGCCCCGATCGCGGATCGAGCGCGCCAGCCCAGGGCGGGGCGCCGAGCGCGCCGCGCACCACCCGGGTCTCGACGTTTCCGGGCTTGCGCACCCCGCGCATCTCCATGCACAGGTGGCGCGCCTCGATCACCACCGCGAGGCCGCGCGGGGCGAGCAGCCGCTCGAGGTGGTCCGCGATCTGGACCGTGAGGCGCTCCTGGAGCTGGGGCCGGCGCGCGTAGAAGTCGAGCAGACGCGCGGCACCGCTGATGCCCATGATGCGCTCACCCGGCAGGTAGGCGACACGCGCGTGGCCGAAGAACGGAACGAAGTGGTGAACGCACAGCGAGTGGAACGGCAGGTCGCGCACGATCACGATCTGGTCGCCGCCGCCCGCGTGGGGGAAGGTCGCGATCTCGGGCTCGGACGAGGGATCGAGGCCCGAGAAGATCTCGGCGTAGAGGTCGGCGACGCGCGCCGGCGTCTGGACCAGCTCGGGCTCGGCCGCCGGATCGAGGCCGAGTGCCCGGATCAGGGCCTCGATGGCCCGCTCGACGGCGGCCCGGTCCGCGGGCCGTCCGCCTGGTGGCGATGGCGTGGGTCGGCTCACGGGCACCTCCGCTCGGCCAGCACGAAGGGCCGGCCGCGACGGCCCCGCGCGCGGGCGGGGCCGACTCCGACCGGCCCGGCAAAGATGGAGCGGAAGACGGGATTTGAACCCGCGACATCCACCTTGGCAAGGTGGCGCTCTACCGGTCTGAGCTACTTCCGCACCAAGCCTTCAAGTGCGGCGCGGACTATATCGGGGGCCGCCGAGAAGCGTCAAGCCGGGCCGCATGGGCCGCGCTCCGGCAGCACGTCGGCCACCCTCTCGCGAAGGTGGCCGACGGGAATCAATCAACGGCTCGACTGCAGGTCATTCGCGGTCAGCGATAGAGCACCTTCAGCCGGCCCCAGGTCGATCCCTGAGTTCCGGTGACGAGCGTGATCTCGACCGGATAGTCCTCGGTCTCCCCACCCCGCATGTGGCCGCCCATGCCGACGTGGCCGTTCCACGGGTAGTCGTCGGTCACCGGGAGGTCGCTGATCGAGATCCGCATCCAGCTGTGCACGGGCTGCGGCCCGACCAGGAACGGGGGCGAGGTGTGAACCTCGCAGCCCGGAGTCGAGAGGAGCAGCGGGGCGTTCTTGACCGCCCACTCGTACGCGCACGGGCCCGGCACCGGCTGACACTGGAAGTTGTCGTTCCAGTCTCCATCCTCGTTCATGTCGAGGAGGATGTTGAGAAACACCTGGCGCTGCGTGCCGCAGTTCGCGGTCGAGAAGTCCACCGTGGCGGGCTTGCACACGACCAGGCTCGGCATCTTGAGCAACCCGGAATCCGAGCCGTCGAGGAAGCACTCGTCCTGGTCGAAGGTCTTGACGGGGAGGAAGGCGGCCGCGACGCAGTCCGTGGCGGCGCCGGGCAGGCAGGCCGAGAATCCGACCGCGGGGGTGTTGACCTTGCCGTCGGCATCCGAGTCGATTCCGTAGAGCCCGCCGGGCGCGACGTAGCACCCGAGCCAGTAGTTGGGCGCGATGGCGGGGGTCTGATCGTGCAGCACGTACCCCGCGGGCCCGGGAGCCGTGCTGATCGGCGGACAAGCCAACTCCTGGGTCCCGATGGGGCCGGGAGCGAAGCAGGTCGGGAACTTCCCGATCACGCCGCTCGGATAGGCGGCGATGCCCTCCGGCGCGTCGCCCATGTCGTGGATGATGCGCTGACAGTCGTCGGGACCGTCCACGTCGGTGGCGGGCACCGGGGTGGGCGCGAAAGCGAGCAACGCGGCGATCAAAGCGAACAACGGAGTCTTGAAGCGGTGCATCGGCGGCCTCCTGCTCCCTGTAGGGAGCGCGCGAGGGTGGGGCAAGTGTCGTGCGCGCCGGATGCAGGACTGGGCGGGCCGGACCGTCCGCTCGCGGGGGCAGGCGGGTGCGTCATCGAACACCGAACCAAGGCTGCACAGCGCACGCTCGGCGGCCCAAGGGCCTCCAGCGACCAGAGTGCCCGCCCAATCCAGCGGGGTCAAGCAATTGTTCACAAGCCAGCGAAAGACCGTGCGTCCCGAACCGCGAAACCCTATAAATCCAGCCATGTCCGTCATGATCCAGAAGTACGGCGGCACCTCGGTGGACGGTCCCGAGCGCATCCGGGCGGTGGCCCGGCGCGTGGCCGCCGCCCGCGCGGCGGGGCATGCCCTGATCGTCGTGGTCTCGGCCATGGGCCAGACCACGGACGAGCTGCTGCGGCTCGCCCGGCAGGTCTCGGCCGAGCCCAGCCGGCGCGAGCTGGACATGCTGCTCACGACCGGCGAGCGCGTCTCGATGGCCCTGCTCGCCATGGCGCTCGGCGATCTGGGCGTGCCCGCGATCTCGTTCACCGGCTCGCAGAGCGGCATCCTGACCGACGGCGCCCACAACGCCGCGCGCATCACGGCGGTCAAGCCCGAGCGCATCCGCGCCGAGCTCGAGCGCGGCCGGGTCGTCATCGTGGCCGGGTTCCAGGGCGTGCACCCGGAGACGCGCGAGATCACGACGCTGGGGCGCGGTGGCTCCGACACCACGGCGGTGGCGCTGGCCGCCGCCTTCGCCCCCGCGGAGTGCGAGATCTTCACCGATGTGCCCGGCATCCTGACCGCCGACCCGCGCGCGGTGCCCGCCGCGCGCGTGCTCGAGCGCATCGACTACCGCCTGTGCTCGACGCTCGCCCACCTCGGCGGGCGCGTGCTCCACGCGCGCTGCGTGGATCTCGCCGCCCGCGAGCGCGTGCCGGTGCGCGTACGCTCCTCGTTCGACGAAGGCTTGGGAACCCTGATCACGGAGGACACCATGGAACAGCCGCTGGTGAGCGCCGTCGCCCACCGTGCGCCGTGCTCGATCGCGATCGCCCAGGGGGTGTCGGGCGGCCGCGGCGAGGCGCGCGGGATCATCGAAGCGGTCGCCGACGCGCATCCCGAAATCGAGCTGATCGCGCACGAGCAGGACCAGGGCTCGGTCGCGGCACTGGTGTGGATCGGCGAGCGCGACGAGGTCGAAGCGCTCGAGAAGGGCTTTCGCGCCCTGCGCGGGCCGGGCGGCGAGTGGAAGCTCATGGTCGAGCACGGCGCGGGCTTCGTGTCGGTGGTCGGGCTGGGGCTGGGCGCCCGCGAGGCGGCCCGGGCCGAGGAGGCGCTCGAGCGGGCCGGCGTCTCGCTGGTCGCCCTGCGCGTCACCCCCACGGCGCTCGTGTTTCGGGTCGCCGAGGATCGCGCCGAGGCGGCTGCCAGGGCCCTGCACGCGGCGTTCCTGGAGCCCGCCCGGGCGGCCACGGTGGCCGCCCGCCGCTGACCTGAAGATCGGCGCGGCGTTGACGCATAAACCCGCCCCGGGCTACAATTTGGCTTCTATTCCGCCCACCCCCGGCATCATTCCGCCCCTCTCCGTCCAGGAGTCCAAGGGAGTGCCCTCCCCCACGACCGCACACCCTCACGACGCATCGCCCTCGGCCGCCGCCTCCGAGACGCCGCTCTTCTTCGAATGCGCCGGGCGCCCGCTCTACGGCGTCTATCACGCCCCGGCGCCCGGCCGCCCGGACGCTCCGCTGGTCGTCCACTGCCACAGCCTCGGGGTCGAGCAGCTCACGGTCTACCGCAACGAGGTGTTGTGCGCGCGCGCCGCGGCGGCGGCCGGATTTCCGGTGTTCCGCTACCACGCCCGCGGCCACGGGGATTCCGCGGGCGACTTCGCCGCCGTGCGCTTCGAGGGGCTGGTCGAGGACGCGCTGGGTGCCGCCGGCGAAGGCCTGCGGCGCTCGGGGGATCGCGGCATCGTGTGGCTCGGCGCGCGCTTCGGCGCCCTGGTCGCCGCCGCCGCCCTGGCCCGGCGCCCGGGCGCGCGCGGGCTCGCGCTGTGGGAGCCGGTCCAGCGCCCCGATGAGTATTTTCGCGGGATGCTGCGCGGGCTCCTGTTCTCGAAGGTGGCCAAGGGCGAGCGCCCCGATGCCACGGCCGACCAGCTGCTCGCACGCGTGATGGACGAGGGCCAGGTGGACGTGCACGGCTACTTCCTCCATCGCGAGCTGGTCGCGAGCGCGGCGGGGCTCGAGCTGGAGGCACTCCTCGGCACCTGGAGCGGTCCCACGCTCCTGGTCCAGATCCAGGCGCGCGCGCGCTTGGCCCCGGCGCACGCGGCCCTGGCCGAATCCCTCGCGCACCACGGGTCCGCGCCCACCGTGGCGCGGGTCGCCGAGGAGCCGGGCTGGCACTTCATCGCCAACCCGGCGTGGGAATCCGCCGAGCTGGTGCGCGACACCGTCGGGTGGCTGAATGCCCTGGCGTGAGAGCGCGGCCGAGCTCGAGCGCGCGCGCGCCGAGCAGCCGGTCGTCGTGGCGGCGCCGCGCGGAGCGCTGTTCGGCATC
This sequence comes from Candidatus Eiseniibacteriota bacterium, assembly GCA_041498315.1. Classification (GTDB taxonomy): domain Bacteria; phylum Eisenbacteria; class RBG-16-71-46; order RBG-16-71-46; family RBG-16-71-46; genus JBGQIE01. The sequence goes on from JBGQIE010000009.1 coordinate 31,755, forward strand.
TTCACCCCGGCGGCACCCGGGGTGGATGCGCGCGGGCGCTGCGTCGTGTTCTTCACCCGCCCGCGCTCGCATCGCAACCGCATGTGGATCGAGGGCGCGCGCCGGCTCGCGAGCCGCGGGTACGCCTGCTTCCGCTTCGACTACCACGGCACCGGCGACAGCGGCGGCGAGAGCCACTACCTGAATCCCAACCAGCCCTATCGCGACGACGCGGTCGCGGTGCTGCGCTTCCTGCGCGAGCAACTGGGGCAGCGGCGCTTCATTCTCGCGGGCTCCTGCTTCGACGCCCGCACCGCGCTGTCGGCGTTCGTGGACGAGGGTGCCTCGATCGACGGCCTGGCGTTCATCGCGGCGCCGCTCATGGAGCTGGATACGCTGGTCAAGGCCGACGCCGAGCGCAAGGACTGGCGGCACCTGGTGCGCGCGCTCACGCGGGCCGAGAACTGGCGGGCGCTCGTCACCCCCGGGCGCTGGCGCTACATGGCGACCGTGACCTCGCGGGTGGCGCGCAGCTCGATCGCCGGGCGCGACGCGGGCTTGCCGCTCGCCGCCAGCTTTCTCGAGCACTTCGAGGCGCTGTGCCGTTCGCGCGCGCGGGTGCTGTTCCTCTATGGTGAGGGCGATGCGGAGTATCCCTCCTTCCAGGTCGCGCGCGAGCGGCTGTTCCCGGCGCTCGATCCGTCGGTGCGCGCGCGCTTCGAGATCGAAGTGCGCTCCGGGCTGGTTCACGACGGCTACCTCGAGATGAACCGCCAGCGCGAGGTCGTCGAGCGCGCGCTGACCTGGATCGAGGCCCTGGCATTCGAGCCGCCGGGGGGGCAGCCCGCCGGCTCGAACGGGCGGGCGGCCGGCATGCGGGAGGCGGCGTGGATTTCGGGCTGAGCCCCGAGCAGACCGAGCTGGCCCGGACGGTGCTCGAGTTCGCGCGCCGCGAGCTCAACCACGATCTCGAGGCCCGCGACCGCGATGCGGCCTTCCCGCGCGAGTGCTGGCAGAAGTGCGCCGAGTTCGGGCTGCTGGGGCTGCCGGTGCCCGCCGCCTACGGTGGGCAGGACCAGGACCTGGTGTCGACCACGATCGCGATGGAGGCCCTGGGCCAGGGCTGCCGCGACAACGGCCTGGTGTTCAGCCTCAACGCGCAGATGTGGGCGGTCCAGATGCCCATCCTCCACTTCGGGACCGAGGAGCAGAAGCGCGAGTGGCTCCCCCGGCTGGTCTCGGGTCGGGCCATCGGGGCCCACGCGATCACCGAGCCGGGTGCGGGGTCCGACGTGTTCGCGCTCACGAGCCGCGCCGAGCGTATCGCGGCCCTGGGGCCGGCGGGGGCGGGCTACCGGCTCAATGGCGCCAAGACGTTCTCGACCAACGCGCCCATCGCCGATCTGGCGCTCGCCTTCGCCTACCTCGACCGCGGCGCGGAGGGCAAGCCCAAGGCGCTCACCGCCTTCCTGGTGCCGCGCGACACCAGGGGCGTGAGCTTCAGCAAGCCGATCGAGAAGATGGGCCTGCGCACCTCCCCCATGGGCGAGGTGGTGTTCGAGGACTGCGTGGTCCCAGAGTCGAGCCGGCTCGGCCCCGAGGGCGCGGGGCTCTCGATCTTCAACTCGGCGATGGAATGGGAGCGCGCCTGCATCTTCGCCGCGCACCTGGGGGCGATGGAGCGCCTGCTCGACGATTGCGTGGACTACGCGCGCCAGCGCCGCCAGTTCGGCCAGCCGATCGCGAAGTTCGAGTCGGTGGCCGACCGCATCGCCGACATGAAGGTCTCGATCGAGGCCGGACGCTTCCTGCTCTATCGCGTGGGCTGGCTCAAACAGCAGGGCAAGAGCGCGGTGCTCGAAGCCGCACTCGCCAAGCTGTTCGTGAGCGAGACCCACGTGCGGGCGGCCCTCGACGCGCTCCAGGTCTTCGGCGGCTACGGCTACATGAAGGAGTACCCGATCGAGCGCGAGCTGCGCGATGCGCTCTCGGGCACGCTCTACTCGGGCACCTCCGAGATGCAGCGCAAGATCATCGCGCGCTGCCTGGGGCTCTAGCCGTGGCGTCGCTCCTCCCCGGGCTGCTCGCGGCCGCCGCCGAGCGCCACCCCGCGCGTGACGCGGTCGTCATGGACGGAGTGCACCTCAGCTACGAAGCACTTGAAACGTCCTCAAGCCGATTCGCGCGCTCGCTCATCGCTCACGGGGTCAGGCGCGGCGACCGCGTGGCGCTGTGGCTGCCCAAAGCCCCGCGCGCCATCGTCGCGCTCTACGGGATCATGAAGGCCGGCGCCGCCTACGTGCCGGTCGATCCCGGCGCCCCGCCGGCGCGGCTCGCATGGATCGCCCGCAACTGCGAGGTCGCCGGGCTCGTGACCCTGGCCGAGCGCGCCGCCCAGGTGGACGAGGCTTTCGGCGACCGCCCACCCATGCGGGCGCTGTGGGTGGCCGACGAGCGGCCCACAGCCATGCGCGCGGCGGGACTCCCGGCGGTGCCGTGGGCCGAGGTCGAGTCCGAGGCCGGAACGCCGCCCGGGGTCGCGGGAGTGGACGGCGACCTGGCATACATCCTCTACACCTCGGGCTCGACCGGGACTCCCAAGGGCGTTTCGCTCACCCATCGCAACGCGCTGGCGTTCGTCGAGTGGGCGGCCGCGGCCTTCGCGCTCACGCCTGAAGACCGGCTCGCGAACTTCGCGCCCTTCCACTTCGACCTGTCCACCTTCGACCTGTTCGCGGGTGCCGCCGCGGCCGCGGCCGTGTACCCGGTGTCGCCCCGCAACGCCGCCTTCCCCGCCGCGGTGGCGCAGAGCTGGGCGAAGGAGCGCCTCACGGTGTGGTACGCGACCCCGAGCACGCTGGTCCTGATGCTCACGCGCGGCGGGCTCGCGGCGCAGGACCTCTCGGCGCTGCGCGTGCTGCTGTTCGCGGGCGAGGTGTTCCCGGCGCGCTTCCTGCGCGAGCTCATGGGGCTCGCCCCGCAGGCGCGATTCATCAACCTCTACGGGCCCACCGAGACCAACGTGTGCACCTGGTACGAGGTGCCCGAAGCGCCCGCGGACGACCGCCCGGTGCCGATCGGGAAGGCGTGCTCGAACGACGAGGTGTTCGTGCTCGACGAGCGGCTCGCGCGCGTGCCGGCGGGGGGCGTGGGCGAGCTGTGGGTGCGCGGCGCCACCGTCATGCAGGGCTACTGGGGTGCCCCCGAGCGCACGGCGCTCGTGCTCCAGCCGGTCGAGGTCGCCCCCGGCCGCACCGATCTCGCCTACCGCACCGGCGACCTGGTGCGCGAGCGGCCCGACGGCAACCTCGAGTTCCTGGGGCGGCGCGACCACCAGATCAAGACCCGCGGCTACCGCGTTGAGCTGGGCGAGATCGAGACGGCACTCCACGGCCACCCGGCGGTGGACGAGGGCGTCGTGATCGCGATCCCCGACGAGGAGATCACGCACCGGCTGCGGGCGATCGTGGTGCTCAAGTCCGGGGCCGCGGTCGACGAGGCCGGGCTCAAGCAGCACCTGTCGCTCACCCTGCCACGCTACATGGTGCCCGAGACCATCGAGTTCCGCGGCACGCTGCCGCGCACCAGCAGCGGCAAGGTGGACCGCCGCGCGCTTCAGAGCTCCCAGTCCTGAACACCTGCCACCCCGGATACCCGACATGACCGACGAGGCGACCGAGTCCACGATCCGCGAGTACCTGATCC
>JBGQIE010000010.1:0-32465 GCA_041498315.1 Candidatus Eiseniibacteriota bacterium
CCGGCCTGCGTGGATTGCCATCAGCCTCACCGCGTCAGGAAAGTGTTCTACACCCGGGGCATGGCCGACCAGGATTGTATGTCGTGCCACGCGAAGCGCGACCTCACCGGGCATCACGACGGGAAGCTGGTCTCGATGTTCGTGGACCAGACCCAGCTCGAGCACTCGCGCCACGTCAAGATCGCCTGCGCCCAGTGCCATACCGGCGTCAATCCGGCCGAGCGCCGGCCCTGCGTCACCGTGGCGCCCAAGGTGGACTGCGCCGTGTGTCACGCCGAGGTGGTCGCGACTTACCAAGCCAGCCGCCACGGCACGCTCGCGGCCAAGGGCAGCCCCGACGCCCCGGTGTGCGCCGACTGCCACGGCACCCATGCGATCCTCGGGCACCTGCAGACCGAATCGCGCACCTACGCCAAGAACATTCCCGCGCTGTGCGGCCAGTGCCATCGCACCGGCCGGAAGGCGGCGCTGCGCTACCACGGCACGCAGACCGAGATCCTGGAGCACTACATCGAGAGCATCCACGGCAAGGGGCTGCTCGAGAGCGGGCTGGTCGTGACCGCGACCTGCGTGGACTGCCACACCTCGCACGGCGAGCTGCCCAAGACCGATCCCAACTCCAGCGTCTATCGCAGCAACATCGCCGGGACGTGCGCCAAGTGCCACCGCGGCATCTACGAGCAGTTCGAGGCCAGCATCCATTCGCCCGCGGTCTCGAAGTCCAAGCAGAAGCTGCCGGTGTGCTCGGACTGCCACACCGCCCACACCATCGGGCGCACCGACAAGGAGAGCTTCCGGCTCAACATCATGGTCCAGTGCGGGAACTGTCACCGCGACCTGGCCGAAACCTACTTCGAGACCTACCACGGCAAGGTCTCGAAGCTCGGCTTCCAGAAGACCGCCAAGTGCTACGACTGCCACGGCGCGCACGACATCCTGCCGGCGTGGGATCCGCGCTCCCACCTGAGCCGGCAGAACATCATCAAGACCTGCGGGCAGTGCCACCCGGGCTCCAACCGGCGCTTCGCCGGCTACCTCACGCACGCGACCCACCACGACCCGCGCAAGTACCCGGCCCTGTTCTGGGTGTTCTGGGGCATGACCGGGCTGCTCGTCGGCACCTTCCTGGTCGCCGGGCTCCACACGCTGGCCTGGCTGCCGCGCTCGCTCGCCTACCGGCGCGAGCTGAAGCTCGAACACGCGACCGAATCGGCGCTCCACTATCGCCGCTTCCCTAAGCTCTATCGCAACCTGCACCTCATGGTGATCGTGAGCTTCATCGGCCTGGCGCTGACCGGGATGACGCTCAAGTTCTCCTACACCGGCTGGGCGTGGGCCCTGTCGCGCGTGCTCGGCGGCTTCGAGGCCGCGGGCTTCATCCACCGCGTGTGCGCGATCATCACCTTCACGTACTTCGGGCTCCACCTCACCGACCTGGTGCGGCGCCAGCGCCGAAGCGGCATCGGCTGGGTCGCCTTCATCACCGGTCCGGACGGCATGCTGCCCGGCCCCGTGGACGCGCGGGAGTTCTGGCAGTCGGTGCGCTGGTTCCTCAAGCGCGGCCCGCGGCCGGCCTACGGGCGCTGGACCTACTGGGAGAAGTTCGACTACTTCGCGGTGTTCTGGGGCGTGGCCGTGATCGGCGCCACCGGACTGATGCTGTGGTTCCCGACCGCCTTCACCCACCTGCTGCCGGGCTGGCTGCTCAACGTCGCCACCATCGTCCACAGCGACGAGGCGCTGCTCGCGGTCGGATTCATCTTCACGGTGCACTTCTTCAACACCCACTTCCGGCCCGAGAAGTTCCCGATGGACACCGTGATCTTCACCGGCACCGTCCCGCTCGACGAGTTCAAGCGCGACCGGCCGCGCGAGTACCAAGCGATGGCCGCCCGGCCCGATTTCGAGAGCCACCTCGAGCCCGCCCCGGCGCCGCGCGACGTGCGGGCGTGGCGGATCTTCGGCTGGGTGGCGCTGAGCCTGGGGATCGCGCTGGTCGTGCTGATCCTCTACGCCGCGATCTTCGGGTATCGCTAGTGAACGCCGGCCGTGATCGCTAGCCCATGGCGGCTCTCGCTAACGGGCTGGGATTCAGCTTGCCTGATGTCCGGTGGCCGCCCAGGTCCTGCACCTATTGCTCTTGGGCAAGCGCCCGGATTCCGATGGCCGCTCGTGGACATGGGAAGTCGATTGTCTGCCTGCTTAGTTCCCCTAGGTGCCACTCCTCGACTGACTACCGAAACGCGAATGCCGCGGAAAGAACCGACGATGCTCCAATGGGTATCGCCCGGTGCTACCTCGACCCGTCCCGTTACGCTGGCGTGCGCTTGGGGGCCCCGAAGCTGCAGTCACGGTCAGCGCCAAATAGCACTCTCAAGAGACTTTGCGTTGCTTTGTGGTGCAGATCGATAGTGACTAGGATTTGCGGTTGACCGGATTCAGAAGCGGGCATACGCTTGTTGCTGACGGCGATTGCCGCTCCGATCCAGGCCCTGGCCCGCCGCCTGCGCTTCGGAGTTCCCATGGTCCGCTCCCAGCCTGCCCCGCGCGTCTCCAGTGTCGCTCCTCCATCAGCGAGGGTCGCGGTTATTCGTGCCTATCTCCGATGGCTTGGGAATCGGACTGCCATCTCGACTATGGCCGTCTGCCTTCTGCTCGCACCCACGCTCGCGCTCGCCCAGCCCATCAGCCCCGAAGTGCGGATCAGTACCTACGGTAGCGACAATTACGAGAACGTTCAGAGCGAGCCGAGTGTTGCTGCGATTGGTAGCCATCTCCTGGCGGGCTGGCAGAACGACCTGGCCGTGGGCGGGGGGATCGGCTGGGGATTCTCGCTAGACGGCGGCTTGAGTTGGACTGACGGGCACGAGCTCCCGAGCACCTGGGGGACTGGATTCGCGGCTGCCCAGCCCACGGTATGCGCGGACCTCGCCGGCAATTTCTACTTCGCCGCTCTCGCCGGCGATGGCGAAGGCTTCATAGTTTCATTTTGGCGAGGGTACTTCCAAGGGACAGGGTTCGCGTGGCAGTTCGGCGGGGTCGTGCTCCCGAGCATCTTCAACGTCGGGGATCCACCCTACGATCGGCCGTGGCTGAGCTGTGACCCGGAACGCGGCTACTTGTACCTCACCTACACGCGGGTCGAGCGCGTCGAGACCGGCAACAGCTACTACCCACACCACATGACGATCTACTTCAAGCGCTCGCTGGATCATGGGGCTACCTGGAGTGCCCCGGTGGCGCTCAGTGGCGCGGCCTGCAACGGCTCGCAACCCGCAGTGGGGCCGGACGGCGAACTCTATGTAGTGTGGGAGGACCTCGGCGCGCAGCAAGTGCTGGGGCGCAAGTCCATCGATTTTGGCGTCAATTTCGGGCCAGCGTTTACGGTGGCTCCGATCCTCGACAACTTGAGCACGCCGCCTTCCGGCTGGCGGGCGCCTTGGTTTCGCTTCAATCCCGTCTACCCGCCGCTCGATCGCAAGGCCGGGCCGGACTTTCCCGCCATCGCGGTTGACCGGAGCAGTGGACCGCGGCGCGGGACAATCTATGCCGCTTGGGCCGACTACGCCGGAGGGACGGTCGGGCCGGCTACCGGCACGGTGGCGGACCCCGAGCCCAACGACTATTTCGGGATTGCCGCCCCGTTCACGCTCGGCCAGGACCTCCAGGGGTTCGCGCGCTCGGCCGACTTTGGCGGGCCGGATTGCGACGACTACACGTTCGAGGCGACGGCCGGCACGACGATCTGGATCAGCGGGGAAGTGCTGAGTGCCGTCCCCGGCAACCTTGATGGGAGCCCGGTGGTGATGTACTACAGCCTGTACTGCGCCAGCGACCTGACCCAGGCCGTGGGGACGGCCCCCTTCCTGCCGGGCTGGGCCGGAACGCTGCCGCCGCTCATCTACACATTGCCGAGCAGCGGGCGTTACTACATCGCGCTGACCTGCCCCGGCTACAGCAGCTATTCCTACCGGCTCAAGACTCGGATGCTGAACGTTTCCCCCGGACAGGTGGCGCGCGATGCTCGCGACATCGTGCTGGTGTCCTCGAGCGACGGCGGAGCCACCTGGTCGGCCAAGCGACGCGTGAACGACGACCAGCCCCAGTTCGACAATGCTTTGCCGTCGCTCGCGGTGGATGGCCTTGGGCAGCTTCATGTCGCCTGGTACGACCGGCGGGACGACACGGCATGCGGCGAGTACGTCAAAACCTATTGGACCGAGTCTCTGGATGGCGGGGTGACATTCCTGCCCGCGCGGCGGCTGAGCGCCCAGGCCGGGTCGTGGCAGTTCCACGGCTCAGGCGCCACGACCAACATTGGCGACCACCTCGGGCTCACCGCCAGCGGCGCTCACTCCTACGTGGTGTGGACCGACGCGCGGGGCATGCCCGGCGACCTGGCCGACATCTACGGGGTGTCGATTGAGACCGATATTCCGACCGCGGTCGCGATCTCGGGGTTCCGGGCCGCGGAAGAAGGCGCTGAGATCTCGCTCAAGTGGTGGGTGGGCGACCCTTCCGGGTTGAGCGGTTTCAGGCTTTACCGCTCGAGCGGGGGCGAGGGTTACGACCCTCTCGATCCCGCGCTGGTCCCCGTGCATGGCATCGGTGAGTACCGCGAAGGAGACGCGACCGCCACGCCCGGTCAGCGCTATCGCTATCGGCTGGAGGTGGTGGCGGTGGAGGGCACGAGCCGATGGCTCGGCCCGATCGAGGCCCAGCGTTCGCTCTCGATTGACCGCCTGGCGTGGGAGGACGCCCGGCCCAATCCGTTCAGCAACTCGATCCAGTTCACTCTCGCCATCCCGCGCAGCGGCGAGGGCACGGTGCGGGTCTACGACCTGCTCGGGCACGAGGTCGCCACACTCGAGCGCGGCCCGCTCAACCCCGGGCGGCAGCGCCTGACCTGGGATGGCCGCGATCGCGCCGGCCATCGCGCACCTCCCGGAGTGTACCTGCTGCGCGCCGAACAGGGCCGTGAAGCCCGCGTGAGGAGGATTATCCGAATCCAATGACCTGATCATCTTCACAGCGCCGCCCCGCGCTCCGACAATCCCCCGGTGCCGCCGTACGGGGCCTCCGTGAGACCCGCTCCTCAATGGAGGCAACCCATGCTTAGGACTAGTTCGCCTCGCGCGCTGGTGCAGGTTCGTCATTGCGCCCGCCCCATCATCCTCGCTGCAATTCTCGCCATCCTCGTGCCTCTCGCGACGCCGGCCTTGGCCGGGCTCAACCAGACCGGAAAGTGGCGCGGACCCTTCGTGACCGTGGAGGCGGGGTCGCCGGACACCGTCCAAGGCGTCCACGACGCCGTGCTCCGAAAAGGCGATTCGACCGCCGTCGTAACCTTCGGCGGTTCCGGTGTCGGGCTTCGGTTTGGCCTGTGGACCTATAAGCCCGACCCTTTGTTCACCGTGCCGCACGTCAATCACATTGCAGGCCCGGACACCGAGCATTGGCGCGACATTTTCTGTTCGGGGCACAGCGTAACCGCCCAAGGGAAGCTTTTCATAGTTGGGGGTGACCACGGGGGCGTGTTTGACGCCGACCGGGCCTACATCTTCGACCCCACGAAGCTCGAGGGCGAGCGCTGGACGTTGCTGGGCTCGAACATGGCCCAATACCGCTGGTATCCCAGCATTAATACCATCGATGATGGCCGCCTGCTCGCTTTCTCCGGAACTCAGTTCCAGCAGCTCATCACCTTCGGCGGGACCACGGGTACGCCGGAGGACGATTTCAATGCGCTCCTCGTTGTTCCGAATACGCTCAAGTGGAAAACGGATCGGACCACCCTGTTGCCGGACAACTTGGCCCCCGAGCCCCGCTACGGCCACACGCTGACGTTCAATCAATACGGGCAGGGCGAACACGCCGCCTCGCGCGCGGCCGCCCTCTACGGGGGCAAAGGGACTTTCGGCGGATACGACGCCCTCTTCGACAGCATCTGGGTGCTCCGGCGTCTCGACGATGACACGACCTGGAAATGGACGCGCGTCAAGCCCGCGGATGACGCGGTTCTAAGCCACCCGCGAAACCCAGGGGAGCGTTACCGACACACCGCGATGTTGGCGGCAGACGACGCGATTTACATGTTCGGCGGGCTCGACCAGAACGCGCAGGCGCTCAGCGATGTCTGGAAGTTGTGGTGGGACAATACTGCAGAGAACCCCACCTGGCACTGGTCGTTCATTCCTACCAGCGGCTCGATTGGCGCCCGCGCCGGCCACGCGGTCGCCTACGACCAGTACCACAACCGAATGCTGATTTTCGGAGGCGCGACCGATTCGATTGGGACGCTGGCCGACGATCTGGTCTGGGCCCTGCCTCTGGGTGATTCGGTGGCTACCTGGACCACGCCTCCGATGCGGACGGGAAGAACTCCCAACAAGCCCACTGCGCGCGACGGCCACGGGATGATGGGCGACAACGACGATTCTCGCAAGGACGCGCCGTCCGGGTTTTCAGAGTTTCGCGCCATGCTGTTTGGCGGCAGGGGCGCGAGTGGGCTCAAGAACGACGCGTGGTTCTTGTGGTTTCAATCGCCCCCCTACGACTCTCTCGAATGGCAACAGCCCGACACGGTTGGGACCGCACCATTGCCGCGCGCCAACTTCGGCAGCGCCTACGATCATGACTTGCACCGGATGACGATGTTCGGGGGCGACTCGGTCCTGACACCTGCCGCCCGCAGCAGTCAGACCTGGGCGCTTAGTTTCGCCGAGGGCGGAGCGATCTGGCAGCACCTGACCGGATCCGCCGCTGCGGGGCTACCACACGAGCAATCGTACACGGCCGTTATTCACGACGGGCGGGATGTCCAGGCACGGATCCCTGAGATTCATAATGACCCGGGGGGCGCGGGCGACGCCTGGACTGTGCTCAACAGCGCGCCGCTTCAGCAGGACAACTACCCCTTCATGTTCGAAATGCCAGATGGCCGGATTCTTGAGGCCGGACCGCGCTATGACGCCTTCAATCTCGGCAAGGTCTCGCTGCTGAACCTAGCGACTGCAAGCTGGGACACGATCCATTTCGCGAACCAGGATCTGCGAAGTCTCTATTCGATGGGCTCCGCTGTGATGTACCGGCCGGGCCGAGTGCTTCGGTGCGGAAATCGGCTCCCCGGCGACGGCGGCCCCGGGTCAACTCACACTGATACGCTCTTGTACGACGGCAGTACTATTATCGGATGGAAGCCCATCGCGACAGATTTCTCCGGCCTAATGGATCCCCGCGCCGAGCCCAACCTGACCGTGCTACCGACTGGCGACGTGCTCGTGACCGGAGGGATGGACGTCTACACGCCGCAATTGAAGCCCCAGATCTGGAAGCCTTATACCGGGGTCTGGGGTGCTGAGCTGGCCCCCGACTCGGCCAAGCGCAACTATCACTCCGCGGCGATGCTGCTGCCCGATGCGCGCATACTTTCCACGGGCGGCCAAGACTATAACCTCGACAAGATCAAGGTGACGATCTTTGAGCCGCCGTATCTCTTTGACACTACGGGCGCCCTGGCTCCTCGCCCAAGTCTGAGCGGTGCCCCCGACACGATGAGATACCGCAAGGTGCTCACGCTCTGTACCTCCAACGCAGCCACGATCAGCAATGCCTGCCTGATTCGCCCGGGGGCGGTCACCCATGCATTCAATCAAGACCAGCGCTATGTATCGCTAGCCTTCTCCCGCGCCACAGACCCGCCGCGGTTATTCGTGACGATGCCCGACACCTCCACGTATGCGCCACCTGGAGACTACTTGCTCTTCGTGGTCGATTCGACAGCTTCAGGGGCGCGTACCGTGCCCTCCGTCGCACGATGGGTGACCGTGCGGCCGTCAGGCGGCTGGGACGCTTGCGATTCCGTATGGCCGACGGCCATCACGGATCTTGATTTCGACGTCGACGAAACCGACTGCACGCTCTTCCACCTGCACTGGACTGCGCCGGGGGATGACGGGGACCTCGTGGCCTCGGGTCCCGCGACCCAGTACAACATGAAGGTGTCGACCACGACGATCAGCTCGAACTGGACCGGCGGCACGACGCTTTCGCTGACCCCCGGGACCGCCGGAACGACGCAGACCACGGACGTCTCCGTTGCGGCCGACCAGACTCGGTACATTCGGATCAAGACCAAGGACGACAACAACAACTGGTCCTCGATCAGCAATGAAATCCGCATCGACGGCCCGCCCTTGGATTCAGACTGTCTGGGAGGGGCTGGAATGCTCGCTGGCGGTGGAGGGGGAAGCGGAGACCGGGCGCGGCCCGCAGCCGGGCTGGCTAGCGTTCAGCGCGGTGAGGTGGCCGCGCTGACGGAAAATACGCTGCTGAGTGGTGTGGCCAGGGGGACGCGATCGACTGACGTGCTCCGTCTACCGTCGCTTGCCCCAAGTGGCGGAAGCTCGTATTTGGTTCGGATTCGAGAAGTAAACGGGTACGCCAGCCAGATGGATGAGGCCAAGCTGCTGACGGTCGACCACTCGTCGTCGGTTTACGCCTACATTGCCTCCGGTAGGCCGGTCCTAGGCAACAGGGTGCCGCCCGTCCACGCGATCGATAGCACCGGAACCGATGTCACGTCGTTGGTCGATGGCGGCTCGGCGGACGTGTTCGTGGGTGACTCGGCGGCGGTGCTCACCATTCAGCTGCGGGCGGACTCATCGGTCACGGCCGACCCGCTCGTGGTCGAGGCGAGCGGGCTCGGGTGGATCACATCGGGGATCCTGGTGAAGGTGCCCGATGGGGCGGGGGGCTGGCGCACGCTGGAGCGGCTGCGCCCGCGCCTCCACTTTGATGAGCTGGCCATCGACTCCTTGGCTTCGGCCCAGGTGCGGCTCTTCTTCCTCGGCCGCCACAAAGTGCGGTTCGTGGGCCGGGTGTCGCGTTCAGACGAGCAACCGACCTTGCATTGGGCGGAGCTTCTGAAAGCGCAGGATTCGAGGCAGGGTGACGCACTGCCTTCAGTGAGCGCACCCGATACGGCGTCGGTGGTCATGGCGGGGCCAGACACGCTGCTGCTGTCGTTTGCTGCCCCGCCGCTGGGCGAGGGCCAGACGCGGGAGTGCTTCCTTGCCGTGGGGGCGACCCCCCTGGCACCAGATGCGATCACCGCGTCGCCATTGCGGGCTAGCGGGATCGCGTCACTTCCGACGCGCTTCGCTTTGTGGCAGAACCAGCCCAACCCGTTCAGCTTCTCGACCACGCTCAGGTTCGATCTGCCTGTGCCGGCGATGGTCCGGCTCGAGATCTTCGACATCCAGGGCCGGCGCGTGAAGATGGTGGCGAATCACTACTACCCGGCCGGCTACCAGGCCGTGCAGTGGGATCGGCGCGATGAGAGCGGAGGCACCGCTCGGCCCAGCGTTTACCTCTATCGGTTGACCGCGGGAGCCTTCCGCGCGAAGAGGAAGATGGTTCTTCTACCATAACCCGCCGGAGTCCGAGTCGAGCAAATCGTGGTCAGGGGGCGGGTGCGCGGGGCACCGTTCGCCCGCCCTGCTCTTCATGAAGGGCTGCTAGCTAGTGGACACCCGCCGCGGGCTCCGCGGCGTGCTCGACCAGCCGCAGCGTGTCGCGCGCGATCAGCAGCTCCTCGTTGGTGGGGATGACGAGCGCGCGCAGGGCGCTGCCCTCGGCCGAGATCTCGCCCGCGCGGCCCACGGCGGCCCGATTGCGCTCGGGATCGAGCTCGAGCCCCATGAACTCGAGGCCGCGCAGCGAGCGCTCGCGGATCGGAGGCGAGTTCTCGCCGATCCCGCCGGTGAAGATGACCGCGTCGACGCCGCCCATCGCGCCGGCGTAGGCGGCGATGTACTTGCGCAGGCGGTAGCAGAACATCTCGATCGCCAGGTGGGCGCGCTCGTGGCCCTTGGCCTCCTCGGCGAGCAGCTCGCGCATGTCGTTCGACAGGCCCGAGACCCCGGCCAGGCCCGAATGCTTGTTGAGCAGCGCCGTGACCTGCTGCTCGGTCAAGTCCTCCTTGTGCATGACGTGGAACACGACCGCGGGGTCGAGGTCGCCGCAGCGCGTGCCCATGAGCAGGCCCTCGAGCGGCGTGAAGCCCATCGAGGTGTCCACCGAGCGGCCGCGGTCGATCGCGCACACGCTCGCGCCGTTGCCGAGGTGGCAGGTCACGAGCCGGGTGTGCTCGCGCGGGCGTCCGAGGAGCGCGGCCGACCGCCAGCCCACGTAGCGGTGCGAGGTGCCGTGGAAGCCGTAGCGCCGGATGCCATGGCGCTGGTAGAGCACGTAGGGGAGGCCGTAGAGATAGGCGTGAGGCGGCATGGTGTGGTGGTAGGCGGTGTCGAACACCGCCGCGTGCGGCACGCCGGGCAGCAGGCGCCGCGCGGCTTCGATGCCCCGCAGGTTGTGCGGATTGTGGAGCGGGGCGAGCTCGGAGCACGCCTGGATGCCGCGCTCGACCTCGGGGTTCAGGAGCACCGAGCGGTCGAAGCGCTCGCCGGCGTGGACCACGCGGTGTCCGACCGCCGCGATCTCGCTCGCGTTCTTGAGCACCCCGCGCTCGGGGTCGGCGATCAGCCGCAGGATGTCGGCGATCGCCTGGCGGTGCTCGAGGATCTCACCGCCCTCGGAGAGGGTCTCGCGCCCCGCGGGGCTGTAAGTGTGGAGCGCCGACGAGGTGCCGATGCGCTCGATGTTGCCCTTCGCGAGCGCGTGGTCGGCGTCGCGCTCGATCAGCGCGAGCGAGGTCTCGATGACCTGGTACTTGACCGACGAGGAGCCGCAGTTGAGCACCAGGACCATCATGGCCGCGACTCCGCGGGGGTGGTGCTCACGCGCTCGCCGTCCACCCAGACGAAGAACCCGCGCCCGCTCTTGCGTCCCAGGTGGCCGGCGCGCACCAGCTTGCGCAGCAGCGGGCAGGGGCGGTACTTGAAGTCGCCGAGCTCGCGCCACAGGTGCTCCATCCAGCCCAGCACCTTGTCGAGCCCGACCCGGTCGGAGTACTCGAGCGGCCCCATCTTGAACTCGTAGCCGAGCCGGATGCCCAGATCCACGTCCTCGGCGGTCGCCACGCCCTCGAGCACCAGATACATGGCCTCGTTGAGGAACGGGATCATGGCCCGGGTGACGACGTATCCCGGGGACTCGAACACCCGGATCACCGTCTTGCCCAGCGTGCGCGCCAGCTCGAGCGCGGTCGCGGTGGTCGCATCCGAGGTCTCGGCGCCGCGCACCAGCTCGACGATCGGGCTCTGGGTCACCGAGTGCATGAAGTGCATGCCGACGACGCGGTCGGCACGGCCCGAGGCCGAGGCGATCTCGGTGATGCTCAAGGTCGACGTGTTGGTGATGAACACCCGGTCGGGCGGGCAGGTCGCGCCGAGCCGGCGCATGACGTCCTGCTTGGTGGCCAGGTCCTCAGTCACGGTCTCGATGATCATGTCGGTGGCCGCCAGATCGGCGATGCGGTCCGTGAAGCACACCCGCGCGAGCAGCGCCTGCTTCTCGGCGGCCGTGATGCCCCACTTGGCCATCTCGGCATCGAGGCTCGCCGCGAGCTCCTCGCGGGCGCGCTCGGCCTGCGGCTTCGACACCTCGAGCACGACGACGTCGATGCCGCTCGCCGCGACTTTCTGGGCGATCGACTTGCCCATGAAGCCGCCGCCGACGATGCCGAGCTTCTGGAACTCCATCGGGACAACCTCCCGTGCGGGTGAGGGTTGAGCCTCTCCGCCAGCTTACACGACTCGTTGTTGATGCGCCTCGTGGGATGCTAGCCTGCGGGCGGCTGGTCCGTGGTGAACCGGGAGGGACGCCGATGAAGCGCCGCGAATTCTTCGACTGGCTGATCGGGATCTCGGGCACGGTGCTGGGTGGATTCGTGCTCTACCCGGTGGCGCGCTACCTGGTGCCGCCGCCCACGCCCGAGGCCGCGACCCGCCGCGTCATCGCGGCGAAAAAGGACGAGCTTCAGCCCGGCAGCTTCAAGACGTTTCCCTTCGGCGGCCAGCCCGGCATCCTGATCCGCACCGCCGACGGCGAGTACCGCGCCTTCACGGCGGTGTGCACCCACCTGGGCTGCACCGTGCAGTACCGCGGCGAGAACAAGACCATCTGGTGCGCGTGCCACAACGGGACCTACAACCTCGAGGGCGCGAACGTCTCGGGGCCCCCGCCGCGCCCGCTCGAGCGCTTCGACGTGCACGTCGCGGGCGACCTCATCATGGTCGAAAAGGCGAAGGGCGCGTGATCGCCGCGCTAGGGCGGTGGCTCACGGATCGACTCGGTCTCGACACCTTCCGCGAGCTCGCCGAACACAAGCGGGTCCCGGTCCACCGCCACTCCTTCTGGTACTACTGGGGCGGGATGACGCTGTTCCTGTTCGGCGTCCAGGTCGTCACCGGCATCCTGCTGCTGCTCTACTACCGCGCCAGCGCCGACGAGGCGTACGAGAGCGTCCGCTTCATCATGGCGCAGGTGTCCTTCGGCTGGCTTATCCGCTCGATCCATTCGTGGAGCGCCAATCTCATGATCGGCGCCGCCATGATCCACATGTTCAGCGCCTTCCTGCTCAAGTCGTACCGCGCGCCGCGCGAGATGACCTGGCTGTCGGGCATGGCCCTGCTCGGGCTGGTCTTCGCCTTCGGGTTCAGCGGCTACCTGCTGCCCTGGAATCAGCTCGCGTTCTTCGCGACCAAGGTGGGCACCGACATCGCGGGCGCGCTCCCGGTCGTGGGGCATTTCATCCTGGTCTTCCTGCGCGGCGGCGAAAACATCACCGGCGGCACGCTGACGCGCTTCTTCGGCTTCCACGTCGCGGTCCTGCCCGCGATCGTGACCGTGATCCTCGGGCTCCATCTCTATCTGGTCCAGCGCCACGGCATGAGCGTGCCGCCCTCGGTCGAGGAGGCCCAGGCCAAGCCCGGAGCCCCGCCGCCGCGCATGATGAAGTTCGTGCCCAACTTCGCGCTGCGTGACGCGGTGGGCTGGCTCGCCGCCCTGGGCGTGCTCGCGCTCCTGGCCGCGCTCTTCCCCTGGGAGCTGGGTCGCAAGGCCGACCCCTACGCCCCGGCGCCCGCCGGGATCCGCCCCGAGTGGTACTTCGCCTGGATGTTCCAGACCCTGCGCATGCTGCCCTCGAAGATCCTGGGGCTCGAAGGCGAGCTGGTCGGCATCCTGGGCATCACGGTCGCCGGCCTGGGGTGGGCGGCGGTCCCGTTCCTCGACGATCCGAAGGGCCGCGGACAGCGAGCGCGGCTCTGGACCTGGATCGGGGTGGTGGCGATCGTGTACATCATCGTCTTCACCTGGCTGACCTACCGGGACGTCAAGCCATGAGCGCGCGACCGGGGCGCGCGGCCTCCGCGCGGCTCGTGCTGGGCGCCGCACTCGTGGCGCTCGCCGTGACCACCGGAATGCCGCGCGGCGCGCTCGCGCGCGACACCTGCTACGAATGCCATCGCGCCGAGAAGGAGGAGCGGCTGGTGGCGCCGACGCGCAACATCCTCAAGGACATCCATTTCGAGAAGGGGCTCACCTGCGCCTCGTGTCACGGCGGCGACCCCGCCGACTCCGAGGCCACGGCGATGGACCCCGACAAGGGCTTCAAAGAGCACATCGAACACAAGTCGATCGCCAGGCTGTGCGCCTCGTGCCACGCGAACGCCGCCTACATGAAGCATTTCAATCCGCGGCCCTACATCTTCTCGATCGAGGAGTTCGAGACCAGCGTTCACTTCAAGAAGGCCTCGCTCGGCGACACCAAGGTCGCGACCTGCACCAGCTGCCACGGGGTGCACGGCATCCTGCCCCACACCGATCCGGCCTCGCCGGTGTACGCCCAGAACGTGCCGCGCACCTGCGCCCACTGCCACAACGCCGAGTACATGAAGGGCCGCAGCCTGCCCACGAACCAGTACGACCTGTACGTGACCAGCGTGCACGGGAAGGCGCTGCTCGAGAAGGGCGACCTCTCGGCCCCGGCCTGCAACGACTGCCACGGCAACCACGGGGCCGCCCCCCCGGGGCTCAACGACATCTCGATGGTGTGCGGCAGCTGTCACGGCCGCGAGGGCGAGCTGTTCATCAAGAGCAGGATGAAGGCGGGGATGGACTCGCTGGGCAAGCGCGGCTGCGTGACCTGCCACAGCAATCACGGGATCCAGCATCCGAGCGACGCCATGCTGGCGGTGGGCGGGAAGGGCGTGTGCGGCACCTGCCACCAGCCCGGCGCCGCCTGCGACCGCGCCACGGTGAGGATCGTGAGCGGGTTCGTCGGGCTGCGCGACTCGCTGGCCCTCGCCGACAGCCTGCTCAAGCTCGCCGAAGACCGGGGCATGGAGACCGGGCTCGGGCGCGACAGCTGGAAGGAGGCGCAGGATCAGCAGGTGGGCGTGCGCGCGGGGCTCCACAGCTTCGACTCCGCCCAGATCACGGGGGTGCTCGACGAGGGGCTCGGACTCGCCCGCCACGCCGCCGACCAGGCGCGGGCGGCCCTCAGGGACTGGCGCACCCGCCGGATCGGCATGGGGCTCTCGCTGCTCGCGATCCTGTTCGTGATCGCCCTGGTGACCCTCAAGATCAGGCAGATCGAAGCCCGCCAGGGCCCCCCTTAGGGGCGGTCCCCGGAAATAGTTCGCGCCCCCGCGAGCCCGGGCCGCATCCAACTCTGCAATCCCTAGGAGTTGCCTGACCCTTCCCCCGGGAGCGATCGACCGCCCATGACCCGTCTTGCCACCTTGGGACGCCCTGCCCGTCCGTGGCCGGGCCATGCCGAGCTGGGAGCGCTCGTGACGGGTCGGTGTTGTTGTCGTGGCACTGCGCGTCCCTGCGGCAGGAGCGTCTAGCGGTCCGACTCCAGCATCCCGGCATCGAACGCCCCACGCCCGCAGGAAGCCACCTGCGGGCGAATTATTTTCCACCTGGGCTTGGGGGACCATTGATGAAGCATGACCGAAGAGTGTACGAGGACGTGTTCCAGACCCTGCCGAGCGTCGAGAATCCGACGCCGCTGGTGCGGGTCAACCGCCTCAATCCGTCGCCGGACTTCACGCTCTACGCCAAGCTCGAGTGGATGAATCCCTTCGGCTCGGTCAAGGATCGGGCGGCCTGGTACCTGCTGCGCGACCTCGAGCGTCGCGGCCTGCTCGACGGCGAGCGCGGCGTCGTCGAGGCGACTTCGGGCAACACGGGCATCAGCCTCGCGGCCCTGTGCTCGGCCCGCGGCTACCGGTCGCGCGCCATCGTTCCCGACCGGGTGCCGCTCGAGAAGAAGGTGCTCCTCAAGCTGCTTGGCGCCGACGTCGAGGTGGTGCGCGACGACCTGTGCCCGAGCCCGGGGGGTGGGGAGGGATCGCTGAACCTCGCCAAGACCTACGCCAAGGCCCAATCCAACCGCTACGTCATGCCCAACCAGTACGAGAACGAGCTCAACGCGAAGGCCCACGAGGAGACCACCGGGCCCGAGATCTGGCACCAGACCGAGGGGGCGATCACCCACTTCTTCGTCTCGCTCGGCACCTGCGGGACGGTGACCGGGTGCAGCCGGTTCCTCAAGGCGAGAAATAAGGCGATCCGCGTGATCGCCGTCCAGCCCACCGAGGGCCACGACGTGCCCGGGCTGCGCAACGTGCGCCAGCTCGAGATCTCGAAGCTGTTCGACCCCACGCTCATCGACGAGATCCTCGAGATCGACTTCGAGCTCGCCTACACGCGCGCGGTGGAGCTGGCGCGGCGCGAGGGGCTGCTCGCGGGCCCGAGCTCGGGGCTCATCTTCGAGGGCGCGCGCCAGATCATCGAGCGCGACCGCCGCGGCCTGGGCGTCATGATGTTCCCGGACGATGTCTTCAAGTACGTCTCGAGCTTCGTCCGTCACCAGCCCGACCTCGCGACGGGCCTGTCCGCAACCCAAGGAGAATCGTCATGAGCAGCGCGAAGATTGCCGCCGATGCGAAGGACACCCAGGTGCTGGTCAGCACCGACTGGGTCCAGGAGCACCTCGAGTCGCCCGGCATCCGGGTGGTCGAGGTCGACGTGGACACCAAGGCCTACGACGCCGGTCACCTGCCGGGGGCCGTGGGCTTCAACTGGGAAACACAGCTTCAAGACCGCCTGCGTCGCGACATCATCAGCCGCGAAGGCTTCGAAGCCCTGGTCGGGGGTGCGGGCATCTCGAACCAGGACACGGTCGTGATCTACGGCGACAACAACAACTGGTTCGCCGCGTACGCCCTGTGGCTGTTCAAGCTCTACGGGCATGCCGACGTCCGGCTCATGGACGGCGGGCGCGTCAAGTGGCTCAACGAGGATGGCCGTCCGCTCACGCCCGAAGTGACGGCGCGGCGTCCGGTGCGCTACACGGCGTCCGGACCCGATCTGAAGCTGCGCGCGCGCGTGGGCGAGGTGCTCGCGGCGGTCGAGGCGAAGAGCCACAACCTGATCGACGTGCGCAGCGCGGACGAGTACACCGGCAAGGTCATCGCGCCCCCCGGCATGACTGAGACCGCGCAGCGCGGCGGCCACATCCCGACGGCGAAGAGCGTGCCCTGGGCGAGTGCCGCGAATCCCGACGGCACGTTCAAGTCGCGCGCGGAGCTGGCGCAGATCTATTTCGAGAACGCGAAGCTGGATCCGGCCCGGCCTACGATTGCCTACTGCCGGATCGGGGAGCGCTCGAGCCACACCTGGTTCGTGCTGCGCTACCTGCTGGGCCTGAGCGACGTCAAGAACTACGACGGCTCGTGGACCGAGTATGGCTCGATGGTGGGGTTGCCGATCGAGCGCTGAGCGCGGGTGGGCTCAGCCGCTCTCGTGGCAGTTGGCGCACGCGGCCCGATCGGGCCGCGGGTCGCCGTTCTTCGGCTGGTGGCAGGTGCCGCACTCGGCGCCGGTCTCGGTGTGCGCCTGGTGGGAGAACTCGCCGCGGAAGCTCTGAACCGTCAGCTTGGTGACGTCGCCGTGGCAGCGGGCGCACTCCGGGCCCTTGACCTCGGCGCTGGTGTGATGGCACGGCAGGCAGCCGTCGGCCCCGAATCGGACCACCTCGCCGGGAGCGCGCTCGGCGTGGGGCCGGTGGCAGGCGGTGCACTCGAGCTTGCCTGCGATGACGTGAGGGCCGTGCGCGAAGCTGCGGCCCGCGAACGTGCCGACGTAGCGCTCGACCCCCTGATGGCAGGTCGAGCACGTGCCCGCGCCGGGAGGCAGGCTCGCCCACGGCCGCTCGAGGGGCGCGAGCCCCCGGTCGTGCCGCGCCTGGTTCATCTGCTCGTGGGACTTCTCGAGCAGGGCGTAGGCGAAGTTCACGTTGTGGATGCCGCGACCGCGCGTGACCAGCGCGTAGTTGTGGCGCGCGTCGAGCCACGCCTGCGGCGGTGAGGCCCCCATCGCCGCGGTGCTCGCCTCGAGCTGGTGCCCGAGCGCGGCGACGCGCGTGTCCACGCTCTGCTGCCACGCCTCGTAGATGCGCCGGTAGCCCGGGCCGTGGCAGGACATGCACGAGACGTCGCCCGCGCGTTGAATGTGGATATCGGCCAGGCCGTCGGTCATGGCGGCGGTGCTGAAGGCGGGATTGTGGCAGCCCTCGCACTTGACGCCCGCGGCGTACATGGGGCTCGGCATCCGCGGCACCCCGCGCCCGCCGAGGCCGGCGTAGAGATTCTGCTGCGGCGCGTGGCCCGCGCCGTGGCACGACTCGCAGCCGGTCTGGCCCTCGGCGTGCCCCGGGCCCGGGGCGCCGGTGGAATCCACCGCCGCGGCCGCCGCGGCCTCGGGGGCCCGTCCATGCTCGATGGTGAGGTGGCAGGTCATGCAATCCACCTTGTGCTCGGTCACGTGCATGCGGTGGAGCAGATCCTTGTCACCAAAATGCTTGAGCCGCGAGGGCTCGTTGTGGCAGGTCACGCAGCGCTCGCGCGGCACGTTGCCGACGCCGCGCACGACGTTGGCGTGGCACAGGCTGCACTCCATGTCGAGCCGGCCGACCTGCCCGTGGTCGAAGGCGGTGCCGCCGGCGCTCACGACGCGCTCGGGGATCTGGTGGCACAGCCGGCAGCGCCCGCTGTCCTGGTTGACCTTCCGGCCCTTGAAGTGGCACAGCGCGCACGTGCTCACGGTGACCGAGATGTGGCTGCCCTGGACGATCTGCGAGTGGCACGAGGTGCAGCGCAGCCTCAAGCCCCGGCGACTCTCGGTCAGGTGCGGGGTGTGGTCGAACAGGACGTTGTGGAACACCTCCTTGCCCTCGAGCAGCCGGCGCTCGTGGCAGCGCAGGCACGCCGCGTCGTCCACCTCGGCCCAGGGGTTCGTGCTGTACGTGTTGGTGATGTACTTCACGACCATCGAGACCGCCTCGTATTTCTTGCGCACCTCGGCTCCGATCCCGGGGGCGATGTGGCAGTCCACGCACGCGACCTGGTTGTGCTTGGAGTGCTTCCACGAGGCGTAGTAGGGCTCCATGATGTGGCACGAGCCGCAGAACCGGGGCGTCGAGGACACCTGGACCATGAACAGCACCGCGATCATGAACAGGGCGAAGCCGAGCCCGAGGCTCAGCGAGGCGATGCGCAGGCCACGGGGCGTGAGCCGGCCGCGCCCGATGCGCGCCGTCCAGCGTCCGAGCGGAGAACCGGGGCCGAGGAGGTCGGAGAAACGGGCCATCGGGCTAGGCTCCGCGCCCGCTTCTCCGGAACCGGCGCAGCACGAGGATGGTGATGAGCAGGTAGAACCAGAACACGACGAGCAGGAGCTTGCGGGTGCGGACGTGCCCGAGCTTGGCGTAGATCTCGGTCTCGACCTCCTGGCCCACGGAGCGCGCGCGGCCGGTGAAGCCGGCGACCAGGTCCTCCTGCGCGCTGTGCGCCGCGGGCAGCGCCTCGCGCAGATAGGTGCGGGCCTCCTCGAGGCGGGCGCGATAGTCCTCGGTGTTGAGCGGCACCCGCTCGGCCTGCGCGGCGAGCGCCGTGGCCTTGTCGATCTCCGCGGTCGCGGTCTGGATCTCGGTCCACAGGCGCTTGCCGAGGGCTTCCTCCCGCGAGCCGGCGGCATGGCATCCGGTGCACTGCGTGGCCAGGCGCTGGGGCGCGGCGGCGGTGATCGCGTGGTTCGAGTGGCACGAGACGCACTCGGGCAGCCCGGCGCGGTCGAGCGCCTCGCGGTGCGGACCGGCGACGAAGTAGCGCCGCTCCTCGCTGTGGCACTGGCCGCACACCTTGCCGACGTCCCCGAAGGCGGGCGGGGCCGCGCCGTGCACCCCGTGGCAGTTCACGCACGTCGGGGCGCGCGGGTTGCCGTGATCCACCAGCTCGCGGCCGTGGACGCTGGTGAGGTAGTCCTGGAACACGTTGAACTTCATCCGCGATCCGGCCGCGGTCTTCGCGTCGCCGTGGCATCCGCCGCAGGTGCGCGGGATGTTGAGCGAGTACACGCGGCTCCTCGTGTCCGAGGGCGGCAGGATGTCGTGGGCGCCATGGCAGTCCGAGCACACCGCGACCCGCGTGTCCCCGGCGGCGAGCCGGCGGCCGTGGCCCGACGTCTGATAGAGCGCGTACTGGTCCACGGGCAGGTTGTAGGCGCGCATCCTGCTCTCGTCGGCATGGCACGAGGCGCACAGCTTGGGAATGTCGGCGCGCGCCGGGCGCCCGCGGAAGCCGGCCGAGTGCGCGGCCGGCACGGTGAGCTCGCGGTCGTTGCCGCCGTGGCACGAGACGCAGTGGACGTCCTCCTGGGCGTGGCGGCTCGACTCGAACTGCACCCGCTCGCGCGGGTGGCACACGCCGCACTTGCCCGCGGCGCTCGACGCCGAGGGCGGCGCGGGGGCGGGCGTGGGGTTCCCGGGCTGGGCCCGCGTCGCGGGCGCGGCCAGGACCAGGGCCGCCGCGACGAGCGCGAGGAGGCCCGGGGCGCGCGCGCTCACCGGGGCCGGTCCAGGAACATGCCGAGGACGCTGAGCGCGATCCAGACGCCGAACGCCGCCCCGCCCCAGAGCCGGGTTTGGCGCCGGGCGGCCGCGTCCTCGGGGCCGCGCACCCAGAGCGGGACCAGGAGGACGAGCAGCGAGGCGATGCCCAGGCCCGCGCCCATGAGCCAGCGCGGCCCGAAGCCGCGCTCGATCAGGGCGTAGGGCGCGAGCATGTACCAGGGCGGCCGCATGCCGGCGGGCGTCGAATACGGATCGGCCTGGGACTGGAACGGCAGC
Source organism: Candidatus Eiseniibacteriota bacterium (assembly GCA_041498315.1). Taxonomy (GTDB): domain Bacteria; phylum Eisenbacteria; class RBG-16-71-46; order RBG-16-71-46; family RBG-16-71-46; genus JBGQIE01. The sequence continues at coordinate 20,159 of JBGQIE010000010.1, forward strand.
GGGGCGAGGACGGCGAGCGACACCAGGACGCCGAACGCCAGGACGGCGAGGATCACCATCGAGAACAGGTGGTCGCGATAGGTCGTGGCCGCGGTTCCGCGCGCGGTCTCGGCGACCGGGGAGAGACCCACGCGGCGCAGCGTGGCGAAAGTGAGATAGAAGAAGCCCAGGAACAGCGCCGGCAGCACCAGCAGGTGGAGCACGTAGAAGCGGATGAGCACGTCCTCGTTGACCACCTTGCCGCCGACGAAGAAGGCGAGCAGCGGGCCCACGATGGGCTGCGCCTCGACCACCTCGAGACCGCGCACCACCGACCAGTAGGAGTGCGAGTCCCAGGGCAGGAGCCGGCCGGTGAAATCGGACTGGACTACGATCCAGGCCATCGCCACCGCACTCCACCACAACACCTCGCGCGGGGCGCGATACAGGCCGTCCCAGAACAGGCGCAGCAGCCGGAGGGTGACCACCGCGATGAGGAGATAGGCGCCCCAGGCGTGCATCTGGTGCAGGAACCACCCGAACGGCAGGTCGCGCGCGATGGTGAGCGTGCTCGGGAACGCGGCCTCGGGCGTGGGCCGGTACCAGCACGCGAGCAGGACCCCGGTCAGGGCTTCGAGCCCGAACAGGATGGCGGCGATGAGCCCCAGCACCCTTGGGCCCCGGGCGTAGGACGGCACGGGCTCGGAGGCCACGCCGTGCATCACCTCGCGCACCGGGCGCGAGGTGTCGACCGGCGTGTGGACGAACCCGAAGTGGGTGACGAACGAGAAGATCTCGCTCAGGTTGAGGCGCCGCTCGAGCCAGGCGACCCAGTCGCGGCGCGGCGCCCGCCCGGGATCGGGGGTGGGGGCGCTCACAGGTGGACGAAGATCTCGCCGGCGCGCACCGTGACCCCGTAGGAGGCGAGCGCGCGCGGCGGCGGTCCCGAGAGCACGTTGCCCGCGAGGTCGAATCGTCCGGCATGGCAGGGGCACACCAGGCCGCGGCGCTCGCGATCGTAGTCGAGGATGCAGCGCAGGTGCGTGCACACCGCCGAGAGCGCCAGGACGCGGCTCGCGTCCTGCCTGACGATGAAGAACGGCGTGGTGCCGTGGCGGACCAGGCGGGCCTCGCCGATGCGGAGGTCCTCGAGCTGGCCGGCCCGGACGATGCGCTCGGCGACCTGCTCGCCGCGGGCGCGGGGCCGAAGGTAGGCGCCGATGACGCCGATCGCCCCCAGGCCCCACAACCCCAGGAAGATCTGGCTCAAGGTCCCGAGAAAGCGCCGGCGGGACGAGGGCTCGGCTGCGGGCTGCGGTGCGGCAACGGAATCGGGCCGGTCGACCATGCACCCTCGCGGGCGGGACGTGAGCTTCAGGGACGAACGAAACCGGCGGCATCATAGGAAGCCGCCGGGCCGGCGACAAGCGCCGCAATCTCGCGTCACGTTGGGTTCGCAACATCCGGGCCAGACAGCGGTTCCCCGCGGCGCGCGGGCGCGCGCGTGCACCCTGCGCGCGCGGGGTGAGCGTTTGTGATGCCCCGCGCATTCGGAGCGGCAGGAGGACCGGCCGCGACGTGCCTGTCATTCCGTCATATCCTCTGCCACGATCCCTTGCGAAGCGCATCCAAACGGCGGTCATCCAAGCCTGCCGGGTTCCATCCTCGATTCGCACGCCAGACTTCAAGGAGCGTTCCGTGGCCCTTTCGCCCCAGGAGATCGACAAGATCCTCGAGATCGAATCCCATCACGACTGCGCCGGGCTGGGAGAGAAGAAGATTTGCGTCCGCATGGTCGCGATCGCCGAGTTGCCGAGCCGCTTCGGCCGCTTCCAGATCGCCGGGTTCTGGAACAATCGGGACTCGAAGGAGCACGTCGCGATCATGCATGGCAACGTGTACGGGCGCTCCGAAGTGCCGACCCGGATCCACTCCGAGTGCCTGACCGGCGACGCGATCGGCTCGCTGCGCTGCGACTGCCGCGACCAGCTCGAGGTCGCCCTGCGCCGGATCGCGGCCGAGGAGTGCGGGCTGGTGCTCTACCTGCGCCAGGAAGGCCGCGGCATCGGGCTGCTCAACAAGATCCGCGCCTACGAGCTGCAGGACCGCGGGCTCGACACCGTCGAGGCGAATCTCGCCCTGGGGTTCCGCGACGACGAGCGCGAGTACTCGATCGCGGCCCACATGCTGCATAGCCTGCGGATCGGCTCGATCCGCCTGCTCACGAACAACCCCCGCAAAGTGAACGACCTGACCGCGCTCGGGATCAAGGTCTCGGGACGGCTCCCGCACGTCATCCCGCCCAACGAGTACAACCGCTTCTACCTCGAGACCAAGGCGAGCCGCTCCGGGCACTACCTCGATTTCACGGGCAAGCCCCATCTGCCCGAGCAGAGCGATCCGGTCGAGGTCGAGGGGATGGGCGCGCTCGGCGCCTGAACGACGAGCGGCGGGCTCAGTCGGGGGGCGGGTCGTGCGGCGCGAGCTCGCCCACGACCGCCTGGATCACGGCGGCGCCGGGCAGCGCGAGAATCGCGCCCGCGGGGCCGAGCAGCTTGGCGCCCGCGAGCACGCTCACCGTGACCACGAACGGGTGCATCCTGAGATAGCGCCCCATCACCCGCGGGGTCACGAACGTGCCGATGGCCCAGTTGATGAGCGTGTAGAGCGCGAGGCCGAGGAGCGCGTGGAGCGGGCTCACGCCGAGCCCCGTGAGCCCGATCGCCAACGCCGCGATCGCGAAGCCCAGGTAGGGGACCAGCTCCGCGATCCCCACCAGCACCCCGAGCAGGAGCGCGAGCGGGAACCGGAACAGCGCGAGCGCCACCCCCACGGCGATCGCCATGACGAGGCACACCAGGGCCTGCCCGCGCACGTAGCTACGCAGCGCCCGATCCACGGCGCCTCCGAGCCGCACCAGCTCGGGGCGCGCCCCGGGCGGCACGAAGCGCAGCCAGCTCGCCTGCACCGCCTCGGCCTCGGCGAGCAGGTAGAAGGCGAGCAGCGGCAGGAGCACGAGCCCGAGCGCCTGGGCGATGCCGCCGAACAGCCAGCGCAGTCCGCCCGCGAGCGAGCCGCCCAGGTTCTGGATCAGGTCCGACGCGTTCGCGCGCAGTCCCTCGAGGGAGGCTCCCAGCAGCGGCTCGAGCCCGCGCGCGGCACTCCACGCGCGCACCTCGTCGAGCAGCCGGGACGCGACCGCCGGGACGCGCGCGGCGAAATGCGCGGCTTCCGACAGCAGGCGCGGCACCGCGAGGGCGAGCAACGCCGCGGCGAGCAGGGCGAGCGCCAGCATCACGACGCCCGCGGCCACGCCGCGCGACAGCCCCCAGCCCCGGCCGAATCGCACCCGCTCGAGGGCGGTCACGACCGGGAGCAGGGCGTAGGCGAGCAGCACCGCGTAGCCCACGAGCAGCGCCAGGTCGGTGAGCGCCCACACCACGAGGGCCACCGCCGCGGCGGTCCAGACCAGGGCGGGGCGGGCCGACTCGAGCTTCGTGGTCACGCGCCAGGCTCGTCCGGTGCGGCTCAGTCCAGCTGCTCGAGCACCTGGTGGAGCCGCCGGCTCACCTCTTCGCCGACGGCGCGCACTTCGTCGGAGTCCACGATCGAGGCCATCAGGCGCGGCTCCATGGCCGCGACCACGCGATGGTCGCCCTCGTCCCAGACCACGACGTTACAGGGCAGGAGCACGCCGACGTGGGGCTCGGCGCTGAGCGCGCGATGCGCGAACGGCGGGTTGCACGCGCCCAGAATGCGATAGGGCTTGGTGTCGATCCCGAGCTTCTTCTTGAGCGTGCTCTGGACGTCGATCTCGGTGAGCACGCCGAAGCCCTGGCCGGCGAGCAGCTCGGTGACCTTGCGGATGGTGTCGTCGAATCCACGGGCGGTGGTGACTTCGAAGGCATAGGTGCCAGTCGTCTTCATGGGTCGGTTCCTCCGGACGCACTCGATCTCGGTGCGCTGGCGCCATCATACCCGGCCCGGGCGGCGTTTGCCGCGAATGTGGGGCCATGGCGGGCGCCTGCCCCTGCCGGAAGGGATTGGCCCGGCTGGCACGACTGATGCGGTTCCACCCCCGGTGCCCGCGACGCGCGCGGGGGGAGGCTGCCATGAAGATAATGCTGGGGGTGGACGACTCGCCGCATTCTCTGGCGGCGGTGGATTTCGTGAAGAAGATGAAATGGCCGGAGGGCACGAGCGTCACCGTCCTCTCGGTCGCCCGCGTGCCGGTCTCGGCCTACGCGATGGTGGACATGCCGGCCGTGGGCGGAAGCGCGGAATGGCTCGGCGAGCAGATGAGGTTCCACGAAGAGGTCGCCTCCCGCGTCGAGCGCGAGTTGTGCGATGCCGGCCTCAAGGCCACGAGCAGGGTGGACGAGGGCGATCCGCGCGTGGCGCTGGTCGAGGCGGCCGAGTCGGAGAAGGCGGATCTCATCGTCGTCGGCTCGCACGGCCGCTCGGGACTCAGCAAGCTCCTGCTCGGCAGCGTGGCGAGCCACGTCGTGACCCACGCGCCGTGCGACGTGCTGGTCGTCAAGCGGGCCGGCGCGCGGAGCAAGCCCCGCTAGCTCGCGGCCCACTCGTCGCGGTGTCGCACTCTCGAGCCCGGAGATCAGGCCCCCGCAAGATCGAAGGGCGCGGCGGTACGGGCGATTTTCCGTGAGCCCGCGGGTGCCTCCGCGTAGGTCGGCACCGGGCCGAGGCCGCGCGGCATTGCGCCACGCGGCGTCGGTGCCCCCCGCGCGCCGCGCCCCGTTCACTGAAAGCCGGCCTCGATGAGGCCGACTGAGGCGGCAGCCGTTTGGCGTCCGCGATGAATCTCCGTCCACCCGGACTCGCCCCACGCACACGTGGATCCGGCTGCCGCTCGCCATGGAGAATTGCATGCACCATGCCCGCGGAGACGGCGGGCGTCGCCACGGGGCAAGTCGTTGCCACGGATGCGCGCCGGCCCACGTGAAGCCGCACGGGTGCGCACGAGACACCCTGCGAGCCTGACAGACGCGGCACGCCACGGCGCAAGGCTGGCAGTCGGGGGACGCTGCCCGCGCAGGACGCCGCGGAGGGTGCGGCCGGACCGGCTGGGAATCGCCGGGGAAATCGGTATCCTGCCCTTCCTGACTCTGAACCCCGCTCGCGTTTCGATTCGCGATCGTCCTTCTCGACCAGGGAGGAGCATGGCTGACGAGGATGCGGCGGCGCCGGCGCCCTTGAACTCGGCGCACCTGCGCCTGCTCGAGCGGGCGCACCGGCTCGCCCCGGAATCCGTCGCGGGCCACCCGCTCGGCGACCTGGCGGCGGGGGCGGACGACGCGACGGTCGCGGCGACGCGCGGCCTGCCGCTGGCGACGGTGCGCGGGCTGCGGAGCTTCTACGACCAGCTCGGCTCCGGCCTGCGCGCCTGCGACGGCACCGCCTGCCGGTTTGGCGGCGGTGAGGCGCTGGCGCGCCACCTCGGCCTCACCGACACGGTGGGCGGGGTGCGCTGCCTCGGTCACTGCTACGCGGCGCCCTCGTTTCGCGCCGGCGACCGCGTGTTCGCCCGCCCCGCGGGCCAGGCCCTCGACGCCTGGCTCGCGGACGCGGACGAGGAAGGCTGGCCCCGGGCAGCGCTGGTCCCGATCCCGCGCACGTCGCTCGTCGATCCGGCGGTCGTGCTGCGCAATCTCCTGCCCGGGGGGAGCGCGGCGGGGCTCGGCGAATACGAGCTGCCGGACGGCGCGCGCATCCTCGCGGCTCTCGAGGCCACCCGGCTGCGCGGGCGCGGGGGGGCCGCCTTCCCGACCGCGGCCAAGTGGCGGGCGGCGCGCGACACCGTCGCCTCGAAGCGCTACGTGGTCGCCAACGGCGACGAGGGCGATCCGGGCTCGTTCACCGACCGCCTGCTGCTCGAGGAGGATCCGCACGCGGTGCTCGCGGGCATGCTGGCGTGCGCGCGCGTCATCGGAGCGCGCCACGGCGTGCTCTACATCCGCGCCGAGTACCCGCGCGCCCAGGCCCGCGCGCGCGAGGCGATCGAGGCGGCGCGCGCCGCCGGTCATCTGGGCCGGGATTTCGACGTCGAGGTGATGTCGGGCGCGGGCTCGTACGTGTGCGGCGAGGAGACCGCGCTGCTGCGCTCGATCGAGGGTCTGCGCGGCGAGCCCGCGCCCAAGCCCCCCTATCCGAGCGAGCGCGGGCTGTTCGGAGTCCCGACCGTGGTCCAGAACGTCGAGACCCTGTCCGTGGTGCCGTGGATCGCGCGCGCGCCCGCGGACCGCACGCCCGGGCCGGCGCCGGGGAGCGGCACCAAGGCGGTGAGCGTCTCGGGCGCGGTGGCCCGTTCAGGGGTGGTCGAGATCGCGCTCGGCACCCCGCTCGCGCGGGTGCTGGCGGAGGGCGCGGGAGGTCCGCTGCCGGGACGGCGCTGGAAGATGGCGCTCATCGGCGGGTCCCTGGGGCGCGTCCTGCCCGCGGACCGCTTCGACACGCCGCTCGCCCACGAGACGCTCCCCGGGCTCGGGCACCTGGGCATCGTGGTGCTCGACAAGTCGGTCACGGTGCGGGCCCTCGCCGAGCACCTGTTCGAGTTCGCGCGCGCCGAGTCGTGCGGCAGCTGCGCCCCGTGCCGCATCGGCACCAGCCGCCTGCGCGACATGCCGGACCGGGTGCGGCTCGAGCGCCTGCTCGAGACCCTCGAGATCGGAAGCCTGTGCGGGTTCGGTCAGGGCGTGCCGCGTCCGATCCGCGACCTGCTCGAGCATTTCGGAGACGAGGTGTTCGCGTGATGCGCGTGAACGGCCGCGAGGTCGAGGCGCGCGGCACGCTGCTCGAGGCGTGCCGCGCCGCGGGGGCGGAGCTGCCGGCGTTCTGCGACGGTCCCGGGCTCCGGCCCGCCGGCCATTGCCGCGCCTGCCTGGTCGAGGTGGACGGGCGCCCGCAGGCGGCGTGCGTGACCCCGGCGCGCGAGGGCGCCGACGTGCGCACCAACACCACGCGGCTGCGCGCCTACCGCCGCGACCTGGGCGAGCTCATGCGGGCCGAGTCCCAGCCCGGTGGATGGGTGGGGCGCACGCTCGCCGAGTGGGGCGTGGACGGCACGCGCTACCGCAAGCCCGCGAGCCGCGCCGGGCGCGACGCCTCCCATCCGTACCTGAGGCTCGACCTCGACGCCTGCATCCTGTGCCGGCGGTGCCTGCGCGCCTGCGAGGAGATCCAGGGCCAGTTCGTGTACGCGGTCGAGGGCCGGGGCCCCAGCGCGCGTCTGGCGTGGGGCGGCACGCCGTTCGCCGAGACCGGCTGCGTCTCGTGCGGCGCGTGCGCGGCGTCCTGCCCGACCGGGGCGATCTCCGACGCCGATCGCGAGGCGGCGCCGGTCATGACGCGCCTCGAGCGCACCACCTGCGGCTACTGCGGCGTGGGCTGCCAGCTCGACGTCCACGCCGCGGGCGGGCGCATCGTGCGCATCGAGGGCGCGATGGCCGCGGTCAACCACGGCCACCTGTGCGTCAAGGGCCGGTACGCGCACGCCCACGCGCGCCACCCGGACCGGCTCACGACCCCGCTCGTGCGCCGCGGGGGCGAGCTGGTGGCGGCCTCGTGGGAGGAGGCGATCGCGACGGTCGCACGCGAGCTCGAGCGCCGGCGCGGCCAGGTCGCGGGGCTCTCCTCGTCGCGCTGCACCAACGAGGAGAACTATCTGTTCCAGAAGTGGATGCGCGCCGGGCTCGGCACCCACGACGTGGATTGCTGCGCGCGGGTGTGCCACGCGCCTTCGGCCGCCGGTATGCGCGCCGCCTTCGGGATGGGGGCGGCGACCAACAGCCTGGCCGACATCGAGCGCGCGGACCTGCTGATGGTCGTGGGCGCGAACGTCACCGAGGCCCACCCGGTCACCGGCGCCCGCATCCGGCAGGCCGTGCTGGGCGGCGCCGGGCTCATCGTCGTGGATCCGCGCGTGACCGAGCTCGCGGCGCTCGCCGACGTCCACCTGCGCACGCGCCCGGGCACCAACGTCCCGCTCTTCAACGCGCTGGCGTGCGCGCTGGTCGACGAAGGTCTCCTGGACCGCGACTTCATCGCCGCGCGCACCGAGGGCTGGGAGGAGTACGAGCGCTTCATCCGCGGCGAGACCCCGGAGCGGCTCGCCGCGGTGACGGGCGTGCCCGCGCCGCAGGTGCGCGCGGCGGCACGGCTCTACGGCCGCGCGGCGCGCCCGATGATGATGCACGGCCTCGGCGTCACCGAGCACCTCCAGGGCAGCGAGGCGGTCATGCTGCTGTGCAACCTGGCGATGCTGGTGGGCGCGATCGGCCGTCCGGGCACGGGCATCAATCCGCTGCGCGGCCAGAACAACGTGCAGGGCGCCGCGGACATGGGTTGTCAGCCCGATCTGCTCACCGGCTACGTGACGCTCGACGACGTCGCGGGCCGCGCGCGCTTCGAGGCCGCCTGGGGCCGCCCGCTGCCCGCAACCCCCGGGCGCATCCTGCCCGACATGTACGCGGCGGCGCGCACCGGGGAGATCCGCGCCATGTTCATCTTCGGGGAAGACGTGCTCCAGACCGACCCCGATTCACGCCAGGTGCGCGCGAGCCTCGAAGCGCTGGAGTTCCTCGCGGTCCAGGAGCTGTTCCTGACCGACACCGCCCGGCTCGCGCACGTGGTGCTGCCCGGGGCCTCCGCCTTCGAGAAGGACGGCACGTTCACGAACGGCGAGCGCCGCATCCAGCGGGTGCGCAAGGTGGTGCCGCCGATGGGAGGCGCGCGCGCGGACTGGGAGATCCTGTGCGCGCTGATGAGCGCCGGCGGCCTGCCGCAACCCTTCCGCCACCCGGACGAGGTGTGGGAGGAGATCGCCCGGGTGGCACCCGTGTTCGCCGGCGTGCGCGCCGCGCGCCTCGAGGGCGACGGCCTCCAGTGGCCGGTGCCGGCCCTCGATCATCCCGGGACGACGATCTTGCACACCGAGCGCTTCCCGCGCGGGCGCGGCCGCCTCGCCCGCGTCGCCTACACGCCCTCGCCCGAGCTGGGCGGCGCGCTCACCCTGATGACCGGCCGCGTGCTCGAGCACTACAACACCGGCACCATGACCCGGCGCTCGGACAACCGAAAGCTGGTCGCCGGGGACGCGCTCGAGATCCATCCCGACGACGCCGCGGCGCGCGGCATCGCCGAGGGCGAGCCGGTCGCGATCGCGAGCGCCCACGGCGAGGCGCGTGCCCGGGCGCGCATCACGACGCGCGTTCCGGCGGGGGTGGTGTTCCTGAGCTTCCACTTTCCCGAGACCGGGGCCAACCAGCTCACCGGCCAGGTGCGCGACCGCATCTCGGGCTGCCCCGAGTACAAGGTCACCGCGGTCGAGGTGCGGCGGGCGGACTAGACTAGACCGAGCCCGGCCCCCGCGGCTCAGGCGCCGCCCGGGAGCCCCAGCTCCGCCAGCGCCGCGCGCGTCGCGTCCACGTTCAGGTGGTGGATGGCGTGCATCCCGAGCCCGCGCGCGATCTCGGCGAACATCTTCCGGTCCTCGACGTAGGCGACGCGCTCGGGGACCACCTGCGTGATGTCGAGCGCCATGCGATAGATCTCGGTGTCGGGCTTGCGGCAGCGCACGAAGCTCGAGACCACGAAGTCGTCCGTGAACGAGGCGAGATCGAAAGCGTGGATGCGGTGCTGCGCCAGCTCGCGACCCTCGTTGCTCACCGCGACCATGCGGAGCCCGTGGCGCCGCTTGAGCTCGCGCGCCAGGGCGATCATCGGGGCGTGGGGGAAGGACTGGGCGAACATGAAGTTGCGGAACTCGTCGCGCTCGAACCGGCGCCGCTCGTGGAACACCACCCGGTCCAGGTAGCCGGCCAGGTCGATGCGGCCCACCTCGTAGAGGTCGGACGCCAGATGGTGACGCTCCTCGAAATCGTCGACGTCGAGCCGGAAGAACTTGCCGGCGCGCGCGCGGGGCGGTCCCAGCCCGGGGTGAGCAATACCCCGCCGAGGTCCAGGAACAGCGTGGTGATCCTGGCGGCGGTCATGTCAGCGCGACGGCGCCAGGGGTGGGTCCATCCGGTTCGGGGGTGAATGGATCACGCTTGCCACTATAACCGCCCCCCGCCCCGCTGTCGCGGCGGCCGTCGGCCGGCGCGAGGGCGCGCTCAGACGTGCGCCGGCTTCACGACCTCGTGGAGATGAAATTCCCCGGCGAACGGGCCCGCGATGCGCTCGTAGTCCGCGAACGCCATCCGCACGGCCTCGCGGTGATTGCCGGCCTGGAAGTAGAAATCCTCCTCGTCCCAGAAGCACGCGTCGACGTACGTCGGGAGCTGGTAGAGGTTCCCGAACGGCGGCATGGCGCCGAGCTCGCAGTCGGGGAACAGCCGCCGCAGCTCCTCCTCGGTGGCCATCGCGACCCCCTGGCGACCGGTCATGTGCCGGAACACGGCCAGGTCGAGATGTTCGGACGCCGGCAGCACGGTCATCACGAAGGAGCCCTTCGCCTCGCGCAGGATCACGAGCTTCGCGACCCGGCGCCCCGGGACGTGGGTGGTCTGCGCCACCTCCTGGGACGTGAATGCCTCGCGATGGGGAATGATCTCGTAGTTGATCTGCTTGTCATCCAGCAGCTGCTTGACCCGTTCGATGCACGGCATGATCGACCTCCTGCCCGGATCAGGCCGGGCGGCCCCCGGTTCCCGAAGCGACCGGGTCCCCGCTCCCCGTGCGCGCGGTGGCGAGCATCGCGGTGACCTGTTCGTCCGACACCTGGGAGAAATCCACGTAGTACTGGCTCACGCCCCGGAACCCGGGCTCTGTGACCAGCGTGACGAGCCGGTCGGCTTCACGCTCGATGCGCGCGGCGGATTCGCTCGAGGCGCACGGCACGGCGACGGTGATGTCGGTCGCGTCGTGCCGGCGCGCGTAGCGGATCGCGGCCAGCACGGTGAGTCCGGTGGCCAGCCCATCGTCCACGATGACCACGCCGCGTCCGGGAAGGAGATCCGCGAGCGGCGGCGCGCGGTACAGCTCGATGCGGGCGTGGATGGCGTCCCGGGTGCGCGCCCGCTCCGATTGGATGTGGGTGGCGTCGATCCCGAGCGCGTCGATCGTGTCGTCGTCGAGCGCTTCGAAGCCGTCCTCGTCGAGCGCCCCGAAGGCCAGCTCGGGCCACGAAGGCGACGTGAGCTTGTGGGCGTAGACCAGCGCGATCGGCGCGCCCAGCCGCTCGGCGATCGGGAGCGCCACGACGACGCCGCCGCGCGGAATCGCGGCGACGACGCAGGGGCAACGGACCCGACCGGCGAGCCGCCGGGCGAGCACCGCTCCGGCCTGGGACCGATCCTGGAATATCATCCTTCCGACCCTCCGTCGGGACCCGGCACCATCGGCTCACGGGATTGCATCAAGCGCGCCGTGGCGGCGGGGGAGCGCGTGAGGCGGCGCGGAGACCGTGAGGCCGCGGGCGCACACGAGTTAGGCCGGGCGCGTGGCGATCGATGGCGAGGATCGAGGGCCGGCGGGACGCCCGGCGGCTGCCAGTTCGTCAGGCCGCGCCGCCGGCGGCGTCCACTCCTGGTCACCGTTGCATGCGGGCGCCCCCGGCTTACGCAACGCTTCGGCTGACGTGGTGGCTTCAGGGCGGAAACGACGAGGCCCCGACCGGGTTCGGCCGGGGCCTCTCGTTACGCCCTGGGCGGGCTGGCGCCCGTTACCACTGAAGCTGGAGCGAACCCAGGTCCGTCGTCGCCCCCGAGTTCACGACCACGCTCGGGAGAGTCAGATCGAGGAAGTCGAACAGCGGATGGACGAGCAGCGTGTAGCTACCGGCCGGCAGCTGGTCGATCGTGAACGTACCGTCCATGTTCGCGTCGATCTGGCCCACGGTAACCGTCCCCTGCATCGCGGACACCGTGCACGGGACGCCGCCCGGCAGGATCTGGCCCGTGATCGCGCCCGGCGCCGCCGGAGGCGGCGGAGGCGGGGGCGGCGGCGGCGGGACCGGCTGCAGCTCGACCGCACCGATGTCGTTCGTCTGTCCCGCGACCACGGCGACGCCGCTACGGGTCATCGCCACGAAGTCGCTGCTGGGCTGGAAGTACACGTCGAAGCTCCCGGCCGGCAGCCCGGCGAGCGTGAACGCTCCGTCCGTGCCCACCGCCACCTGAGCGACGATGCTTCCCGCCGAGATCGCGGACACCATGGTCGGCACGCCCGGCGGCACGACGTGGCCCGCGATGGCGCCCTGGGTCGGCGGCGGCGGCGGGACGGGCGTGAGGGCGACCGTTCCGACCTCCGTGGTCGCGCCCATGCTCACGACCACGCCGTTCATGGTGTGGTCCTGGAAGCCCGCGAGCGC
>JBGQIE010000011.1:0-31140 GCA_041498315.1 Candidatus Eiseniibacteriota bacterium
AGCGCAGCTTATCCAGCACGGGCACCTCATCCCCACCCGCTACGGCGTGATCGGGCCGGTCTACGAGCTGACCCTGGCGCTCGTGGGCGTCGTGGTCCGCGACTGGTTTCTCGCCGCCACGTTCATCTCGGTGGCGGCCGCGATCGCGAGCCTGCTGCTGTGGTTCCGGCTGCTCGCGCGCCGCGCCGACACGCGCGTGGCGCTGCTCACCGTCGCGTTCATCGCCACGAACGGCTTCTTCTTCCGCTACGGCAACTCCGCGACCACCGACACGCTCGCGAACGCGATCCAGGCCGCGGCCCTGTGCCTGCTGCTCACCGCGACGAGCGGGCGCATGGCAGTCGTGGCGGGGGTGGCGGCCGCCCTCGCGTTCCTCACGCGCTACAACGCCGTGGCCCTCCTGCCCGTGGGGCTGATCGCGGTCCTCGCCGGCGGCACGCTCCACCCGCGGCGTGGTGCCGCGGCTTGGGGCTTCGTGGCCGGGTTCTTCGCCCCGGTCGTTCCCTGGGTGCTCTACTCGCTCGCGCACGGCGCGGCGTTCTCGTTCCAGCTCCATCACAACATCGCCTACGAAGTCTTCGCGCACGCCCGCGGCATCACCTGGGACGAATACCAGCGCACGCTCCAGCCGCAGTTCCACAACCTGTGGCAGGTCATCGCCCGCGACCCGCCCGCGGTCTTCAGCCGCATGCTCTTCAACGTCACCGACCACCTGCGGCACGACGCCCGCGACCTGATTGCCTGGCCGGTCGCCCTGGGTGCGGCACTCGGGATCGTCTTCGGGGCGCTCGACGGAAGCCTCCGGCGACTGTGGCCGGTGTGGCTCGCAGGGGCGCTGCTGTTCCTGACCCTGGTGCCGGTGTTCTACTCCGAGCGCTATTCGCTCGCGCTGCTCCCTGTCTACGCGACACTCGCGGCCATCGCCTTCGCCTCGCCACGCTGGGCGCTCGCCTTCGGGCGCGAGGGGCGGGTGTGGCTCAAGCCCGCGCTCGCGCTCATTCCGCTCTACCTCGCCGGCCAGCGCACGGTGCTGGGCTCGACCCGCTTCTTCAGCCAGCTTCCGGTCGAGGTGCTGCCGTGCGCGGACACGCTGCGCGCGCTCGCGCGACCGGGGGATCGGGTGATCGCGCGCAAGCCCCACCTCGCGACCCTGACAGGGGTCGAGGCAGTGTCGTTTCCGTTCACGAAGACCCTCCCCGAGCTGGCGGAGTACGCGCGCGGCCAGCGGGCGCGATGGCTGTTCGTCTCCTGGCCCGAGGCCGAGAGCCGGCCCGACTACTGGTACCTGCTCGACACCACCGCGACCGTGCCCGGCCTCACGGTGCGGGCCTGTACGCGCCCGCGCCCGGCGGTGCTCTACGAGATCGGTCCGGGCTTCGGTACCAACCCCGCGTGGTTCGGAAACGACACCCTGCGCAGCCTGCACGTCGCGCGCGCCCAGCTGCTCGTGGACGGCTCCAACACCCGGGCGCTGTTCGCCCTGGGCTCGATCGAGCGCGCGCGCGGAAACTTCGACCGCGCCCGGGGCCTGCTCGAGCGCGACGCGGCGCTCGAGCCCCGCAACGTGCGGGTGCTGCTCACGCTCGGCGACGTGGTCCTGAGCCAGGGCGACGCGGAGTTCGGCGCGACGGTCTACGACCGGGCGCTGGCGCTCGATCCGACCAGCGTCGAGGGGCGCATCGGGCGCGGGTGGGCAAGCCTGATCGCGGGCCGTCAGGGCGAGGCCGGCCAGTGGTGGCGACCGGTCGTCGCCGCGGCGCGCGACCCTGCTACACTGGAGGCGATGATCAAGCTCTATCGCACCCTCGGCGACAAGGAGGCGGAGGCCGCGGCGACCGCGGGCCTCGCGCGCCTGCGGGAATCTCGATGAGGAGCGCGCGCGACCGATTGAGCCACCTCCGCCCGCGCGTGCTGGCCGCGCTGGTCGCGGCGTGCATCGCGTGCGCGGGATGCGCTCACGGCCCGGGCAGCGCCCGGGCTCCGAAATACGCCTGGCCGGCCGAGGCCGACTCCGCGACCATCGCGCTGTGGAGGATGGACGAGGTCGTCGGTCTGGTCATCGCGGACATCGGCCCCTCCGGCCTTCAGGGTACCGCGGGCGTGGACACCCGCTCGGACTACGGCCGCATCGGGCGCGCGCGCGCGTTCACGACCTCGGTCAACTCGTTCGTGCTCGTGCCCTACGGCCCGGCGCTCGAGACCGGCGCGGCGCTCACCGTCGAAGCCTGGATCGACCCCGACCAGATCGGCACGTACGAGGACACCCCGATCGCGGGGCGCTGGACGCCCGAACCCCTCCAGACCAGCTGGCTTCTAACCATCGTGGGCAAGCTGGGCGTGGGCCCGAACGGGCCCGGGCCCGGCGATCACCTCGGCCTGCTGCGCCAGGGATTCGCCGCCGGCAAGGTGATGTTCGCCTTCCAGCCCGAGGAGGCCGGGGCGAACCGCTCGTTCTTCTCGACGCGCCCGGTCGACGTCGGGCGCTGGACCCACGTCGCCGCCACGTACGACGGCCAGGTCGTGCGCATCTACCTCAACGGCCAGCTCGACGCCCAGTACGCGAGCCCGGGGCGGATCCGGCCGAGCGAGGCGCCGGTCGTGATCGGAAACTACTTCGACCCGCGCCTGCTCACGACCTTCAGCGGCGATCTGCGGATGGGGCCGAGCGTGGACCCGACGGCGTACTACGCGTTCTCGGGGCTGATCGACGAGGTGCGCATTTCGAACCGCGCGCGGCTCGCATTTCCGTACGCCCGGCACCCCTGATGAAGACGCGCCGTCCGCGACCACTCACGCGGGCGGCGCGCCGGACGTCGGTTACTTGAGGCCGCTCACCACGCGCATCGGGGCCTTCCCGGCATCGGCAGGACCGGAGTTCACCTGGCGCCAGAACGCCGCGAAGTTCGCGCGATGGAGCCGCGCGGTCTCGGAGATGGCGTGGAACACGAACGCCACCGAGATGCCGGTGATGAGTCCGGGCATGAGCCCGCTGCCCTTGTGGGTATCGCCCGCGAACATCCAGGCGAACACGACCGCGAGCGCGACCAGGCACAGCGACAGGCAGGTCATGAACCAGTCGCTCGAGGGCTGGAGCCCCGGCACGAGCCGCAGGTGGCCGAGCCAGGTGAACCAGCGCGCGCCGGTCTCGTGCGATTCGAAGAACTCCTCGACGTAACCGGCGATGAGGCGCACCTGCTGGCGGCCGCGCAGCATGGCGTAGAACCCGTACGCCGTCGCGATCACGACAGGGAGCATGAGGGTCGCGTTGCGCGTGGCGATCCCCCAGGCGAGCAGCGCGGTAGCCGCCACGCCGCACACGACCCAGCTGATCTGCGAGGTCCATTCCGCATCACGGCCCCGGGCCATCAGGGCCTCGTATTCCAGCCGCTCGTTCTCCTGAAGCGTCGTCATCGCCTGCCTCCTTGAGTGCTCGGGGCCGCCACCAGGGCGGGCGGCATGCCCCGGAGGTATCGGCAGGCAGGGTGCCTGGGCTTGATGGTCATTGAGCCCCGGGGCGCGGACCTGCTAGCCTGCCGCTCCCATCGCCTCCGGCCCCCGGACCACCCGCCCCGTCCGGGACCACCATGCGCAGCACCCTGCTCACCGCCCTGGCCCTCGCGATGCTCGCCTCTTCCTCCTTCGGCCAGGCCGGGGGACCCGCTTCCCAGCTCGTCGTCGGGCTCACCCTGCCCAAACCCGGGGCCACAGTCCGCACCGCGCGTCTGGCCGCGCGGCTCACGCGCCTCGGCCTCACCGCCACGCGCGTCCTCGCCGATGGCCTGCCGGCCACTCGCGGCGGGGATCCCGCGACAGCGAATCCGTTCGCCTTCGACCCCGCGCGCGTGTGGCTCCTCGAGGCGCCGGATGCCGCGAGCGCCGCCGCCGCGCTGGCGGCGCTCGCCGATGACCCCGATATCGAGTGGGTCGAGCCCAACCGCGTGCGCGAGGCGGCGATCGAGGCCCCCGCGCGCGCCTCTCAAGACCTGCCGCCCGGATTCCCCGACGATCCGCTGTTCCGCGACACGCGCCAGTGGGGGCTGCACAACGCCGGCATGTCCGGGGTATACGGCGGCATCGCGGGCGCCGATATCCAGGCGCTCGAGGCCTGGCGGTGGTGCACCGGATCGAGCGGGCTTCGGCTCGCGATCGCCGATACCGGCATCGATCCCGCGCACCCGGAGTTGGCGCTCACGCTGCCCGACGGCAGCACGCGCATCGAGCACGCCTTGAACGTCACGAGCGAGCCCGGCGGCTCGGTCGCGGATTCGAACGCGCACGGGACCATGGTCGCGGGCGTCATGGCCGCCCGCAGCGGCGAAGGAGCGCACTTCGACTCGCTCGGGATCGCGGGCGTGTGCGGGGGCGACGGGGCCACGAATCCCGGTTGCCGCATCGTGCCCATCAAAATCGCGCCCGGACATTCCGGGCTCGCGAGCAGCTTCGACATCGCCCGCGCCATCGTGTACGCCACCGACTTGGGGGCGCGCGCCGTCAACCTGTCGTTCGCGGGCTCGGGGGGGAGTGCCGTCGAGCGCGGCGCGCTCTACTACGCCGTCACGCGCGGCACCATCGTGGTCGCGGCGAGCGGCAATCGCGCGAGTGCAGCACCGCAGTACCCCGCCGCCTACGCCGCCGACGGACTGTGCATCCAGGTCGGAGCGAGTGATCCGTTCGACCGGCGCGCCGCGTTCTCGTCTTACGGTCCGGGGCTCGATGTCCTCGCGCCCGGGGTGTACGTGTGGACCACGTTCGTGACCTATCGGAACGCCGCCGGACTCCTCCTCGACGGCTACACCGCCGGGGCCGGCACCTCGTTCGCGGCCCCGTTCGTGACCGGCACGGTGGGGCTGCTCGCGGCGATGAGGCCCGAGCTCACCGACACCGACTTCCAGCGGCTCATCCGCGAGAGCGCGCACGACCTGGGCGGCCCGGGGCCGGACCCCGAGACCGGCTGGGGGCGCCTCGATGCCGGGGCGGCGCTCGCGGCCGTGCCACCCGAGTTGGGCGTGTGGCACGACGAGGTGGCAGGCGAACGCCTCACCTTGCTGGGCGGCGACTCGCTGTGGGTGAGCGAGCCCGGCCCCGGCACCATGACGCTGCTACGCGGCATCCACCGCGCCGAGCTGTTCGCGATCGAGACCACGGTGTCGCTCCCCGATTCGTTCTTGGGCCCGGTGCGGGTGTGGCCGCGCGTCGGCGGCACGTTCACCGTGCGGGCGGGATTCCAGCTCCCCTACTGGGCGCCCTGGTGCGAGGTGGTCGAGACCCACGCCGGCGGCTTCACGCTGCGCGGCTACCTCTATCGCGTGCGCGACGAGGAGCTGCCCGCCGGGTCAGAGGATCCCTGGCTCCCGGTGCCGCCCGATCAGGCGCGCTTTGGCTTCACGGTCATCGGGCGCGTGAACCGTGCCCCCGCGCTGAGCGTCCCGGCTCCGATCCCGGATGCGGCCGCGCCGGCCCTGGTCGCGCGTCCCAACCCGTTCGTCGACCGGGTGCGCCTCTCGCTCGCGCGCGTGGGCGCCCACGGTGGGCGCGTCACGGTCACCGATCTCGCGGGACGCGTCGTCGCACGCCTCGCGGTCGACCCTGCGAGCGGCGAAGCGACCTGGGATGGGCGCGACGAGCACGGGCGGCCCGTGTCCCCAGGTCTCTACCTGGCGCGCTGCGAGGCGGGCGCGCGCATGCCGTGTTGCAAACTGGTCAAGCTCGACCGGCGCCGCTGAGCGGCGCACCGGCGCGCCCCCGACGCGCCGCCCGCCATTGTCGCAGGCTTTCGCCCCATGCTAGGCTCGACGCTTCCCGAGCCCGCTCTGTGCCCTCCGAGCCCCTGAGGATTCCCTTGGCCATCGAAACCGGCGCCTCCGATCTCAAAGCCGTCGAGCAGCTCAAGTCCGCCCGCGAGCGCATCATGACCGAGTTGCGCAAGGTCATCGTCGGGCAGGACGAGGTCATCGAGCAGCTTCTGACCGCCCTGTTCGCGAACGGCCACGTCCTGCTGGTCGGGGTCCCGGGGCTCGCCAAGACGCTCCTCATCTCGAGCCTCGCGCGCGTCCTCGACCTCAAGTTCAACCGCATCCAGTTCACGCCCGACCTCATGCCGAGCGACATCACCGGGACCGACATCATCGAGGAGGACCAGGCGACGGGTAAGCGCAGCTTCCGGTTCATCCAGGGCCCGGTGTTCGCGAACATCGTGCTGGCCGACGAGATCAATCGCACCCCGCCCAAGACCCAGGCGGCGCTGCTCCAGGCGATGCAGGAGAAGGAGGTCACCGCGGGCGGCAACACGTTCGGACTGGCGCTGCCGTTCTTCGTGCTCGCGACCCAGAACCCGATCGAGCTCGAGGGCACCTACCCGCTGCCCGAGGCCCAGCTCGACCGCTTCATGTTCAACGTTCTGGTGGACTACCCGTCCCAGGACGAGGAGGAGCGCATCGTCGCGACCACGACTTCGGCCTACGAGGCGCGGCTCGAGCGCGTCCTGGGCGCGGCCGACATCCTCGAGCTGCAGAAGCTCATCCGCCGCGTGCCGGCCGCCGACCACGTCGTGCGCTACGCCGTGCGCCTGGCGCGCGCGACCCGGGGTGGGGCGCCCGGCGACGGCTCGCCCGAGTTCGTGCGGCAGTGGGTGTCGTGGGGCGCCGGGCCGCGCGCCTCGCAGTACCTGGTGCTGGGCGCCAAGACGCGCGCCGTGCTCCATGGCCGCTACGCGCCCGGGATCGAGGACGTCAAGGCCGTGGCCCCCGCGGTGCTCCGTCACCGCATCGTCACCAACTTCACCGCCGAAGCCGAGGGCGTTAAACCAGAGCGCATCATCGCGGACCTGCTCCAGAGCGTGCCGACCGAGTAAGCGGAGGATTGCATGGCCGACGCGACCATTCCGACCCGGCAGGAAGTCGAGCTCAAGCGCCAGATCGGCCTCTACGCCGCGACCGCGATCACGGTGGGCAACATCATCGGCTCGGGCATCTTCCGCTCGCCCCACTCGGTGGCCCAGCACATCCAGAGCTTCCCGCTCGTCATGCTGGCGTGGGTCATCGGCGGCGTGCTCTCGATCTGCGGCTCGCTCGCACTCGCCGAGCTGGCGGTCACGCACCCCAAGACCGGCGGGCTCTACGTATTCATCCGCGAGGGCTTCGGCAACGCCTGGGGCTTCGTGTTCGGCTGGGCCAACCTGTGGGTCATCAAGCCCACGGTCATCGCCTCGATCACCAGCGTGTTCGCGCTCTATTTCTGCCAGATCCTCCACCTGCCCAAGTCGGCCGAGTTCCCGGTCGGCGCGGGGGCGATCCTGCTGCTCACGTTCGTGAACTGGCTGGGCGTCAAGGAAGGCGCGCGGACACAGTCGCTGTTCACGACCCTCAAGGTGATCGGCATCCTCGGGCTGTGCATCGCCGCCTTCACGCTTCCCTCCAACTACGCGCCGAGCGTCATCGGCGCGGCCACGACGCACGTATCGCCGTCGTTCGTCCAGGCGCTGGCGCTGGCGATGATCTCGATCCTGTTCGCCTACGACGGCTGGACCGACTCCACGTACGTCGCCGGCGAGGTCATCAATCCGAAGCGCGTGATGCCGATCGCGATCGTGTGGGGCACCTGGCTCGTGATCGCGGTCTACCTGCTCACGAATGCCGCCTACTTCAAGGTGCTGGGCCCCTCCGGCGTCGCCGGCTACGAAGCGGTGGGCTCGGAGACCATCCGGCGGCTGCTGGGCGAATGGGGGGCGCGGGCACTCGCGGTCTTGGTCGCGATTTCGACCTTCGGCACCACGAACGGCGCCATCCTCACCGGCCCGCGCGTGACCCAGGCGATGGCTGCCGACGGGCTGCTGTGGAAGCCGCTCGCGGCACTCGATCCCCGGCGCGCGACCCCGGCGCTGGCGCTCTGGGTCCAGGGCGTGCTCTCGTGCGTGTGGCTGTGGTGCGCAAGCGGCTTCGAGGACGTCTCGGGCTGGTTCGTCACCACCTCGTGGCTGTTCTACGCGCTCACGACCGCCTCGCTGTTCGTGCAGCGGCGGCGCGAGGCGCGCGGCGAGCTGGCGATGCCCAGCTACCGCACGCCGCTCTACCCCTTCACGCCCATCCTGTTCGTGCTCGCGACCGGGCTCATCATCGCGAGCGATCTGCACGACAGCGGGTGGAAGGCCTGGGCGGGGGTGGCCATCGCGGCCCTCGGGTTCCCGGTCTACTGGCTGTGGAAGGGCCGCCGGGCGGCGTGACGACCATGGTGTCGGTCCAGGACTACTACTGCGCGCCCGAGCTCTACGACCTCATCTACTCCGACATCCGCGACGACATCCCGTTCTGGATCGCCGAGGCGAAAGGCTCTCCCGGGCCGGTGCTCGAGCTGTGCTGCGGCACCGGGCGGGTGCTCGTACCCTGCCTCGAGGCCGGGGCACGGGTCGAGGGTCTCGACATCACCCGGTCCATGGTGGGTCACTGCCGCGCGAAGCTCGCCGGCCGCAAGCTCGAAGCCAGCGTCGATCTGGGCGACATGCGCGATTTCGAGCGTCCCGGCCGCTACGCGCTCATCACGATTCCGTTCAACTCGTTCCTCCACAACCTGACCCAGGCCGACCAGCTCGCGACCCTCGCGCGCTGCCACGCGCAGCTGGCGCCGGGCGGGCGGCTGACGATCAATATCTTCTGCCCGCACTCAGCCCGGCTCGCCGAGCATGACGGGACGCCGCGCCACATCAAGACCCTGCCCCATCCGGAGGGCGGAAACGTGCGGGTGACCGACACCGGGCGCTGCGATCCGCTCGAGCAGCGCATCTCCGTCATGCGCCAGGTCGAGGTGCTCGACCCGGCGGGGCGGGTGAGGGAGGCCCACGACCTCTCCTTCGAGCTCCGCTACGTCTGGAAGCCCGAGATGGAGCTGCTGCTGACCGCCGCCGGGTTTGGGCGATTCGCGGTCGAGTCGCGCACCGGGTACACGCAGGGCTTCGCGCCCAAGCCGGTCCTCGAAGAGGGCGACCAGACGGTATGGACCGCGTGGCAGACGTGAGGTCGGCCGTGGCGGACGCACTACCGGACCCGCCTCCGGCGGGTGCCCCCTCGCCGTTCGAGGACGCCGCGGCCTACGACGCGCTGTTCGGGGACTTCGACTTCGACCGCGGCTTCTACGTCGCGCTCGCCCGCGGGATCTCCGGGCCGGTGCTCGAGGTCACGTGCGGCACCGGCCGCATCCTGATCCCCTGCCTCGAGGCCGGGGTGGACATCGAGGGCGTCGACCTCTACCTCCCGATGCTCGAGCGCTTGCGCGCCAAGGCCGCCGCCCGGGGGCTCGGGCCCCAAGTCCACCACGCCGACATGCGGAGCTTCGCGCTGCCGCGCCGCTACGCGCTGATCGTCATCCCCTTCAACGGGTTCGTTCACTGCCTCACGACCGCGGACCAGATCGCGTGCCTCACGACCTGCCGCGCCCACCTCGCCTCCGGTGGACGGCTCGTCTTCAACACCATACCCCCGCACCTCGTGAGCGCGCCCGGGCTCGAGGGCGTGCCGGTGCTCGAGCACGAGGCGCGCGATCCCGCGACCGGGCACACGGTGCGCATCTACGACACGCGCATGCTCGACCGCGTCGCCCAGGTCCAGCACTCCGTCATGGCGATCGAGGAGCTCGACGACGCCGGGCGCGTTGTCGCCTCGCGCGCCTCGGTCACCGACATGCGCTGGACCTGGAAGCCCGAGATGGACTTGCTCCTGCGCGCCGCCGGCTTCGCGCGCTGGACCCTCGAGGGCGGCTTCGCCCGCGAGCCGCTCACCGCCGACAGCCCGCTCATGCTCGTGAGCGCGTGGCGGGACTGAGCCCGTGACGCCCTCCTCGCCCCGCTCGGGCTCGGGCGCCCAGCCCGACCGCGGCATTGCCCGCGGGGGTGCCGCCTCGACGGCCGCGGGCCGCCGGCTGCTCGATCCCGCGGTGGTCGCGCGCCTGGCCCATCTCGACGTGCGGGCGCGGCTGGTCGTCGAAGGGTTCATCGCCGGCATGCACCGCTCCCCGTTTCACGGGTTCAGCGTCGAGTTCGCCGAGCACCGGCCCTACATGCCCGGCGATCCGATCCGCAATCTCGACTGGAAGGTGTGGGCGCGCAGCGACCGCTACCTCGTCAAGCAGTACACCGAGGAGACCAATCTGCGCTGCCACCTGCTGCTCGACCTCTCGGGCTCGATGGGGTTCAAGTCGCCGCGCGCGGCCATGAGCAAGCTGGAGTACGCGCAGTCGCTGTGCGCGGCACTCGCCTATCTCATGCTCCAGCAGCAGGACGCGGTGGGCACGATGCTGTTCGCCGATCGGCCGCTGCGTTACGTGCCCGCGCGCGCGGTGCGCTCCCACCTCGACGTGCTGCTGCGCACGCTCGGCGGGGCCGAGCCCGCCGGGCGCACGCGGCTCGGGCCCGCGCTCCACGAGCTCGCGGAGCGCATCAAGCGCCGCGGCCTCATCGTGCTGTGCTCCGACCTCATGGATACGCCCGCCGAGGTGCTGCGCGGGCTCCAGCACTTCCGCCACCGCCACCACGAGGTGGTCGTGTTCCACATCCTCGATCCCGACGAGATCGATTTTCCCTACACCGACACGGCCACGTTCGTGGACATGGAGACCGAGGCCCGGCTGACGACCGAGCCATGGGAGATCGCGCGCCGTTACCGCGAGCGCCTCGCGGCCTGGACCGAGCAGTACCGCCGCAGCTGCCGCGACAACCGCATCGACTACGTGCGCCTCGACACCCGCACGCCGTTCGATCGCGCCCTGCTCGCCTACCTCGAGAAGCGGGCGAGGCTGCTGTGATGCTGCGCCTCGCGGCGGCGCTGGCGCTCCTGCTCGGGGCGGCGGCGCTGGCGGCCTACCTCCACATCATGGGTCACGGGCCGCTGGCCGGGGCGGCGGCGCGGCACATGCGCGCGCTGAAGGATCGCTCTACGGCGCCCGCCGCGGTGGGCGTGTTCGGGCTCGCCGAGTTCGCGGCGCTCCCGCACCGCGAGGGGCTCGCCGGCTACGAGCCCTACGAGCGCCGCGGTGTCGTCATGGAAGGCTACGTCCAGCGCTTCATGCGGGCGGTGGACGACGACTACCACCTCGAGTTGGCCCCGACATCGCGCGCTTCCGGGGGCCCCGACACGGTCTATGCGACCGCCGAGATCACGCCCGCCTTCCGGCGCGGCTCGCGGCGCTGGAGCTACGAGTCGCTGGTCGCCACGTTCCGTCCCAACCGTGGCGGCGCCACGCCCTGGGACGCCGGCCCGCGGCGCGTGCGCGTGAGCGGCTGGCTGCTCTACGACTATCCGTACGACGCGCCCCCCAGCGAGTGGGCCCGGCGCATGGCCTCGCCCCGCATCAGCGGCTGGGAGATCCACCCCGTGACCCGCATCGAGCTGTGGGACGAGGCGCACGGGGGCTACGTGGACTACCGACGGTGAGCTTTCTCAATCCGCTGTTCCTGATCGGCCTCGCCGCCGCCGCGATTCCCATCATCATCCACCTGTTCACGCGCCGGCGCCCGCGCGAGCTGCGCTTCCCCTCGCTCGAGTTCCTCGCCGAGGTGAACCAGAGCGAGATCCGCCGGCTCCGGCTGCGGCAGTGGCTGCTGCTGCTCCTGCGCGCCCTGGCGGTGGCCGCGATCGCGCTCGCGATGTCGCGCCCGGCGCTGCGGGGCAGCGTGGGTCCCCATCGGGGTGCGGCGACCACCATCGTCGCGCTCGTCGACCAGAGCGGCAGCATGGGCGCCGCGGGTGCCGCGGGCGGCACGCTGGTCGCCGCCGCGCAGCGCGTGCTCGAGGATCTGCTCGCGACCCTGGGCCCCGAGGACGAGCTGCTGCTCGTGCCTTACGACCAGGCGGTCCACCCGGTCACGGCGAAGCCCAGCAGCGATCTCGGACGGCTGCGCGGCGCGATCCAGGCGCTCGCGCCCGGCGCGCTCGCCACCGACCACGGCGTGGCGCTCGGATTCGCGGCGCGCGCGCTGGGCGAGTCGCACGCCCTCAACCGCGAGCTGTTCTGGATCTCGGACTTCCAGTCGTCCGGATTCGCTGGCGCGGGCGCCGCGGCCGCGGTCCGCTCGGCGCCCGGCCCGTGGTCGCAGGCACGCGTCTACCTGGTGCCGCTCGCGCCCCGCAGCCGCGCGAACGTGGGTCTCACCGAGGCCGCCCTCGCCCCGACCGAGAGCGGCACCGCGCTCGCGGTCGGCGCGGCCAGCTTCGGAGCGCGCGCCGGCGATCTCGCGGTCGAGGCGCGCGACGCGCGCACCCGGGACGAGCTGGGGCGCGGATTCCTCGATCTGCCCGAGCGCGGCGAGAGCGCGACGCTGCTGCCGCTGTCGCGCCTGCCCGAGCCGGGCGGCGAGGTGACGATCCCGGACGATCCCCTGCCGCTCGACAACCGCCGCGTGTTCGCCTCGGGGCGCTCGGGGACGCTGCGCGTGCTGGTGCGCGAAGACGGCGCCGCCTCGGCGCTGAGGCTCGCGCTCGAAGCCGGCTCCCCCGCCTCGGGCCTCGCGGTCGAGGGCGTGGACGGCGCGACCATGAGCACGCGGCTCGCCGAGGCCGACGTCGTGGTGGTCAACGACGTCGAGACGCTGGGCGCCGCCGAGCTTCAGTCCCTGCTCGACTTCTACCGCGGGGGCGGCGGCCTGTTCCTGGTGCTCGGCGATCACGCCGCTCCCGGGTTCTGGAACGCTTCGGTGCTCCGCGAGCTCGGCGCCGGCACGCTCGGAGCCGCCGAGCGCGCGGCGCCCGGCGCCGCGTGGCGTCTGGTGCGCGCGACCGCCGGGCATGCCGTGCTCGCGGGCTTCCCGGCGCGCCCCGGCGAGCCGCTCTCGAGCGCCCGCTTCCAGAGCATCCGCGCGCTGGGCCCCGGAGCCGGGGCGCGCGTGCTGCTCGAGTTCGATCACGCGCACCCGGCGCTCGTCGAGACGCCGCACGCCCTGATATTCGCGGCCGGGCTCGATCCCGCCACGTCCGATTTTCCGGTGAGCGGCGCCTACCTGCCGCTCCTCCACCAGGCCGTCAAGGTGCTGGGGCGCGGCACGGCCTCGTCCTCGCTGGTGCCGGGCGAGCGCTACCAGGCGCCCGCGTCCACCGGCCAGTGGCGCATCGTGGACGAGCACGACCGCGAGATCCCGAGCGAGCTGACCGCCACCGGGGGCGCCACGCGGCTGGTCTCGGAGCCGCTCGAGCGGCCCGGGCTCTACCGCGTGTTCCAGGGCGGATCGCTGCGCAACGCCTTCGCGGTCAACCCCGACGCGCGCGAATCCGACCTCACCTCGGCGCCCGAGCCGGAGCTGATCCAGGCCTTTCCGCCCGGGCGCGCCCAGATCGTGCATCCGGGCGAGGGCCTCGCGCGCCGCGTGCGCGAGGCGCGCTACGGACGCGAGCTGTGGGCGTGGTTCGTGATGCTCGCGTTGCTCCTGCTCGTGGCCGAGACCGTGCTCGGACGCTGGGGCATGGGCGGCGGCGCGCCCGCCGCGGTGCGCCCCTAGCTGAAGTGGTGAGTACCGGCTACTCGAGCAGGGCGCGGCCGGGCTCGAGCCGCACGCGCCTCAGCGCATAGGGAAGGCGGAAGGGCGAATTGATGTCAAAGCCCTGCGGGTTCTCGGCCGACGTCGTGGCCCACACCACGAGCCGCTCGATCACCGTCACCGGGACCGGGAACGTCGCCAGGCGGGCATCGTCGATCGCGAACGCACCGACGCCTTCCGCGACGATGCGCAGGCGGCCCGTCACTTCGACCGGGACCTTGCCCGAGAGGAAGCCGAGGAGGCCGTCCAAGCCTTCGGTGAGTTGAACCCGCCCCCGCAGCTGATCGAGGTCGAGCACGCCCCGCGCCATCAGCCGATCGCGCTCGAAGCGCACGATCACGTCCGAGAGTCCCCTCGGCATCTCGCTGCCGCGCGTGAGGTTCAAGTAGGAGTTGAGCTCGGATTCGCTCACTGACATCGGTGCCTTGCGCGGCGGCTTCCCGAGCTTTGCCCGTTTCTCGAGCGAGGCGAGCTTCTCGACCATCGCCTGTGCCTTGACCCGCGAGACGGCGGAATCGGCCGCCGGGGTTTCCCCGGTGGCCAGCAGCACGAGCAGGGTAACGAGGGCGCTTGTCATCGGTCGATCATAGCCCAAGCACGGGAGGCTGCATGCGCGCGGGGTCGAGACCGCAGAGCCCGTCGCCGTTGGCGCGGCCCGCGCGCCACCCGTATGCTTGAAGCCCTCATGCGCGCGCGCCTCCGTGATGCCCGAACCGTGGTGGTCAAGATCGGGACCTCGAGCCTGCTGGACGAGCGCGGGCTCCTCGACCTGCCGGTGCTCTCGCGCCACCTGCGCGACCTGGTGGCGCTTGGACGGGCCGGTGTGCGCGTCATCCTGGTCAGCTCGGGGGCGATCGGCGCCGGCCGCGTCCGGCTTGGCTACACCGAGCGGCCCACGACCATCCCCGAACTTCAGGCCACGGCGGCGGTCGGGCAGTCGCTGCTCATGAACTCCTACAACACCCTGCTCGAGCCCGAGGGCTACGTCGCCGCGCAGTTGCTGCTCACGCACGAGGACTTCCAGGACCGCCGGCGCTATCTCAACCTGCGCAACACCCTGGCGGCGCTTCACGGCCGGCCGGTGCTGCCGGTGATCAACGAGAACGACACCGTCGCGGTGGACGAGATCCGCTTCGGCGACAACGACGCGCTCGCGGCACTGGTCGCCGGCCTGGTGGGCGCTGATCTCACCGTGCTGTTCACCGACGTGGACGGTCTTGTCATGGACGGCCGCTGCCTCGACGAGGTCGCCGAGATCACGCCCGCGATCGAGGCCGCCGCGCGGCCCGGCGCGGGCAGCGGCGGCATGATCTCGAAGCTGCGCGCTGCGGCCACGATCACGCGCGCGGGCGGCTTCGCGGTGATCGCGCACGGCAAGCGCCACGCGGTGCCGGACATCCTGCGCGGCGAGCCGCTCGGCACGCTGTTCGCGCCCCGCGGCGAGCTGGGCACGCGCGGGCGCTGGCTGCAGGCCCTCAAAGAGGAGGGGCGGCTGACCGTGGACGCGGGGAGCGTGCGCGCCCTGCGCGAGAGCGGGCGCAGCCTGCTGCCGGTGGGGATCGTCTCGTGCGCGGGGGAGTTCGAAGCCGGCGACGCGGTGCTGGTCGTGGGCCCCGACGGCCCGCTCGCTAAGGGCGTGGTCAACTACCGCGCGGACGATCTGCGCCGCATCCTTGGCCGGCGCAGCGGCGAGATCGCGGCGATCCTGGGCACGAAGGAGTTCGACGAGGCGATCCACCGCGACAACCTGGTGCTGCTGTGAGGGCGCTGGTGCTCAGCGCACGCGAGGCCGCGCGCGCCCTGCGCACCCTGCCGGGTGCCCGCAAGGACGAGATCCTGCGCTCGCTCGCCGCGGCCCTGCGCTCGGGTCGCGAGGCGATCGAGCGCGCGAACCGCCTGGACCTTGCCGCCGACCTGCCGGAAGCACTCCACGAGCGGCTGCGCGTGGACGTCGAGGCCATCGCGCGCAGCCTCGAGGCGATCGCGGCACTCCCCGATCCGATCGGGCGCCGCGAGGCGCGCGTGGCGCCCGGGGGGTTCACGCTCTACCGCCGACGCGTGCCGCTGGGGGTCATCCTCATGATCTTCGAGGCGCGCCCCAACGTGACCCCCGAGGCCGGGGCGCTGTGCCTCAAGTCGGGCAACGCCGCTCTGCTCAAGGGCGGCTCCGAGGCGCTGCGCACCAACCAGGCGATGATGAGCGTGCTCGAGCCCCTCCTGCCCCCGGGCGCGATCCAGCTCGTGCCGGGCGGGCACGAGGCGGTGCGCGAACTGCTCCACCTGGACGACCTCATCGATCTCGTGATCCCGCGCGGCGGCGAGGAGCTGATCCGCGCGGTGGCGGCCGAGTCCCGGATCCCGGTGCTCAAGCACTACCGGGGGAACTGCCACGTCTACGTGGATGCCGCGGCCGATCTCGACATGGCCGAGCGCATTCTCGAGAACGCCAAGTGCCAGCGCCCCGCGACCTGCAACGCGGCCGAGAAGGTGATCGTGCACGAGGCGGTCGCGCGCGCGTTCGTGCCCCGGCTCGCGAAGCTCGGCGTCGAGCTGCGTGGCGACGAGCGCGCCCGGGCGATCCTGCCCATGGCGGCGGCCACCGAGGCGGACTGGGAGGCCGAGTACCTCGACCGGGTGCTGGGGGTCAAGGTGGTCGGCAGCCTCGAGGAGGCCATCGCCCACATCGAGCGCTACGGCTCGCACCACACCGACGCGATCGTGACCTGCGACGAGCCGGCCGCGCGCCGCTTCCTGGACGCGGTGGATTCGGCCACCGTGCTGTGGAACGCCTCGACCCGGCTCGCCGACGGCGGCGAGTTCGGTCTCGGCGCCGAGGTCGGCATCTCGACCGACCGCCTCCATGCCCGCGGGCCCATGGGTCTCGAGGAGCTCACGACCTACAAGTGGGTGGTCGAGGGCGAGGGCCACCTGCGCGGGTAGGGAGTGCGCGGAGGGGCCGGTTGCGGTACGCTGCCGGGACCATGCGAATGCTCATCCTCGCGCTGGGCGCGGCGCTGGCGTTGGGTGCCGCGCCCTCAGGGGCGCAGCCCGGGCGGACCGAGCCGGACCGGCGCGGGCAGCCTCACGACTACGTGCTGCTCGCCCCCGATGCGAAGGACGGCGCCGAGATGATCGGACGGCGCGCCCCGGCCTGGAGCTTCGAGCGCTGGATCCGAAGCCCCGCGCTCACGCCCCAGGATCTGCGCGGCAAGGTGGTCCTGCTGCGCTGGTGGACCGACGGTTGCGACTACTGCGCCGCCACGCTGCCCGGGCTCGAGGCGCTGCGCCGGCGCCACGCCGACGAGGGGCTCGTCGTCATCGGCGTCTATCACCCCAAGCCGCCGCGCGCGGTGCGCGACCGCGACATCGTGGCGATGGCGAACCGCCTCGGCTTCAGCGGCCCGATCGCGGTGGACCAGCGCTGGACCACGCTCGAGCGCTACTGGCTCGCGGGCCACGAGCGCGAGTTCACGTCCGTTTCGTTCCTCATCGACCGCGACGGCGTCATCCGCTGGGTGCAGCGCGGCGGCGAGTACCACCCCAGCGCCGACCCCAGGCACGCGCGCTGCGATCTCGACTACCGCGGGCTCGAGAAGACGCTCGCGGCACTGCTCGAGCGGAGCTAGGACCGCGACTGCGACGGCGTCATCCGCAAATGGAGCGCGGATCGGGCCCTGCACTCGACGCTTGCGGAGTGGTTCGCGAAGGAGGATCGTTCCTCGAAATCCTCCTGGACTGGCCGCGAGCGGCAACCCGACACCCACACGTAAGGAGAGCGCCATGGCCCTGACCACCGCCACCGAGAAGGACATGTATCTGCAGACGTTCCAGCGCGAGTGCGAAACGACGCTCAAGCTCCTCAAGGCCTATCCCGCCGCCAAGGGTGATTTCAAGCCGCACGAAAAGTCACGCACCGCGAAGGAACTGGCGTGGAACTTCGTGCTCGAACAGGGGATCGCCGAGATGGCCCTCAAGGGCCGCGTCGACTTCTCCCAGCCTAGCCCCAAGCCCCCGGCCGCCTACGCCGACGCCGTTGCTGCGTTCGAGAAGGCCTATCGCGAGACGATCACCCGGGTGAAACAGGCGGGCGACGCGGAACTCAATCGCACCGTCCAGTTCCCGGTGGGCCCCGGAAAGATGGGTGACTTCCGTGGCATCGACATCCTGTGGATGACGCTCATGGACCAGGTGCACCACCGCGGACAGTTTTCGGTGTACATGCGCCTCGCCGGCGCCAAGGTGCCCTCGATCTACGGACCGACCGCGGACGAAACCTGGATGTAATCGCGGCGCTTGGCGGTCGTGCCCCGCGGCGCGGCCGGCCGACCGAACGCATCGAGGCCCGGGTAGAGCGCCCGGGCCTCTTGCGTTGGGTCGCAGCCGGGGCCGGATCGCGCACCCCCAAGGGGTCTCCTCGGGGCAAAATGACGCGGCCGCTGTGCCTTGAGCCGCTCGCGCGCGCTCTGTTAGGCTCCCGCGCGCCCTGCTTTCCGGCAGGGCGTCGTCCCGTCAAAGAGCCGCCCACCGCCGCGGGAAAAACTCCGGCGGGTTTTCGCGTTTGGAGTCCGATGAGCCCGACACGCACCCCGCCGCCGCCGCCTGGCGTCGATCTGCCGTCCGTCCCCGAGACCTATCTCAAGGACGACCTGGCGGTATCCCTGATGCGTTACGCGGCCCGGCTGCCCGAGGCGGTCGAGCTGCTGGGAGCATTGCGCGACGGCGCGGGAGCGGGTGCCCCGCCTCGCGTCGGCGTGCGCGGGCTCACGGGCTCGGCGCGCGGCTTCCTCGCGGCGTGGCTCCAGCGCGAGACCGGTCGCACGGTGCTGGTCGTCACGGCGCACGGCGAGGCCTTCGACGAGGCGCGCGACGACCTCGAGTACTTCGCCGGCCCGGGTGCGATCCTCGCGTTCCCCGAGCCCGAAACGCTGCCCTACGATCCGTCCTCGCCTCATCCGGGCATTACGGCGCAGCGCCTCGAGACCCTGGGGCGGCTCGCGGGCGGGGCGCAGGGCGTGGTGCTCGCCACGGTGCGCGGCGTGCTCCAGCGCGTGCCGAAGCCCGCCCGGCTCGAGCGCGCGATCCTCACGCTCGGCGTGGGCAGCGACTACGACCCGCTCGAGCTCATGAAGCGGCTCGTGTTCCTGGGCTACGAGCGCCTGCCCGAGGTCGAGTCGGTGGGCCACTTCGCGCGGCGCGGCGGCATCCTCGACATCTACCCGGTGGGGCTCGCCGACCCGCTGCGGCTCGAGTTCGACGGCGACACGCTCATCTCGATGCGGCGCTTCGATTCCGGCACCCAGCGCTCGCTCGAGCAGCTCCCGGTGGCGACCATCCTGCCCCGCTTCGAGGTCGTCATCGCGCCCGAGGAGGCCCAGGCGGTCGCCTTACGCCTGCGCGAGGCGGGCGACGACAAGGCGCGCGGCGAGTTCCTGTTCCACGACGGGATGGAGCGCTTCGCCGGGCACTACGACCCGGAGCTGGGCACGCTGCTCGACTATCTGCCCGCGGACACTATTGTGCTGCTCGACGATCCGCCCAAGCTGCGCCAGCGCGCGGACGACCTCGACGCGCTGGTCGTGCGCGGCTTCGAGGAGGCGCGCGCCCACTACCCGCTGGTCTCGCCGCCCGAGCGGCTGTTCCTCGCCGCCGCGGAGCTGGGGGCACTCGCGGCCCGCCATCCGGGGGCGGACTGGATGGGCGCGGTCGCGGAGGCCGGCGACGGAGCGCGCGCGGCGCGCGTGCTGGCGGTGGACTGCGTGCCCGCCGAGCCCATGCAGCGCTCGATCGAGCGCCTCAAGTCCCACCTCGCCACGCTGGGTGCGACCGGGATCCACGCGGTCATCCTGTGCGACAACGCCGGGCAGCGCGACCGGCTGTGGGAGCTGCTGGGCGAGACCGGCGCCACCCTGGGCGTGGGGCTGATCTCGGCGGGCTTCACGCTGCGCGGAGCCGGGCTCGCGATCCTGACCGATCACGAGATCTTCGCGCGCTACAAGCGCCGCCGGCGCCGCTTGAAGCGCACCGGCGGGCTCTCGCTCGCCGAGCTCTCGGCGCTCAAGGTCGGCGACTTCGTGGTCCACGAGGATCATGGGATCGGGATCTATCGCGGCATGAAGCGGCTCACCCTGAACGGCCAGGAGACCGACTGCGTCGAGATCGCCTACGCCGAGAGCGACCGGCTGTTCGTGCCGGTGCAGCAGCTCGCGCTGGTGTCGCGCTACGCCGCGGGCGAGGGCGCCAAGCCCGCCCTCTACCGGCTGGGCTCGGGCGCGTGGGCCAAGACCAAGGCGCGCGCCAAGCGAGCGATCCAGGACATGGCGGACGGCCTGGTCAAGGCCTACGCGGCGCGCAAGGCGCTCCCGGGCCACGCCTTCAAGCCCGACACGGTGTGGCAGCGCGAGCTCGAGGCGTCGTTCCCCTACGACGAGACGCCGGATCAGATGGCCGCGATCGAGGAGGTGCGCGAGGACCTCGAGGCCCCGCGACCCATGGACCGGCTCATCTGCGGCGACGTGGGCTACGGCAAGACCGAGGTCGCGATCCGCGCCGCCTTCAAGGTGGTCCAGGACGGCCGCCAGGTCGCGGTCCTGGTCCCCACCACCATTCTCGCGCAGCAGCACCTGCTCACCTTCCGCGAGCGGCTCGCCGGATTTCCGGTGCGAATCGAGGTGCTGTCGCGCTTCCGCACGCCCAAGGAGCAGAAGGCGACCATCGCGGCACTCGCCGAGGGCAAGGTGGACATCGTCATCGGCACCCACCGGCTGCTGTCGAAGGACGTGCGCTACGCCGCCTTGGGCCTGGTCATCATCGACGAGGAGCATCGCTTCGGGGTGGCGCAGAAGGAGAAGCTGCGCCAGATCACGCGCCTGGTCGACGTGCTGGCGATGACGGCGACCCCGATTCCGCGCACGCTCAACCTGAGCCTCGCGGGGGCCCGCGACATGTCGGTCATCGAGACTCCGCCGCGCGACCGCCAGCCGGTCCACACCGAGATCCTCGAGGTGGACGACGAGGTGGTCACCGACGCGATCCTGCGCGAGATCGACCGCGGCGGTCAGGTGTTCTTCGTCCACAACCGGGTCGAGACCATCCATAACGCGGCGCTCATGGTCCAGAAGCTGGTGCCCCAGGTGCGAGTCGCGGTTGCCCACGGCCAGATGGCCGAGCGCCAGCTCGAGCAGGTCATGCTCGAGTTCCTCGACCGGCGTCACGACGTGCTGGTCTCGACCATGATCATCGAGTCGGGGCTCGACATCCCAAGCGTCAACACGCTGATCGTGGACCGCGCCGACTCGCTGGGCCTGGCCCAGCTCTACCAGCTGCGCGGGCGGGTGGGGCGCTCGTCGCACCGCGCCTACGCCTACCTGCTGGTGCCCTCGCGGCGCGTGCTCACCGAGGAGGCCGAGAAGCGCCTGCGCGTGATCGAGGAGTTCGACGACCTGGGCGCCGGGTTCAAGATCGCGCTCAAGGACCTCGAGATCCGCGGCGCCGGCAACCTGCTCGGCCCCGAGCAGCACGGCTTCATCCTCGGGCTGGGCTTCGATCTCTACGTCAGGCTGCTCGAGGAGGCGGTCGCCGAGCTCAAGGGCGAGCTGCCAGAACACCTGGTCGAGCCGCGCCTGCTCACCGACTGGAGCGCGTTCCTGCCCGAGGACTACGTCCCCGACGAGCACGACAAGCTCAATCTCTACCGCCGCCTCGCCGAGACCCACACGCTCGACGAGCTCGACGACCTCACGCTCGAGATGCTCGACCGCTTCGGCCAGCTGCCGCCGCCCGCGGTGGCGCTGTTCGAGCTGCGCCGGCTGCGCCTGCTGGGCGCGGGCCCGCGGGTGGAGGCGCTTCGGGTCTTCCAGAACGTCGCCGAGCTGGGGCTGCGCCAACCGCTCACCCCCGCCGCCATCCGCACCGTGGTCGGCATGCTCGGCTTCCAGATCGAGTTCTTCTCGGGGCGCGAGTTCGGCCTCCGCGTGCGCGGCGAGGGACTGCTGCTCCTCCACCGCACCCGCGAGCTGCTCCAGGCGCTGGCGGCAGCGGCGGCCTGAGCGGGCTATACTCGGCCGCCATGCCGAACGACGCGCTGTTCTGGCACCGCCTCCAGTTCGCCTTCACGATCGTCTACCACTACCTGTTCCCGCAGCTCACGATGGGGTTGGCGCTCCTCATCGTGGTCATGAAGATGCTGGCGCTCCGGCGCCGGGACGCGGGCTGGGAGGCGGCGGCGCGCTTCTGGATCCGGATCTTCGGGATCAACTTCGCGGTCGGCGTGGTCACGGGCGTGCCGATGGAGTTCCAGTTCGGCACCAACTGGGCGGCGTTCTCGCGCGCCGCGGGCCGCGTCATCGGCCACACGCTCGGCATGGAAGGGCTGTTCGCCTTCTTCCTCGAGTCCAGCTTCCTCGCCCTGCTGGTGTGGGGCGAGAAGCGCCTCGGGCGCATCGGCCACACGCTCGCGGCCTGGGCGCTGTTCGCGGGCAGCTGGCTCTCGGGCTACTTCATCGTCACGACCAACGCCTTCATGCAGCGCCCGGTGGGCCACGAGGTGCTGCCCGACGGCACCCTGCGGCTGGCCGATTTCGGCGCCTTCCTGCTCAATCCCTGGGCGCTCGCCCAGTACGCTCACACCATGCTGGCTTCGGTCGTCACCGCGAGTTTCGTGCTCGCCGCGGTGGGCGCCTGGTACGCGCTGCGCGGGCTCCATGACCAAATGGCCACGCGCTTCCTGCGCCTCGGCACCACGGCCGGGCTGGCCGCCTCACTGCTCGTGGCGTTCCCGACCGGCGACACCCAGGCCAAGCTGGTCGCCCGCCACCAGCCGGCGGCACTCGCCGCCATGGAGGGCCGCTTCGAGAGCGGCCCCATGGCGGGCATCACGCTCATTGGCCAGCCCAACGTCCGGGC
This sequence comes from Candidatus Eiseniibacteriota bacterium, assembly GCA_041498315.1. Lineage (GTDB taxonomy): Bacteria > Eisenbacteria > RBG-16-71-46 > RBG-16-71-46 > RBG-16-71-46 > JBGQIE01. The sequence goes on from JBGQIE010000011.1 coordinate 22,415, forward strand.
GCGGCGGCTCGACAATCCCATTCACATTCCCGGCATGCTGAGCTTCCTCGCCTGGGGCACCTTCCACGGCAACGTCGAGGGCCTGCTCGCCTTCCCGGAGCGCGAGTGGCCCGACAACATCGAGCTGCTCTACTACGCGTTCCACATCATGGCGGGGCTCGGCACGCTGCTCATCGCGCTCATGGCGCTCGCGGCCCCGCTGAGCTGGACCGGGCGCCTCGAGCGCAGCCGGCCGGTGCTGTGGCTGCTCATGCTCGCGTTTCCGTTTCCCTACATCGCGACCACCGCGGGCTGGCTCACCGCCGAGCTGGGCCGTCAGCCGTGGCTCGTCTACGGCATCCTGCGCACCGCCCAGGGGGCGAGCCCGACCGTGCACTCGGGCACGGCGCTGTTCACCCTGATCGGCTTCTGCGGGCTCTACCTGGTGCTCGGGGTGCTGTTCCTGTTCCTGATCGGGCGCGAGATCGCGCACGGCCCGGGGGAGCGCCATGGTTGAGCTGTGGTTCGGCATCGTCGCCGTCATGCTCACGCTCTACGTGGTGCTCGACGGCTTCGACCTGGGCGCCGGGGCCCTCCACCTGATCGTGGCGCGCACCGACGCCGAGCGCCGCCAGGTGCTGGCCGCGATCGGGCCGTTCTGGGACGGCAACGAGGTGTGGCTGCTCGCGACCGGGGGTGCTCTGTTCGTGGCGTTTCCGCAGGTGCTGGCCTCCGGGCTCTCGGGGTTTTACTTCGCGATCATGCTGGTGCTGTGGTGCCTGATCCTGCGCGGGATCGCGATCGAGTTCCGCAGCCACGTGCGCGAGCCGCTGTGGCGCGCGTTCTGGGACGCGACCTTCGGGCTCGCGAGCACCCTGCTCGCGGTGTTCTTCGGCGTGGCGCTCGGCAACCTGCTGCGCGGGCTCCCGCTGGACTCGCGGGGCTGGTTCGGGCTCGCCCTGTTCACGAACTTCTCGGGCCGCCCGCCGGTCGGGATCCTCGATCTGTACACCGTGCCCGTGGGCGTCTTCGCGCTCGCGGCACTCATGCTCCACGGCGCGGCGTGGCTGGCATGGCGCACCGACGCCGCGGTCCAAGCCCGCAGCCGCGCCCTCGCCGCGCGCGTGGGGCTCGCCGTACTCGTCGCCTGGCCGCTCGTGACCTGGGCCACGGTGGCGGTGAACCCCGCGATGTTTCGGGCCTTCGCGACCCGGCCGCTCGCCTGGCTCGCGTTCGCGATCGCGGTGGGCGGCGCGGTGGCGGTGGCCGAGGGGCTGCGGCGCGGGCGCGCCGGAGTCGCGTTCATCGGCTCCTCGTGCTTCCTCGCCGGGCTGCTCGGCGCCACCGCCGCCTCGGTGTTCCCGGTCATGCTGCGTGCGGTCCCCGATCCGTCGCTCTCGATCACCGCCTTCGGCGCTAGCAACGACCCCGCCGGGCTGCGCGCGGCACTCAAGTGGTGGAGCCTGGGGTTCCCGCTCGCGATCGCCTACTTCGTTCTGCTCCTGCGGCTCCACCGCGGCCGCGCCGTGGCGGCGGCGGAGGGCGAAGGGTACTGAGCGCGGGCGGGCCCGGCCACGCCCCGCCGGTTGCGGCCGCGCGGGCCATGCTCTAGGGTCTGCGGCTCACATGTCCCAAGGAGACCCCTCCATGACCATCCACGCCGCAGCCTCAACCGCACGGCGCCGGCTGCCGACGTGCGCCGCGCTGCTGATTCCCGCCCTGCTCGCCGGCTGCTCCAGCCAGCCGGCACCGGTCGCCAAGGTCGGCAACGAGTTCATCTCGATCGAGCAGTTCAAGGACGCCGCGCGCAGCAACGCGATGCAGTACCCGGGCGTGCCGGACTCCGCCAAGAACGCCCTGCTCGAGGACCTCACGCGCCGCAGCCTGCTGGTCCAGGAGGCCAAGCGCCAGCACCTGATGGCCGACAGCACGCTCCAGCGCGTGCGCGCGCAGGAAGGGAGCCGCCTCGCCGTGGACCGGCTGGTCGAGGTGCTGGTGCCCAAAGACGTGCCGGTGAGCGATGCCGAGGTCGAGGCGTTCTACAAGCGCCGCGATGTCGAGGCGCACATGATGCTCGTGTTCGTGCTCGGCAAGCACGACGCCGACGCGGCCAAGGCGGCGCTCGACAAGGGCGAGGACTTCGCCGCGGTCGCGAACCGCTACAACCCCGCCGGGATGCTGCCCCCGGGCGGCGATCTCGGGTTCCTGCCCCCGGGTGCCCTGATCGAGCCGCTCGATCAGCATCTCTTCGACTCGCCGCTCAATCAGACCATCGGGCCGGACGAGATCAAGGGCCAGGGCTGGGCGGTGTGCAAGCTCACCGAGCGCCGGCCGCACAAGCAGGAGCCGCTCGCCGCCCAGAAGCAGACGATCCAGAACACGGTCCGGCAGCGCAAGCTGCGCGACCTGCAACAGAAGGCGTTCATGGGGCTCAAGGATCAGTACCGGGTGAAGCTCGAGACCGGGGGCGGCCAGGTCGTGTTCGAGCACTTCAACCGCGCCTCCGCGGACACCGGAAACCGGGGGCAGGTGATCGCCCGCTACGACGGCAAAGGCGGCAAGCCGGGCGTCTACACGCTGGGCGATGCGCTGATCGATCTGCAGGATCCGTCTCAGCAGCGCCCCAACTTCGCGAACCTGCCGATCGTCGAGCACTGGATCGAGCTCGAGGTGGTCCGGCGCGTCTCGGCCCTCGAGGCCGAGCGCCGCCACCTCGAGCAGGACCCGGTCGTCAAGCGCCGGGTCGAGGAGCGCGTCAACAACATGATGCTCGATCGCATCTACAGCGCCGAGGTCGCGACCAAGGTGGGATCCGCGAGCCCCGAGGAGGTCCAGGCGGCCTACCAGCGGCGCGCGCCGGCGTTCGGGAAGCTCGACGCGATCAAGCTGCGCACCCTCACCCTGCCCGATTCCGCCGCGGCCGCCGCGCTGATCGAGAAGGCCGGCGGCAAGACCCCGGGCCTCAAGGAGCTGGCGGGGATGCTGCCCGCGAAGTTCAAGGCGACCGTGAAGGTCGTCGAGCGCGAGGTCAAGTACCCGAACAAGGATCCGATGTGGTCGCAGCTCCAGGGCGCCTTCATGAGCCTGTCGGAGGGGGACGTCCGGGGGCCGATGAAGAACCCGTCGGGCTGGACGTTCTTCGAGGTGATCTCGAAGCAGCAGAGCACCCAGAAGCTCTCCGAGCTCGCGCCGCAGATCCAGCACGCGCTCGAGCAGGAAGCGATCGAAGCCAAACGCGATCACCGCCTGAGCGCGTACACGGACTCCCTGCGCGCCACGACCAAGATCGAGGTCTATCACGACCGGCTCAAGTCCATTCCCTGGCCGGTGCCGCAGGCGGACGCCGCCTCGTAGCCGCAGGCCAGGCGGGTTCGGGATGACGGTCTCCGGGGCCGGCGCGGTGCGCACGTGAAGCTGCTCATCGGAGCGGCCGGCGTCGTGCTGCTGATGGGCGTCCTGTGGGACGCCTTTCTCACCGTGCTCCTGCCGCGGCGGGTCTCGGGCGCCTTCAGCCTCGCACGCGCCGTCCAGGCGGGCCTGTGGGGCGCGTGGGCGGCCGGGGCGCGCCGCATCGCGGTCCGCCGCAAGCGCGAGGCCTTCCTCAGCCCCTACGCCATGATCACGATGCTGGCGCTGTTCGGGGTGTGGGCGTTCGGGCTCATCTTCGCCTTCGCGGTGCTCCAGTGGTCGCTGGGCTCGCATCTCGTGCATGTCGGAGTGCCGAGCTCCGGCTTTCGCACCGACCTCTACATGAGCGGGACCACGTTCTTCACGCTCGGCCTGGGGGACGTGAGCCCGGCCTCGTTCATGGCGCGGCTCCTCACCGTGGTCGAGGCGGGCACCGGTTTCGGCTTCCTCGCCATGCTGCTCGCCTACCTGCCGGTGCTCTACCAGGCGTTCTCGCGCCGCGAGGCCCGCATCGTGATGCTCGACGAGTGGGCGGGCTCACCGCCCACCCCCACGGTGCTGCTGCGCCGCGCCGCCGAGAGCGGCGAGCAGGCCGCGGTGACCGTGCTGCTGCGCGACTGGGAGCAGACCGCGGCCGAGCTGCTCGAGAGCCACCTGTCCTATTCGATCCTCGCCTACTTCCGCTCGCAGCACGACAACCAGTCCTGGCTCGGAGCGCTGACCACCGTGCTCGACACCTCCGCCCTGGTGATCGCCGGGATCGAGGGCGTGCCCACGCTCCAGGCGCGGCTCACGTTCGCGATCGCCCGCCACGCGGTCGTGGACCTGTGCCAGGTGCTGCGCTGCCGTCCCCGCGACGACGATCCGAACCGGTTGCCGCCCGAGGATCTGGTGAAGCTCCGCGTATTGCTCGCGAAGGCCGGCCTCACGCTTCACGAGGGCGCGTTCGTGGACCACCAGATCGCGGAGCTGCGCGCGATGTACGAGCCCTACGTCGAGGCGCTCTCGGTGCACCTCCTGATGCCGCTGCCCGCGTGGCTCCCGCCCGCGAAGGCGCGCGCCAACTGGGAGACGACCGCCTGGGCGCGCACCGGGCTCGAGCAGGCGCACTAAGCCGAAGCCCGCGCGCCGCGGACGCCACGGGCCCTAGCGCAGGCGGCGGCGCACCTCGGCGGCGCGGCGCTCGCTGGCCTCGACGCGCGTGCCGTCCTTGAGCCGCAGGACCAGCACGCCGTTCTCGCCACCGTAGGATTCGATCGCGGCCACGTTGACCAGGGCGGCGCGATGGACGCGCACGAACTGGCCCTCGGGCAGCCGCTGCTCGAGATCCTGGAGCGTGTAGTCGACCAGGTACTCGTGGGCCTCGGCGCGCGCCAGCACCAGCCGGTCGCGCGAGAAGATGATCGGCACCTGGCCCAGGTCGAGCAGCTTGATCTCGCGCCGGTGGCGCACCGGCAGCCGGGTGAGCGGCGGGATGCGGCGCTGGAGCTCGGGCGTCTCGAGGGCGTGGGCCAGGGTGCGTGCGCGCGCGGCGGGCCCGGCGCTGCGGGCCTCGGCGACCACGCGGCGCACCGCCTCGTCGAGCCGCTCGCGCCGGATGGGCTTGAGCAGGTAGTCGAGGGCGGCGACCTCGAAGGCCTCGACGGCGTAGCGGTCGTAGGCGGTGATGAACACGACGATCGGCGTGCGCGCCCCGCCCCGGGTGGCGCCGCGGTCGGCGAGGTGGCGCGCGACTTCGAGCCCCGAGAGGTCGGGCATGTGGATGTCGAGGAACACGACGTCGGGCTCCAGCTGCTCGACCTGCGCCAGCGCCTCGGCGCCGCTCTTCGCGGTGCCCGCGATCTCGATCTCGGCGTGCTCGCCGAGCAGCTTCTCGAGGAACTGGCGCGCGCGCGGCTCGTCGTCCACGACCAGCGCCCGCACCCGGGCCGGGGCGCTCATCCCGCCCCCGCCGCGCCGGTCGCGGGCTGGAGCGGCCAGCGCAGCGTGACCGCGAAGCCGCCGCCGGCCACCGGGCCCGCGTCCATGCTCGCGCGCGGGCCCGCGAAGCGCAGCACGCGCTGGGCCAGGTTGGCGAGCCCGACCCCCAGGCCGGGCGCGCCGTTCGCGGAAGCCGAGCCGTCGTCCGCGAAGCGCAGCGTGAACCAGCCGTCGTCGCGGCACGCGTCGAGGCTCAGGTGGAGCGCCGGCGAGCCCGCGTTGCAGCCGTGCTTGAGGCTGTTCTCGACCAGCGGCTGGAGCAGCAGCGGCGGCACGGCGGCCGAGAGCAGCTCGGGTGCGACCCCGGTCCGGAACTCGAGCGGGGTCTCGTAGCGCTCGCGCGCCACCCCCAGATAGTCCTCGACGAAGGCCAGCTCCTCGGAGAGCGGCACCGCGGGGCGCGCGCCGGCCTCGATGGTGTAGCGCAGCATGTCCGCGAGCCGCTCCGTGAAACGCTGCGCCGCCGGCGGATCGGTCTCGGTGAGGTAGGAGAGCGCGTTGAGCGCGTTGAACAGGAAGTGGGGCTGCACCTGGGCCTGGAGCGCGCGCAGCTCGGCGCGCGTGGCGGCCTCGCGCAGCTCGATCGCCTGGCGCTCGGCGGCCGCGCGATGCTCCTGGAGCGCCAGGTTCTCGAGCCGGATGCCGGCCTGGGCGAGCACGTTGTCCACCGCCGCGCGCGCATCCTCCGGGATCTCCTCCGGATCGCGGACCCGCGGCGGGCCGCTCGCGGGCCACTCGAGCGTGAGGTGCCGCTTGAGGCCGCTCGCGAGCCCGGCCTCGACCGAGGCTCGCACCTCGTCGCGGTCGAGCGCCGAGAGCAGCTCCTGGCCGCAGCGGTCGAGGGCGTTGCGCAGCGCCCGCGGATCGCGGCCGTAGAGCCGGTCGATCGCGCGCTGGAGCCGGTCGCGGAAGGGCGCGAAGGCGAAGGCGACGACCAGCGCCGCCACCACGTTGAAGATCATCGCGTCCTCGCCGGTCGCGGCGGCGAACATGCGCTGGGCGAGCAGGACGATGCCGAGATAGAGCCCGGCGAGCACCCCCGAGAGCAGCGCGTAGGGAATGCTGCGCACCACCAGCCGGCGCGGGTCGAACGCCGGATCGTTGGCGATCAGGAGCGCGATGAGGAGCGGAGAACCGAGCCAGGCGAGCAGCACCGCGCTGAAGATGACGCGCGTCATGGGCAGCATGAGCATCGCCAGGATCCTGGGATCGCTCTCGAGCGCGCCGAAGATGCTGAACAGGGTGGCCGCGAACATCGCGACTGCGACCACCAGCGCGACCGTGCGCTCGCTCCACCCCGGACTCCAGTCGGGCCGCCCGGGACGGGCGTAGCGCTCGACCAGCGACAGGGTGCCGAGCGCCACGACCACGATGTCGAACCAGGTGAAGACGACGTCCACCGGGCGGCCCAGCGCCTTCGCGAGCAGCGGCATCGCCGGGGCGAGCAGGTAGACGAACACAACCACCCAGAACCAGCCGCTCTGCCAGGGACGCCGCCCGGCCCAGCGCGGACGCGGGAACACGGTCATGAAATGAATGAACGCCGCGGGGTAGAAGAAGGTGAGGCCGTGGTAGAGCTGCAAGTAGAGCTTGAAGCCGCCGCCGTACTCCGCGGGCGGGAAGCGGAACAGGTCGTAGATCGCGCCCATGCCCTGCTGGAGCGCGAACCACAGGAACACCCACGCCGTGCCGAGGTCGGGGCGGCGCCACACCAGCAGGAAGGCGACGATCGGCACCGCGATGACCGCCGCGAGCGGCAGGGTGTAGATGCGCACGCGCTGCCAGGCGCCGAGGCGCACCGGCGGCAGCACGGTCTCGATGCGCCGCCCGCCGCGCGACAGGACCAGCTCGATGGGTCCGCGCGGCCAGCCGGAGCGGAAGTGCTCGCGCATCGCCTGTGGCGTGAGCGCCTCGCCGTTCACCGAGATGAGCGCATCGCCGCGCAGCAGCAGGCCCTCGGAGGGCGGGCCGACGACCTGGTCCACGACCGGCGGCCCGTCCGCGTGGGGCCAGACCAGCTGGACCCCGAAGCGCGAGTAGGGCGAGTGGGTGAGGAAGCGCGGCAGCCCGATGGCGACCGCCACGATCATCGCGGCGGTGGCAAGGATACGTCGCGCCCGGTGGTCGGGGCGCGTCGCGGAATCGGCAGCGGAAAGCGGGCCGGGCGCCAGGTCGGCCGCCGCGGCAGCAGGGAATCGGGTCATCGGATTGTAAGGTTCTCCGGGCTCCCGGGGGGGCCGGCGCGAAAGGCGCTACACAAGCCCCCCGGGGCGCGGCAACGTGAGAGTATCGCGGACGCGGCCGGATGTCGCGGCGGCTGCCCGACGAGCGCGGCGGACCGAGCGACTGGTGCGGGTGGCGGGCAGCGGGCGCCACGGCTATACTCCGCGCCTGCATTCGACATCGGGTTGCCCGGGGAGGTCTCCCCGCCATCGCTCACGGCGCCCGAAGCTTCGCCCGCTCGGCGCATTTCCACGGAGGTCCAGTTGCGGTTCATGAACCTGACGATCGCGGCCCTGCTCGCCGCGGTCGCCGCGGGGCCGGCATGGTCGCAGGCCCCCGCGGGCGCGACCGACGCGCCCCCGAAGAAGACGCCCACGACGTCCGCTCCGGCGCCCGCGACGGCGAAGCCCAAGCCGCCAGCCGCCGCGAAGCCCAGGACGTCGGCGGCCTCCGCCCGGCTCGACGGCATCGCGGCCGTGGTCAACGACGACGTCGTACTCCAGAGCGACGTCGAGGATCAGCTCTACCAGTACCTCGCGCAGACCAAGGCCCAGCCCGACCCGGCGGAGGTGGACACGCTGCGCCGCCAGGTCCTCGAGCAGCTCATCAACGAGAAGCTCATCGTCGCCGAAGCCAGGCGCGCGGGCCTGACCACGACCGACGCCGAGATCAACCGTCAGATCGACGAGGCGCTGCGCCAGAAGAAGGAGGCGCTGGGCGGCGAGACGGCGTTCCAGGACCAGCTGCGCTCGGAGAACACGACCGAGGCCATGGTGCGCGAGCGCTACCGGCAGCAGCTCCAGCGCGAGATTCTCGCGCAGCGCATGGTCGAGAAGGCGCTGCCGCGCCGCGCCGTGAGCCCGGCCGAGGCCCAGACCTACTTCAAGGAGCACCCCGACAAGTTTCCGAACAAGCCCGGCGAGGTGCGGCTCCAGGTCATCCAGATTCCCGCCACCGCCGATTCGGCGGCCGACGCCCGCGGCAAGGCGGCGGCGCTCGAGGCGCGCCGCCGCATCACGTCGGGCGAGAAGTTCGCGAAGGTGGCGGCTGAGGTCTCCGAGGATCCGGGCTCGGCGCGCTCGGGCGGCGACCTCGGCTTCTTCACCCGGGGCAGCATGGACCCGTCGCTCGAGCAG
>JBGQIE010000012.1:0-30999 GCA_041498315.1 Candidatus Eiseniibacteriota bacterium
TATCGCATTTCACCCTAGGAACCGTCCAGCGAGAATATTCCTCGCGGCTCTTTCACCCCCCTTCATCTTTGAGGCGGTCCGGCGACCGGCACGATCGAGTTCAGCCGTGCTCAACTCGCTCTGCACCACGCACATGAGACTGCTCGCCAGCATGCGAAATCTCCACCCTTGATAGTCATGTTCTATCCCGGTTGCCCGGACTGGGCAAGGGCCTTACGCTGTTTCCCGATGGTCCCCATGGCTATGGGGCCGGTGACCTTGGTAGCATTGTCACGGTAGCCACTCGACCTAGGGGAAGTCCCTCATGACCGCCGCAACGCAGCGCCCGATCAAGAGACGGCTCGCCCCGGGCGCGACCGGGCCCCGGGCCCCGCGCCTCGCGCGGCCCCCGCGCATCCGTATTCTCGTGGCCGATGGGTATGCCATCGATCGGCGCGCCATGGTGAGCCTGCTGCGCGGCCAGCAGGACTTCGAGGTCGTGGGGGAAGCCGCCGCGGTCGCGGAGGTCATCGAGCGCTGGCGCGACCTCGCGCCCCAGGTGCTGGTCTTGAGCCAGAGCACCCCGTTCGAGGGTGACGAGACCGCGGTCGCCACGCTGCGCGCCGCGCTGCCGGGGGCGCGCATCCTCGCGGTCGCGGACCGGAGTGCGGCGGATTGCGTCGTGCTCAATCCGCCCTCGCGCCGGCGCCTCGATGCGGCCTTGCACGTCCGATCGTGCGTGGCGGGCACCGATTGCCTGCAGCTCGCCTTCAACGACGGGGCCATGGGTGTGCTGCGCCGCAGCGCCACCCCCGACGAGCTGTTCCGCGCGGTGCGCGCGCTGGCCGCGGGCAGCCCGTGGCTCGAGCCCGCCACCGCCGCGCAGCTCGCCACCGGCAGCCTCGATGCCGACTCGCGACAGGCGCTCGAGCTGTCCGCGCGCGAGCTCGACGTCGCGGCGCTCATCGCCGAGGGCTGCTCGAACAAGGAGATCTCGACCTCGCTTCGCATCAGCGAGCCGACCGTCAAGAAGTACGTCGGCCGCGTGCTCGACAAGCTGCGGGTCGAAGACCGGCTCCAGGCTGGCCTGTTCCTCTCCCGCCACCCGCTCCTGCTGCGTCGCCGGGCCGCCGTCGCGCGCTAGGAAGCCGGCTGGCACGCGGCTTGCGGTTCTCCCCGCCAGCGTGCGATCACGACGATGTCCCGCAGCGCACCTGCTGATGCGGCCGGCGCGGAATCTGTACCCACCGGTACAGCGCGCGTACGGCGCGGGGCACGGCCATCCCTCCCGGAGAGCACCCGGGAGACCATCCAGGAGACCCTCATGAAAAGCACGATGACTGCGGCACTCGCGATGACCCTCGGATTGGCCCTGCTGGCGCCCGGCGGCCCGGCACGGGCCCAGGGCCCCGGAGAGGGCCCGGGGGGCGCGCCGCCGCGCATGGAACGCCGGGCCGAGGTGCGCCACCGGCACGAGCAGATGCTGCGCGAGCTCGATCTCACGAAGGAGCAGCGCGAGAAGGTCGCCGAGCTGCGCGAGCGAGCGGAGCGCAGCGCGATCCGCCTGCGCGCCGACCTGCAGACCGCGCGTCTCGACCTGCGGCGCATGGTGCGCGCCGAGCGGGCCGATCGCATGGCGATCAATCGCCAGATCGACCGCATCGCCCAGATGCGCGCCGAGATGGAGAAGGCCCGGGTCGCCGCCATGCTCGACATCCGCGACGTGCTGACGCCCGAGCAGCGCGAGCGCGCCCGGGAGCGGTACTAAGCTCCGTCTGAGAATGCCCCGCGAGCGCGCCGGACCGGCAACGGCCGCCGCGCTTCAGGGCAGGAAGTAGAAGGCGATGCCGAGAATGACGTAGACGGCCAGCAACAGCGCCCCCTCGAGCCAGTTCGACTCGCCGTCCTGCGCCACCAGGTTGACGATGGCGACAGCGATCGTCACCGCGACGACCTCGAAGGGCGTGAAGCGCAGGTCCATCGGGCCCGCCGGCAGGAGGCGCGAGAGAAATACGAGCAGCGGGGCCACGAACAGCGCGATCTGGATGCTCGAGCCGATGGCGATGTGGAACGCGAGGTCCATCTGGTTCTTCATCGCCACGAGCACGGCGGTCGAATGCTCGGCGGCGTTCCCCACGGTCGCGACCACGATGACGCCCACGAACACCGGTGAGAGCCCGAGCGCCGCGGACGCCTCACCCACCGCGCCCACGAGCAGCTCGCTCATCCACGCGATGAGCGCGGTGGCGAGGAGGAGCGTGAGCCCGGGCCGCAGCAGCGAGACCTCCCGGGTCGCGCCGCCCTCCAGCGCGTGCACCTGGCCGGCATACAGGTGCCGGTGGGTGCGCAGGCTGAACAGCAGGCTCAGCAGGTAGACCGCAAACAGCACGACGGCGATCTCGAGCGACAGCCCGCGCTCGAGCGCCGCTTCGCTCGCGGCATCGAGCGTGGCGCGCGCCACCGCCCCCTCGGCGAATAGATGGAACAGGGCCGGCACCACGAGCCCCACGACCGCGAGCGCGAGCAGCGTCGAGCCCACCGCCGCCGCCGCGCGATCGAAGGTCTGGCGCTCGCGGCGCGCGCCGCCCACGACGATCGCGAGCCCGAGCACGAGCAGGACGTTGCCGATGATCGAGCCCGTGAGGCTTGCCTTGACCACGTCGAACAGCCCCGCCCGCAGCGCCGCGATCGAGATGATGAGCTCGGCCGCATTGCCGAAGGTCGCGTTGAGGAGCCCGCCGACGCCGGCGCCGAAGCGCGAGGCCAGCCGCTCGGTCGCCCCCCCGAGGAGGCCGGCGAGCGGGACGATCGCGAGCCCGGCCAGCACGAACACCGCGACCCGGCTCCAGTGGAGCCACTCGGCGAGGCCCGCGAGCGGCACGAACACGAGCAGGAGCCGCAGCGCGTGGCCGGCGTGGAGCCGGCGCGGCGGGAGCGAGGGGGCGGCCGCGGCGGTCATCGGGCGCGCTGGGCCGGAGGGGCTACCAGCGCGGATAGCGCACGCCCACCGAACACATGACGTACGCCGGATTGTCCCCGTTCACCCAGGCCGGCCCGTCGTGCGTGAAGGACTGGAGGTAGTCGGCGCCGAACAGCAGGTCGAAGTTGCGGCCCAGCCCCAGGCACGTTCCGCCGCCCACGAGGAACGAGAGCCCCTGCTGGAACACCGCCACCGGGGGCCGGCCGCCCGAGAGATTCGAGAGACGGCGGTCGAAGCTCGTGATCCCCACGCCACCCTCGCCGAACCAGCTCAGGCGACGATGGGTGTCGGAGCGCACCTGGATCAGGGCGAGGGCCGGGATCGCCTGCATCGTGCGCGTGCCGCTCAGGTTGCGCGGCGGCCGGGTGTCGAGCACCGTGGGACGCGTGAAGTCCTTCTGATTCTGGAGGAAGCCCACGCCGGCGCCGAGGTAGAGGCCGCGGCTCAAGCCGAAGAGCGCCCGGCCGAACGCGCTGCCGCCGAAGTTGAAGAGATCGCCGGCCTGGCCACCGAACTCATAGGTGCCGGTGGGAAGCGATCCCACCGCATCGACTTCGAGCTGAAAGCCGTGGTCGCCGGCCGCGAGTCCCGCGGCCGGGGCGAGCGTGAGCAGGGCGATCGCGATGAGCAGGTGCCGCACGGCAGGCCTCCGGGGGGCATACGGCGAAGGCGCAAGCCTACACCAGCCGGAGGAGCGGCGAAAAGCCCGGCGCTACGAGCACCCCATCGAATTCCCGCAGTTGAGGCACTTGAAGCAGGTGCCGTTGCGGATCGTGATGTGCCCGCAGCTGTCGCAGAACGGCGCGTCGCCCGAGAACTTGCCCAGCATCGCCTGCGGGCCGCCGGCGTCGGCAGCCTCGGCACGCGGCCGGGCGGCCGCGCGCGGCTCGGTCCGGGGTGCCGTGGCCGCGGCGTGGTGGCTGTTGTTCCCGTTGGCGCGCAGGTGCTCGTAGCCCACCGGGTGGGCGGCCGCCCCCGGCTCGGGCGGGCGGGCCTCGTCGGGCAGCACGTGGGCCAGGTCCGTGCGGTTCAGGTACTCGAGGCCGAGCACGCGGAACACGTAGTCCACGACGCTGGTGCAGTTGCGGATGTTGTCGTGGCCGTCCACGCGCCCCTGGGGCTCGAAGCGCGTGAAGGTGAACTGGTCCACGAGGTCCTCGAGCGGCACCCCGTACTGGAGCCCCATCGAAACCGCGATCGCGAAGCAGTTCATCATGCTGCGAAAGGCGGCGCCCTCCTTGTGCATGTCGATGAAGATCTCGCCGATGGTGCCGTCTTCGTACTCGCCCGAGCGCAGGAACACCTTGTGGCCGCCGATCCGCGCCTCCTGGGTGAAGCCGTGGCGGCGCTTGGGCAGCCGGCGCCGGCGCAGCTTGGGCGGCGCGGCGTTCGGATCGGGGGTGGACTTGGCGGTCGAGGTCAGCGGCTGGCTCATCTTGCTGCCGTCGCGGTAGAGCGCCACCGCCTTGAGGCCCTGCTTCCAGGATTCGAAGTAGATCTTCTCGACCTCTTCGACGCTGGCGTCGTGAGGCAGGTTCACGGTCTTGCTGATCGCCCCCGAGATGAAGGGCTGCACCGCCCCCATCATCCGAACGTGCCCCAGCGGCTGGATGAAGCGCGTGCCGCGCTTGCCGCAGCGGTTGGCGCAGTCGAACACCGGCAGGTGGGCCGGGCTCAACCCCGGCGCTCCTTCAACCGTCTGGCGCCCGCAGATGGCGTCGTTGGCCTCCTCGATCTGGGCGTCGGTGAAGCCCAGGAACGGGAGCGCGCTGAATCCCGGCTTCTCGCGCTCGGCGACACTCACGCCCAGGCGGGTCAGCGTCTCCTCGCCCAGCATGCCGCGCGAGAACGCCAGGCGCAGCTCGAGGATGCCGGGCAGCGAGCGCTCGATGCGCTCGATCTCGGTCTCGTTGAAGCCCTTCTTGAGCAGCGCGGAGCGGTGGATGTGCGGCGCGCCCTCGAGCGAGCCGGTGCCGATCGCGTAGCGGATGATGGTCTCGATCGCCGGGTGGTCGTACCCCAGGCGCGCGAGGGCCGCCGGCACGGACTGGTTGACGATCTTGAAATAGCCGCCGCCCGCGAGCTTCTTGAACTTGACCAGCGCGAAGTCGGGCTCGACCCCGGTGGTATCGCAGTCCATGAGCAGCCCGATGGTCCCGGTCGGGGCCAGCACCGTCGCCTGGGAGTTGCGGTAGCCGTGGAGCGCGCCGAACGCCACCGCGCGGTCCCAGGCGTCGCGGGCGGCGCTCACCAGCTCGCGCGGCGCCTTCGCCGCGTCGATGGCGTGGGCGGCCTCGCGGTGGAGCCGCATGACGTCGAGCATGCTGTCGCGGTTGCGGGCGAACCCTTCGAAGGCGCCCTTGCTCGAGGCCATCTCGGCCGAGAGCGCGTAGGCCTCGCCGGTCATGATCGCGGTGACCGAGGCCGCGTAGGCGCGGGCGGGCTCGCTGTCGTAGGGCAGGCCCTGCATCATGAGCAGGGTGCCGAGGTTCGCGTAGCCCAGGCCGAGCGGGCGGTACTCGTGGGAGCGCTGGGCGATCCGCTCGGTCGGGTAGGACGCGAAGCCGACCAGGATCTCCTGGGCCAGGAAGAACACGCGGTTGGCGTGCCGGTAGCCCTCGACGTCGAACGAGCCGTCCTCGCGCAGGAACTTCATGAGGTTGACGGACGCGAGGTTGCAGGCGGTGTCGTCCAGGAAGCAAAATTCGGAGCACGGATTAGTCGCGTAGATCCGGTCCGTTCCCTTGCAGGTGTGCCATTTCTGGATGTGCCCGTCGAACTGCACCCCGGGATCGGCGCACTGCCAGGCCGATTGGGCGATCTCGTGCCACAGGTCGCGTGCCCGCAGCGTCTCGTGCACTTCGCCGGTGGTGCGGAGCGTGGTCTGCCAGGACCCGTCGCTCACCACCGCCTGCATGAACGTGTCCGGGATGCGCACCGAGTTGTTCGAGTTCTGGCCGGAGACCGTGCCGTAGGCATCCCCATTGAAGTCCGAGGTATAGCCGGCGGCGACCAGAGCCGCGACCTTCTTCTCCTCGCGCACCTTCCAGCGCACGAAGTCCACGATTTCGGGGTGGTCCACGTCGAGCACGACCATCTTGGCCGCGCGCCGCGTGGTGCCGCCCGACTTGGTGGCGCCGGCGCCGCGGTCGAGCACCTCGAGGAACGACATGAGGCCCGACGAGGTGCCGCCGCCCGAGAGCTTCTCCATGCGCCCGCGCAGTTTCGAGAAGTTGGTCCCGGTGCCCGAGCCGAACTTGAAGACCCGCGCCTCGTTACGCGCGAGCTCGAAGATGGACATCAGGTCGTCGCCCACCGACTGGATGAAGCAGGCCGAGACCTGGGGCCTCGAATAGGAGTCCTCGGTGGTCTGGACGGTCCGGGTCGCGGGATCGAACCAGAAGTTTCCGCCCGAGCCGCGGATGCCGTAGGCGTGGAACAGGCCGCAGTTGAACCACACCGGTGAGTTGAACGCGCCGATCTGGTGGACGAGCATGTGGCTCAGCTCGGCCTCGAAGGAGTCGGCATCGTCGTCGCTGGCGAAGTAGCCGCCCGCTTCCTCGCCGGCGTCGCGGATCGTGTGGGCGAGCCGGTGGACGACCTGGCGCACGCTGGTCTCGTGGCCCGGCGAGCCGGGCAGGCCGGCCTTGCGGAAGTACTTGCTGACGACGATGTCGGTGGCGAGCTGCGACCAGAAGGCCGGGACCTCGACGTCGTCCATCCGGTAAACGACCGAGCCGTCGGGATTGGCGATGACGGTCTTGCGGCGCTCCCAGACCACGCGCTCCAGCGGATTCACGCCGGGGCGGGTGTAGCGCCGCGGCACGCGCAGGCCGGCTCCGGTCGGCTGGATGAGGTTGTGTGCGGACGACGCTGCGGCGGATTTGTCCCGTACCACGGCCTGAATCATCGCGGACCTCCCTGGTCCTCCTCGCATGCTTGCGTTCCTTCCGATGGAATCGCCAGACCGGGACGGCCTCGCGCGACGCCGCGCGCAGCCCTGCCGGCCTGGCCCATTCTGGACTCTTGTTCAGGTCCTGTCGATGGAGTGTTGGAAGGTGCTCTCCCTCTCGCGCCCGAGGAGTCTGTTCATCGCGAGAGGTGCCGTGCTTTTTCACAGATTCGAGGATCGAAAGCAACAGCGATTTTGAGCGCGGATTTGCTGCGCGCGATGGCGGTCGCGCGCGCGAACCGGGATTCCGCGCAGGAACGGTGAGGGTCCGGCGCGCGGAGGACGCTTCGTTTCGAGCCGCACGGCGAGCGCTCGAAACGCGGGGCACTCGGGCAGCACACGTTTGCACCGCAACGCGTTGGAGTCGTGCGCGGATTTCGCCTCTGGCCGGACGCGGCGGCGCGGGTCTATTCTCGTGGCGTTCCCCCAGCGTCCTTCCCGAGGGTCTCCTCGATGTCGATGCCGAGTGCCGCGCGTCGCTGTGCCTGGGGTCTCGTCGCGGCCTCCCTGCTCGCCGGAAGCGCGTGGGCCGAGGTTCCGGCGCGCAACATGGAGCAGCTCGCCCACCTCGATCAATACCCCGTGCCGCCGCCCGGGATTCCCTACGCCTACTCCGCGTGCTGGTCCTACATCCACGGCGACGGGCGCGAGTACGCGATGCTGGGGGTGGCGACCGGGACCGCGATCTACAACGTCACCGATCCGGCGAACACCTACCGCGTGGGCTTCATCCCCGGGCCAACCTCGATCTGGCGCGAGATGAAGTCGTACCGCAACTGGATCTACATCGTGACCGAAGGGACCGGATTCGGCGAGGGGCTCCAGATCGTCCGCATGACGAATCCCGAGAGCCCGGTGCTCGCCGCGAGCTACACCACGAACTTCACCCACTCGCACACCGTGTCCGTGGACACCACGCGGGCCCTGCTGGTGTGCAACGGCACCCGCGACCTGGCCGGAAACGCCGCCGGCATGCACGTGCTCTCGCTCGCCGACCCCGAGGCCCCGGTCGAGCTGGCGCGCTGGCCGGCGGGGTCCGGGATCGTGTCCAGCGCGCAGTACGTGCACGACTGCGTCCTGGTCGGGAACCGTCTCTATGCCTCTTCGGTGTACGTCGGGATCGAGCGCGTGCTCGACCTCACCAACCCGGGGACGCCCACCGAGGTCGCCGCCTGGAGCTACCCGAGCGCCTACTACACCCATAGCGCCTGGCCCGACGCGAGCGGGCGCTGGCTCTACGTGACCGACGAGCAGAACAGCCAGACGCTGCGCGTCTTCGACATCCAGAGCCTCGTGAACCCCCCGATCGTGAACGAATTCACGTGCAACCCGGCGGCGATCGTGCACAACCCGCGCGTCCAGGGGAGCACGCTCTACCTCGCGAACTACACCGAGGGCGTGCGCGTTCTCGATCTCTCCGACCCGGTTCACCCGGCGGAGTTCGCGTGGATCGACACCTACCCCGGGCTCTCGGGCGGCTACGGCGGCGTGTGGGACGTGTGCCCGTACTTCCCCTCGGGGACCGTGGTCGCGAGCGACATGGAGAGCGGGCTCTACGTCTTCCGCCCGCAGGCCAGCTACGGGCTGCTGCGGGCGCGGGTCGTGGACGGACTCGGGCAGCCGATTGCGGGCCAGACCGTGGTGCTCCCGAGCCAGGGCGATTCGCTGCGCACCCCCGCCGACGGGATCGTCCAGTTCGCGCCCAGCCCGGGGTTCCAGAGCGTGACGGCGCGCCGTTTCGGCTTCTTCGACGCCCAGGCGTCGCGCACCGTGAGCGTGGGAACCCGCGACACCGTCACCCTGACGATGATCGAGCGCCCGTCCGCGCCGGTCACGGGCACCGTGACCGACGCGCTCACCCACGCGCCGATCGAGGACGCGGAGGTGACGCTCACCTACACGCCGCGCCACGCCCACACCGATGCCCTGGGGCACTACGACCTGGGCCCGGTGCCCGATCACTTCTACCAGGTCGAGGTGCGGCGCGCCGGGTACGTGCCCTCGGTCGGCCTGTACGACCTGGGCTCGACACCTATCGTGCACGATGTCGCGCTCGATGCCACCCACACCTGGGACGCGCTCGAGAGCGCGAGCGGCTGGACCGTCGGGGCGCCGGGCGACAACGCCAGCTCGGGGGTGTGGGTGCGCGTGAGCCCGCTCGGCACCGGGCCGCCGCCGGCGGGCCCCGTGCCAGGGGCGCCCGCCGCGTCGCGCCTGGCCGGCCCGCTCCACGAAGAGCCGGCCTCGACGAGCTGGGGCAACGCGCAGCCCTACACCGACCACACGCCGGGCGCCGGCACCCAGTGTTTCGTGACCGGGCAGGGCACGAACTCCGCGGACGCCGATCAGGCCGACGTGGATTTCGGGATCACGACGCTCACCTCGCCGGCGCTCGACCTCACCGGCATGGCGCGGCCCATGATCGATTACTGGCGCTGGTTCTACTCGTGGTACGGGAGCACCGGCCAGCCCGAGCCCGACGACTGGCTCGCGGCCTTCATCAGCAACGACAACGGCGCGACCTGGGTGGCGGTCGACACCACGCGCGGCGCGGAGAACGCGTGGGAGGAGCAGACCATCGAGGTGGCCCGCTTCCTCACCCCGACCGCGCAGATGCGGCTGCGCTTCATTGCCGCCGATCGCGGCTTCCCGTCCATCGTCGAGGCCGCGCTCGACGACATCACGACCTACGACGCCGGCTACGGGCCCCTCGGCGTTCCGCCCGCGGCTGGGCACTCGCTGCGCTTCCGCTCCCCCTGGCCGAACCCGGCCACGGGCGCGGTCACGCTGGTGCTCGAGCTGCCCGCGGCGGGGCCCGCCGAGGTCGAGCTCATCGACACCGCGGGCCGGCGCGTGCGCACCCTGTACCGCGGGTCCGCCCCCGCGGGGCCGCTCGAGCTGCGCTGGGACGGGACCGCCGATGATGGCCGCCTGGCACCTCCGGGGCTCTACTTCGCGCGCGCCCGCTGGGGGCGGAGCGAGGCGCGCGCGCGCTTCGCGCGCCTGCGTTGAGCGCCGGTCCCGGGCCGATTGGGCCGCCGGGGCCGCCTGGCCTGCTGGAATGGCGGCGCGGCGAGTTCACCATCAGCACCGATTCCGCGCGGCTCGACGTCGCGGCGATCCACGCCTACCTCACGCGCTCGTACTGGGCCGCGGGCATCCCGCTCGAGACCGTGCGCCGCTCGATCGAGCACTCGATCCCCTTCGGCCTCTACCGCGGCGCGCGGCAGATCGGGTTCGCGCGCTGGATCACGGACCACGCCACGTTCGCCTACCTGGGTGACGTGTACGTGCTCGAGGAGTATCGCGGCCAGGGACTGGGCAAGTGGCTCATGGAGGCGGCCGTGAGCCACCCCGACGTGCAGGGCCATCGTCGCTGGGTGCTGCTCACGCGCGACGCGCACGGGCTCTACGCGCGCCACGGCTTCCAGCCCCTCGCCGCCCCGCAGCGCTACATGGAGCGCCGCTGGGCCGATCCCTACCGGGACGCCCCGAGCGATCCGCCTTCCCGCTAGACGCGGGCGCGCCCTTACGCTATCAAGGGGGGCTCATGGCGCTGCCCCGCTGGTGGACGACCGCCGCGATCCCGCTCCTGCTGCTCGTCCCGGCCGCCGCGGCGGCCGCGGGGAATGCGCACGCGCCGGACGTGATGCCGATCCTCGAGGCCCTGGTCCTCATGCTGATCGGCGCCCGGCTGGGCGGCTCGATCGCCGAGCGCTTCGGCCAGCCAGCGGTGCTTGGCGAGCTCGCGGCCGGGATCGTGATCGGTAACCTGGGGCTGGTCGGGGTTCACCGGCTCGAGGGCCTCGCCGACCTCGACGCGATCCAGATCCTCGCCCAGATCGGCGTGCTGTTCCTGCTCTTCCGGGTGGGGCTCGAGTCGGACGTCGGCCAGATGATGAAGGTGGGCGCCTCCTCGATGCTGGTTGCGACCCTGGGCGTCGTGGCGCCGATGATCCTGGGGCTCGGAGTCTCGCGCTGGTTCTTCCCCGCGCACCATCCGCTCACCCACTGGTTCGTCGGCGCCACGCTGTGCGCGACCAGCGTCGGCATCACCGCGCGCGTGCTCGCCGATCTCAAGCGCACCGGCAGCACCGAGGGCCGCATCATCCTGGGCGCCGCGGTCATCGACGACGTGATGGGGCTGATCGTGCTGGCGGTCGTGAGCGGCGTGATCGCGGCGGCCAACCGGGGACAGGCGTTCCAGCCGCTCTCGGTGGCGTGGATCCTCGCCAAGTCGCTGGTGTTCCTCGCCGGCGCGCTGGTGCTGGGGCGCTGGCTCTCGGCGCGACTGTTCGGCCTCGCGAACCGGCTGCGCGGCGAGCGGCTGCTCCTGCCGCTCGCGCTCGCGATCTGCTTCGGGCTCGCCTGGCTCGCCGGGCGCGCGGGCCTGGCGCCCATCGTGGGCGCGTTCGCGGGCGGGCTCATCCTCGAGGAGGCCCACTACGAGGCCCTGCTCGCGCGCGATCACGAGCGGCGCAAGATCCCGCAGCTCCTCGAGCCGCTCGAGACCTTCCTGGTGCCGCTGTTCTTCGTGGCCATGGGCATGCACGTGGACTTGCGCGTGTTCGGCTCGACGGCGATCCTCGGCTTCGCGGCGGTGCTGACGCTCGCGGCGGTGATCGGCAAGCAGGCCTGCGCCTTGGGCGTTCTCGAGCGCGGCGCCGACCGCCTGGCCGTGGGGCTCGGCATGATCCCGCGCGGCGAGGTGGGCCTGATCTTCGCGAGCATCGGGGCGACGCTTCAGATCGGCGGCGAGCGCGTGATCGACTCGACGGTATTCTCGGCGGTGGTGGTCATGGTCGCGCTCACGACGTTGCTCGCCCCGCCGCTCCTGGTGTGGCGGCTGCGCGGCGGGCCGGCGTAGGAAAGGGAATTCATGCGCGGATGGACCCTCGCAATCGCGGCCCCGGTGCTAGCGCTGGCGCTTCACGCCCTTGCCGCCGGCGCGGCCCAGGCGCCGGCCGTGGCCCCCGCGCCGGCCCCCGCGCCCTGGGTCCGCTTCGACGTGCCCGACAACCTCATGAGGGCGGCGGTGTTCGACGGGGCCGCCGAGTACGAGACGGCGTTCAACCTGCTGCTGGTCGCCGAGCTGCGCGCCATCTCGGGCTCGAAGAACGCCCTGGTCACCGAGGAAGCCGCCCGCATGCTCACGCTCGCGCGCAAGCTCGCGAAGGCCGAGACCGACACCCTCGGCACGCACATCGGCGACGAAGCCCTGGTCAACTTCTTCCGCTGGGTGCCCTCGGAGCGCGACCTGCGCGTGGACGCCGCGGTGGCCGAATCGGCGGCGGTGTTCGCCCAGAGCCAGCGCCAGCTCGACCGCGCCGAAAGCCAGTTCCGCGCGGCCCTCGCGCTCTACCGTCGGCTCGGCGAGCATCGCCGCGAAGCGTGGGTGGTCGGAAGCCTCGGGGTCGTGAGCTACACCCGGGGCCAGCTCGGGCGGGCCGACAGCATCTATCGCGAGGCGCTGCTGCTGCGCCGCCGGCTCGGCGATCCCAAGCTCATCGGCAACACCCTCAACGCGCTCGGCATCACGAGCCAGCAGCTGCGGCGCTACCCGGCCGCCTACGACTACTTCCAGGAGGCGCGGGCGGTGCGCGAGGGGCTCGGGGACCGGGTGGCGCTCTCGAACACCCTCAACCTGCTCGGGCTCACGGCGGTCCAGCTCGGCGAGCCCGATTCCGCGCGCATCTGGTACGACCAGGCGCTGGCCGCGGCGGTCGCGGGCGGCGACAGCGCGCGCGTGGCCGAAGTGCTGCTCAACCACGGCCTGCTCCGCGGGGCGCTCGGCGAGCACGCCGCGGCCCAGACGATGATCGCGCGCGCCCGCGCGATCGCCTGGGCGAACGCCGACGCGCGGCTCGAGGCCCAGGTCGAGCGCTCGGCCGCCGATGTGCTGCGGCGCGAGGGCCGCTTCAACGAGGCGGAACGCGGGCTTGCGCGCGCGATCGAGCTGGCCGGCCCGCTCAACGATCCCGTCCAGCTCGCGCAGGACCTGCTCATGCTGGGCCACGTGGCGCTCATCGTGCGCGACGCCGCGCACGCCCGGGCTCCGCTCGAGCGCTCCCTGGCACTCGCCGACTCGCTGCGCGTCGCCCCGCTGCGGTCCGAGGCGCTCACCGCCCTCGCCCTGCTCGCCGGGATCGAAGGGGATGCGCGCTCGGTCGAGCGGCTGGGACGCCGGGCGCTGGCGCTGGCGGCGGCGGTGGGCGATTCCGAGCTGGTCCACGACGCGGCGGCGACGGTGGGCGGGCAGCTCGCCGAGCGCGGCGAGTACCGCGCCGCCGAACCCTGGGCCGGGCGTGCGCTCGCGGCCGGCGGCGGGCTCTCCGAGGCGGAGCGCTCGCGCGATCTCGAGCTGGCCGCGCGGGTCGCGGCCCGCACCGGCCGGCTCGACGATGCCGAGCGCGGCTTCCGCGCGGCCCTCGACCTGGCGGAGCGCGCCGGGCAGCCCGATCTGGCGTGGCGACCGACCCTCGGTCTCGGCGATCTCGCGGGACGACGGGGCGATCCGCTCAAGGCGCTCGAGTTCGACCGGCGCGCCGGCTCGATGGTCGAGGCGCTGCGCGCCGACCCCGGGGCCGAAGCATGGCCGGCCGGCGAGCTCACCCGCCGCCTGGCTCCGTTCGAGGAGATCGTTCACCTGCTGGGCAAGCTCGAGCCGCGCTACCCCGACAGCGGCTTCGTCGCCGAGTCCTTCCAGTGGGCCGAGCGTGCCCGCGCGCGCGCGCGGCTCGACCTGTTCGAGGGCGCCGCGATTCGCGCCGGCGCCGGCGCCGCCACCCGAATCCCGCCGCCCGCACCGGTGCCCTCGCTCAAGGAGGCGCGCGCCCTGCTCGAGTCGGATCGGGAAGCGCTGCTCGAGTACAGCGTCGGCGACTCGAGCACCTCGCTGTGGGTGATCACCCGCCGCGGCGCCCGCCACCAGCTGCTGCCGCCGCGCGAGACGATACGCGCGCGCGCCGAGGTCTTCCGCCGCGGCCTCGCGGATGCTTCCGGGGCCGAGCGGCGCTCCACGATCACCGCCTCGCGCGCCCTCTACCGGGCGCTCATCGAGCCGGCGGCCGCGGACCTGGCCGGGGTCTCCCGCCTCATCGTCTCGGCCGACGACGCGTTGGCACTCATTCCCTTCGAGGCGCTGCTCGCGAGCGACGTCGCCGCCGACAACGCCGTGCCGGCGCCCGGGAGCTACGTCATCGAGCGCTTCACGGTCTCCTACGTCCCGTCGGCCGCCGAGCTGGCGGCGGTGCGGCCTGCGAGCAAGGCGAACCTCGTGCTGGCACTCGGTGACGTCCGCTTCGGCGCCGATGCGCCGGGGGCGGAAGGCCTGGCGCCGGCGGCACTCCCCGGCACCGCGGCCGAGGTGGCCTCCCTGCAGGCCCTCGCGGCCCCACGGCGATGCGTGGCGATCACCGGGGAGGAAGCCACGCGCGCGAAGCTGCTCGCGCGGCCCGAGCTCGCCGAGGCCGGGATCATCCACCTTGCTGCCCCTGCGCTCGCCGACGACGGCGAGCCCGGCCGGTCGGGCCTGTGGCTATCGCCCGACGCGGCGCCCGGCGGGCCGCCCGCCGCCGCCGGATTCCTCTCGCTCGACGATATCCTGAAGCTGAGCCTGCGCGCGGATCTCGTGACGCTTTCGGCCAGCGAGACCGGGCTCTCGAAGCTCGAGGGCGGCGAGGGCGTACGCGATCTCACGCGCGCGTTCCTGGCCGCCGGCGCGCGCAGCGTGGTCCTGAGCCTGTGGCGCCCGGAAGCCCGTTCCAGGGCATCACTTGTCGAGGGCTTCTACCGCGGGCTCCTGCAGCGCGGCCTCGCGCGCGAGGAGGCGCTGGCGGAAGCCAAGCGCGCGCTGCTCTCCGCGGCGGAGACGCGCTCGCCCTACTACTGGGCGCCGCTCGTCATCGTGGGCGAGGGCGGCAAGCTCAGGTAGGGGACCGCGACCCGGGGGAAGGCAACGGCGCCCGGCGGAAGGCCGGGCGCCGATCGTGCCCCATGCCGCGGATGGGCGGCTAATCCTTCTCGTGTTTGTGGTTGCCGTGCTTCCCGTGATTCCCGCGCTCCCCGCGCTGTCCGTGCTGTCCGCGCTGCTCGCGCCCGCCCCGGTCCTCGCGCCACTCGCTGCGCCGCTCCACCCTGCGGTAGGCCCCCGGGGGCGCGTTCTTCCAGGCGTGATGCCACTTGTAGCCGCGATCGTGCAGGCCGTAGAAAGCGCGCGGCACGTAGCTCTCGCGGATGGCGATGAACGGTCCCCTGTGGTGGGGGGAGCGGTACCAGTAGCCGGCGTTGTAGATGTAGAAGTACGAGCCGTAACGAAAGTAGTCGTAATCGCACGGACCGTCGTAGTAAGCGACGCCGCCCGTCGGCATGATGATCATGCGCGGCTCGGTGCGGAACACGACGACCGGCGGCGGCGGCGCGTTGCCGAGCATGATGCCCACGTGCACCGACGTTGCCGCGCCGGCCGGGGCCGACATCACCAGCGCGAGCAGGAGGCACCAGGGAAGGATCCGTTTCATGGGGAGGTTCTCCTTAGGAGTTTCGTGACGCGACCGCGGCCGGAACACCCGGGGCAGCGTGATCGCGTCGATTCCAGCGTCGCTGATGCACGGCCCGTGCCGTCGCCCACATTGGGACCCGGCCGGGCGGATGTCCAGTCCGATGGAAGCCGCGCCGGTACGGGCGATTGACCGCGCTCGTCGCGGAGCCCGCGGCACCCCGACGCACCTCTTGCGCCATGCCAAACGGCGGGCCTAACCTCTGCCGCTCACAGGCCAATTCCTTTCCCCACCGGTTCTTGCGAAACCTACCCGCGGAGTCCCGCAATGCGTCCAGCCCCCTCGCCGCTCCGTTCCCTCCACCGCACGGTCCTCGTGGCACTCGCGTGCGTGGGACTTGTGGCCCCCTTGACGTCCGCTCGTGGCGCCGCGCCGCGCGTCCATGCCATCGTCGGCGCGCGCATCGTCACGGCGCCCGGGCAGGTGATACCGCGCGGCACCATCGTGATGCGCGACGGCCTCATCGTCGCGGTCGGCGCGAACGTGGCGGTGCCGCCCGACGCGCGGATCTGGCCGGGCGACAGCCTGACGGTCTATCCCGGGCTCGTGGACGCCTTCGTGATGCCGGCCGATGCCCCGGGGCCGGGCGCCGCGGCGCCCGCGGGCCCCCCGGGCCGTCCGGGCGCGGCGCCGGCGGGACCGGCGCGCGGGGCGGCGCACGAGCTGGCGGCGGTGCACCCCGAGACGCGCATGGTCGAAGAACTTCCGCTTCCCAGGGACCAGGTCGAAGCGCTGCGCGCCGCCGGCTTCACCGCCGTCCAGGTGGCCCCGCGCCGCGGCATCGTGCGCGGCTCGAGCGCCATCATCGGGCTCGGTGACGGCACGCCCAACGCGAACCTCATTCGCGCCGATGCCGCGCAGGTCCTGGCGCTCGATCCCGCGCCCGCGGGCTACCCCGGCTCGCTCATGGGCGCGATCGCGGTCATCCGCCAGGCGCTGCTCGACGCGCGCTGGTACCACGAGGTCCAGGGTGCCTACGCGAAATCGCCGCTCGGCAAGCCGCGCCCCGAGGAGAATGTGTCGTGGGCGGCGCTCGAGCCGCTGGTCCAGGGCCGCCAGCCGGCGCTATTCGTGGCCGACGAGATGCTCGAGGTGCTGCGCGCCGGCAGCCTGGCGCGTGAGGCGGGTGTCGCCGCCGCGATCGTGGGCGCGGGCGACGAGTACAAGCGCATCAAGCCCATCGCCGCCGCCGGCTACCCGCTCATCGTGCCGGTCAACTTTCCCGACCCGCCCGACGTCGCGGACGAGGCCAACGCGCTCGAGGTGAGCACCGAGGAGCTGCGCCACTGGGACCAGGCGCCCGGCAACCCGGCGGCACTCGCGCGCGCCGGCGCGACCTTCGCGCTCACGACCAACGGCCTCAAGGACCTCAAGAGCTTCCGCGCCCAGGTCGTGAAGGCGATGGCGCGCGGGCTCACCGCCACTCAGGCGCTCGCCGCCCTCACCACGACCCCGGCGCGCGTCCTCGGGCTCTCGGACCGGCTCGGCACGCTGGCGCCGGGCAAGATCGCGAACCTCACCGTGACGCGCGGCGAGCTGTTCTCGGAGAGCGGCAGGGTGCGCGAGGTGTGGGTGGATGGCGCCCGCTACGAGACCGGGAAGGACGACAACCCGCTCAAGGGCAACTGGGCCATCGACTGGGGGCACGGCCACGGGACGCTGCTGGTCGCGATGGACAAGGACACGACCGTGCGGCTCGTGCTCGGGACCGACACGCTCACGGCGGTGCGGGTGCAGGTCGAAGACGCGCGGCTGCGCTTCACGATGGAGCAGGCGGGCGGACACGACGAGGACTTCGACCTCAGGGGCGGGAACGACGTGCTGCGCGGCACGCTGACCGTGACCGGGGTCGGGCATCACGCCGTGACCGGAGGCCGCCTCGCCGAGACGCCTAGGCCCGAGGCCGCGAAGGAGAAGGGCGAGGAGCCGGTCGCCACTCCGGTGGTCATGGGGAACACCGAGGCGTGGCGCATGCCGCCGCCCGCCCAGCCCGCGGCGGTGCTGGTGCGCGACGCGACGGTGTGGACCGCGGGCCCGCAGGGCACGCTCGAGCACACCGACCTGCTGGTGCGCGCGGGCCGGATCGCCGCGATCGGCAGGCACCTTGCGGCGCCCGCCGGGGCGGTCGTCATCGAGGGCCAGGGCAAGCACGTGGCGCCCGGGATCATCGACTGCCACAGCCACTCGGCGATCCTCGGCAACGTCAACGAGTGCACGAACAGCGTGACCGCCGAGGTGCGCATCCAGGACGTCGTCAACTCCGAGAGCATCAACATCTACCGTCAGCTCGCGAGCGGGAACACCGCCATGCACCTGCTCCACGGCTCGTGCAACGCGATCGGCGGGCAGTGCGCGGTGATCCGCAACAAGTGGGGCGAGCCACCCGACCAGCTGCTGTTCGCGGCCGCGGCCCCGACCATCAAGTTCGCGCTCGGCGAGAACCCCAAGCAGTCGAACTGGGGGAACGAGGCGACCGGCCGCTACCCGCAGACCCGCCCCGGGGTCGAGGAGACCATCCGCGACGCGTTCGCGCGCGCGCGTGACTATCGCGCGGCGTGGGTCGACTGGAACGCGCACCGCCGGGCCTATCCGCCGCGGCGCGACCTCCAGCTCGAGGCGCTCTCCGAGGTGCTCGACGGCAAGCGCGTCATCCACAGCCATTCCTACCGGCAGGACGAGATCCTCATGCTCATGCGCCTCGCCGAGGAGTACGGGATCCGGGTGGGGACCTTCCAGCACGTGCTCGAGGGCTACAAGGTGGCCGACGAGATGGCCGCGCACGGCGCGGGCGCCAGCACGTTCAGCGACTGGTGGGCCTACAAGTACGAGGTCATCGACGCCATCCCGGGGAACGGCTACCTGATGTGGGACCGCGGCGTCACCGTGTCCTACAACTCGGACTCGGACGAGCAGGCGCGGCGCCTCAACACCGAGGCCGCCAAGGCGATCAAGTACGGCGGCGTGCCGCCCGAGGAGGCGATCAAGTTCGTGACCCTGAACCCGGCGAAGCAGCTCAAGATCGACGCGCGCGTCGGTTCGCTCGAGGTGGGCAAGGACGCCGACTTCGCGCTCTGGAATGGAAGCCCGCTCTCGCCCTACTCGCGCTGCGAGCAGACCTGGATCGAGGGCCGCAAGTACTTCGACCGCGCCGCCGACCTCGCGGGCCGCGCGGCGCTCGCGACCGAGCGCGCGGCGCTCATCGCCCGGGCGAAGGCGGCGAAGCAGGACGCGGGGGCAGGGTCCGCGGGCGGGGCGAGAGCCTGGCCGCCGCGCTACCTCGACGACACCGACCTGAGCGGCAACGACTGCGGCGGCGAGCAGGAGCATCGCGAGGCATTCCGCTCCGAGACTCTGCGCCGACAGCTTCAGCAGGGGGAGGTGCAGCGATGATCCGCTCCGCGCAGGTTGTCGGCATCGCCGCGGCGTGCGCCGCGGCGCTCGTGGGAGCGGGCGGCACGGCGCTCGCGGCATCATTGGCGCTCACCGGCGCCACGGTGCACACCGTGAGCGGGCCCGACCTCGAGGACGCCACGGTCGTGATCGTGAACGGCCGCATCACGGCCGTGGGCCGCGGCCTCACGCCGCCCGCGGACGCGAAGATCGTCTCGTGCGCGGGCAAGCACCTCTACCCGGGCTTTGTCTCGGCGCTCAGCATGCTCGGGCTCACCGAGGTCAACAGCGTCGCAGGCACGAACGACTGGCAGGAGACCGGCACGACCAACCCCGACCTCCGCGCCGAGGTGGGCGTGAATCCGGAGAGCGAGCTGCTCCCGGTGACCGAGGCCAACGGCGTGACGAGCGCCCTCATCATCGGGCGTGGCGGGGCGATCTCCGGCACCTCGGCGGTCATGCACCTCTCGGGATGGACCCGCGAGGACATGACGCTGCGCGCCCCGGCGGGGCTCCACGTCCAGTGGCCCAACATGACGCCGGTGCGCGCCTTCTTCGAGACCCGCACCGACGAGCAGCAGGCCAAGGATCGCGACCAGGCGATCGACAACATCCGCCGGTCCTTCGACGACGCGCGCGCCTACTGGAAGGCGCGCGATGCCGAGGGCGCCACCGGGGTGCCGCGCCACGATCGCGACGTGAAGTGGGACGCGATGGGCAAGGCGCTGCGCGGCGAGATCCCGGTCCTGTTCCACGCCTCGGCGCTCAACCAGATTCGCGCCGTGCTGCGCTTCGCGGACGAGCAGAAGCTGCCGCGGGTCGTCCTGGTGGGCGGCAGCGACGCGTGGCGGGTCGCCGACGAGCTCAAGGCCAGGGACATCGCGGTGATCGCGGCACCCACCCTCGAGATGCCGCGGCGGCGCTACGAGCCCTACGACGAGGCCTACACGCTGC
Source organism: Candidatus Eiseniibacteriota bacterium (assembly GCA_041498315.1). Classification (GTDB taxonomy): domain Bacteria; phylum Eisenbacteria; class RBG-16-71-46; order RBG-16-71-46; family RBG-16-71-46; genus JBGQIE01. Next base: position 19,814 of record JBGQIE010000012.1, read on the forward strand.
CCGCCAGGCTCGCGGCCGCCGGCTTGCGCTACTGCGTCTCGGACGGCGGCTCGCCCTTCGGAGCCATGAACGCCCGCAACCTTCCCTACCACGCCGCGATGGCCGCCGCCTTCGGGCTGCCGCGCGACGAGGCGCTCAAGAGCGTCACCCTCTACCCGGCGCAGATCCTGGGCGTCGCCGACCAGGTGGGCTCGATCGAGCCCGGCAAGATCGCGGACCTGGTCCTCACCGATGGCGATCCGCTCGAGATCGCGACCCACGTCGAGCAGGTCTGGGTCGCCGGGAAGCCGCTCTCCATGGAGAGCCGGCAGACGCGCCTGTTCGAGAAGTACGACGCCCGCCCGCGCGGGCCGAAAGCGCGCAAACGCTGACCTAGCAGCCGACCGCGGTCGCGAGGGAGGCGCCCGCTCACCCCGGCAGGGAAGCGGCGATCACGAGGAGGAACGCACATGGCCACGGTCACGCAGCACGCTCCCGGCACGTTTTGCTGGCCCGAGCTGGCCACCACGGACCAGCCCAAGGCGAAGGAGTTCTACACCCGTCTGTTCGGCTGGGGGTTCGACGACAGCCCGATCGGCGAGGGCCAGGTCTATACGATGCTCAAGCTGGGCGGGCGCCAGGTCGGCGCGCTCTTCCAGATGGGCAAGGAGCAAGCCGGCATGCCGCCGCACTGGTCGGCCTACGTCGCGGTCGCGAGCGCCGATGAGGCCGCGAAGCAGGCCGCGAGCCTGGGCGGCAAGATCGCCATGGAGCCCTTCGACGTCATGGACCACGGCCGCATGGCGGTGATCCAGGACCCGCAGGGCGCGATGGTCGCGGTGTGGCAGGCGAACAAGCATAGCGGCGCCGGGGTGCTCGACGAGCCCGGTGCGCTGTGCTGGACCGAGCTCATGACCACCGACCCCGCCGCCGCCGGGCGCTTCTACACCGGGCTGTTCGGCTGGACCGCCGAGTCCATGCCGATAGGGGACCGGGCCTACACCGTGTTCAAGCGCGGCGACAAGTCGGCGGCCGGGATGATGGAGATCGCTCCCGAGATGGGGCCGATGCCGCCCAGCTGGCTCGGCTACTTCGCGGTCGCGGACTGCGACCAGTCGGTCGCCCAGGCCATCATGCTGGGCGGCCAGGTGGCCGTCGAGCCCGCGGATGTCCCGGGCGTGGGTCGCTTCGCGGTGCTCTGCGACCCGCAGGGCGCGACGTTCGCCATCCTGGGCCAGCCGAAGCAGGGGTCGTGAGCGAGCGGCTTCACGAGTTCGAAAGCGACGGCATCCGCGTCACCTGGTCCAAGCAGCGGTGCATCCACGCCGCCGAGTGCGTGCGCGGGCTGCCGGTCGTGTTCATGCCGGGGAACCGGCCCTGGGTCACACCCGAGCGGGCCGCCGTCGACCGTGTGGCCGAGGTGGTCGTGCGCTGCCCGACCGGGGCGCTCCATTTCGAGCGCAAGGACGGCGGTCCCGCCGAGCCGGTGCCCGGGGTCAACGCGGTGATTCCGGAGCCCGACGGTCCGCTCTACCTGCGCGGCGACCTCGAGATCCTGGGCGCGGACGGCACGCTCCTGTTGCGCGACACCCGCGTGGCCCTGTGCCGCTGCAGGCAGTCGCGCAACAAGCCGTTCTGCGACAACAGCCATCGCGATGCCGACTTCGCCGATCCGGGCGAGGTGTTCGAGGGCGGCGTGAAGCCCGGGACGGGGCGGCCCGGCGCGGGGCCGCTGCGGGTGACGGCCAGCGCCGACGGCCCGCTCATCGTGGACGGCCCGGTCACGGTTCGCAGTGCCGACGGGCGGGTGGCGCTCACCGGGGGCCGGGCCGCGTTCTGCCGCTGCGGGCAGTCCCGGAACAAGCCATTCTGCGACAGCAGCCACGTGGCGGCGGGGTTCAAGGCGGGTTAATTGAGGCCGGGGCGGGCCACCCGGCATTCCAGCCGTATCCGGCGCCCCCGACCTGTGCGACAATCGAGGTCGTTCGCGGGGCTGCGAGCAGGCTGTAGATTCCACCGCCCCCGCACGCCCGGCGGGGGCTTCATGAGGAGGCGGCCATGGGTCGGGTCGCGGACATCCTCGCCCGCAAGGGCCACGAGGTTCACACCATCCAGAAGGACGCCACGGCCTTCGAGGCGCTCCAGGCGATGGTGGATCGCAATGTCGGTTCGCTGGTGGTTCTGGATGGCGAAGCGATTGCGGGAATCTTCACCGAGCGCGATTACCTGCGCCGCATCGCGCACGAGGGACGCGCCCCCCAGTCCACCCGGGTGCGCGAGATCATGACGGAGTGCCTGGTGTGCCTCGATCCCGACCGGTCGGTCCAGGACTGCATGGCGATCATGACCCAGGAGCGGGTCCGCCACCTGCCGGTGCTCGACGGGGGCCGCCTGGCGGGCCTGGTCTCGATCGGCGACCTGGTCAAGCACCTGTCGGCGGAGAAGGAGGTCGAGGTCCGGTACCTGACCGACTACATCGTCGGCAAGTATCCGGCCTGACCCGCGCGCGGGCGGTCGCGCACGCCGCGGGCTCGCCCGCGGCGGAATCACCAATAGAGCGCACGCTCCGGTTTCGCTAGACTGCGCCGACCCCTCGACGCCGTCCCGCTCTACGCCGGAGGTGCCCGCTTGCGTTTCCCCCTGCTGCTCGCCGCCGGCGCGTGCGCCGCGCTGTCCCTCGGCCCGCCGGCTGCACGGGCCGCCTCCGCGCCCTTCGACTTCTACGACCGCGGCCCCTACCGCGACGGCCTGCCGCGGCCGGCGGACGTGCTGGGCTATTCACCCGGCACCTTCCACACCAGCTTCGGCAACATGGAGCGCTACGTGGACGCCCTCGTCCACGCCGCCCCGGATCGGGTCGCGCGCGTGCCGTTCGGCCGCACCTACGAGTTCCGGGAGCGCACGCTGCTCGTCATCACCGCGCCCGCGAACCTCCAGCGCCTCGAGGCGATTCGCGCGGCCAGCGCGCTGCTCGCCGACCCGCGGCGGCAGCCGGGCGAGGCCGAAGCCGCGAAGCTCATCCGCGACACGCCGGTCACGGTGTGGCTCAACTACAGCATCCACGGGGACGAGTCGGCCTCGTTCGAGGCCATGGCGCAGGTCGCCTACCAGCTCGCCGCGGGCGAGGACTCGCTGACGCGCGCGATCCGCGAGCGCTGCGTCGTGCTCCTGAACCTGGCCCACAACCCCGACGGGCACGAGCGCTTCGTGACCTGGATCAACGCGATGGGCTCGGGCAATCCCGACCCGGACGCGCTCGAGCAGCAGCGCCAGCAGCCCTGGGGCATCGGCGGCCGCACCAACCATTACCAGATCGACTTGAACCGCGACGCGCTCGCGATGTCGCAGGTCGAGTCGCGCCAGATGGGCGAGGCGTTCCGCGCCTGGCGCCCGCAGGTGTTCGTGGATCACCACGGCCAGACCGCGTCGTACTTCTTCGCCCCGCCCTCGCCACCGCTCAATCCCGAGCTCTCGGCAGGCGACGTGAAGCGATGGACCGAGATCTTCGGCGCGGCCAACGCCGCGGCCTTCGACCGCTACGGCTGGAACTACTACGTGCGCGACGTGTTCGACCTCTACTACCCGGGTTACTGGGACTCGTGGCCCTCGCTCCAGGGCGCGGTCGGCATGACCTACGAGACCGACGGCGGCGGCAACCTCGCCATCCGCCGCGACGACGAGACCGTGGTCACGCTGCTCGACGGCATCGAGCGGCACGTCACCGCCTCGCTCGCGACCTGCGCCGCCGCGGCGGCGAACCGCGAGGCGCGGCTGCGCGACTTCCGCCGCTTCGCGCTCGCCGCGCTCGACGAGGGACGTCGCGGCGAGATCCGGGCCTACGCCCTCGACGTCGGCGGCGATCCGCTGCGTGCGGCCGAGCTGGCCGAGAACCTCATGGCGACCGGGGTCGAGGTGGGCTGGGCGGCGAAGCCGTTCCACGCCGGGGCCGCGCGCGCGGTGTGGGCGGACCTCCAGGGCCCGGCGGCCGCGTCGGGCGGCAAGGGAGCCAAGCGCGCGGCCCCGGCGCTCTTCACGCCCCAGCAGGCGATGGCGGGCGGCCCCACCGGCGCCTGGGGCGCCCGCGACTTCGCGCACGGCGCCTTCATCGTGGACCTCGCCCAGCCGGCCGGGCGGCTCGCGCGCACGCTGATCGAGCGCGACGCTCCGATGGACTCAAGCTTCGCGCGCCTTCAGCTCGAGAAATACGAGCGCAATATCAAGCGCGGGAAGCGGGCGCCGCACGAGCCCTACGACTTCTACGACATCACGGCCTGGTCGCTCCCGGTCGCCTACGGCGTGCCGGCGTACGCGCTGCGCGAGGTTCCGGCGGCGATCCGGCTGCGTCCCGACGTGGCGATCAAGCCCGAGCGCGGCGCGGACGAGCTTCCCGATTCGCTCGCGACCGGCATTCCGGTCACGGCGCGGGTGAGCGAGCCCGCGACCCTCGAGCTGCGCGATGCCCGGGGCGGCACGGCCCTCGACTTGAGCGGCGCGGTCGAGGGCGGTCGCGCCCGCACCGCCTACGTGTGGAGTTGCGACACCGATGGCGCGGCCCGCCTGGCACTCAGGCTCCTCCAGGAGGACTTCAAGGTCGCCGCCAGCACCCGGCCGCTGCGCGCCGGGGGCCGCGACTATCCGCGCGGCTCGTTCGTGGCACGGGTCGAGCGCAATCCCGGAGGCCTGCACGAGCGCATCGCCGCGCTCGCCCAGAGCTCGGGCGTGCGGGTCCAGGCGGTCCACAGCGCCTACACCGAGAGCGGCGACACCGGAGTGGGCTCGGAGGCGATCGTGAGCCTCAAGCGCCCGCGCCTCGCGGTACTCGCGGACGGCCCGGTCTCGCCCACGTCCTACGGCTGGCTGTGGTTCACCCTCGAGCGCCGGCTCGGGCTGCGGTTCACCGCGCTGCGCGTGGAGGCGCTCGGCGGCGCCGATCTCTCGCGCTACAACGAGATCGTCATTCCGGATGGGAACGCGGGCGCGCTGGCCGGGGCGCTGGGGGATGGCGGGATCGCCAAGCTCAAGGACTGGATCTCGCGCGGCGGCGTGCTCGTGTGCCTCGACGATGCGGCCGAGCTGCCCACGCTCAAGGCGGTGGGGCTCTCGAGCGCGCGCGTCGTGGGGGTCAAGCCCGAGACCAAGGACGCGAAGGACGCGAAGGACGAGGAGGCGGAGCCCAAGGACGCCAAGGCCGACAGCGCCGCGCGCGAGGCCGAGCGGCGCCCCGAGTACCTGCCCGGCACGGTGTTCTGGGCGAGCCTCGACCCGCGCCACTTCCTGGCCTACGGCTACGCGCTCCCGCGCATCCCGGTGCTGCTCCAGGGCCGCACCGTCCTCAAGCCCTCGCGCGACGGCGCCAACGCCGCGGTGTTCGAGCGCGAGCCGCTCAAGCTCACCGGCTGGTCGTGGCCCGAGACCGCGCGTCGGCTGTCGGGCGCCGCCTACGCGATCGACGAGCCGAGCGGGGCGGGGCACGTCATCATGATCGCCGGTCCGGCCTCATTCCGGCTGTTCTGGCGCTCGAGCGACCGGCTGCTCGAGAACGCCATGCTGTACGCGCCCGCGCTGTGATCGAGCGAGCCCGGCGAGCCCCGCGCGTGCCCCGGATCTCATGAGCGACCCGCTCGGCAAGATTCCTCCCGACCAGTTCGCGCGCCTCATCGCGCCCCACCTCGGGGCGCTGCGTCACGAGGTGGCGGTGGGTCCGGGAGCGGGGCTCGACTGCGCGATCGTCAAGCTCGGGGCGGGCCGCGTCATGGCGCTGACGACCGACCCGCTCTCGCTCATTCCCGCGCTCGGCCCCGCCGCCTCGGCGCGGCTCTCCTGCCACCTGCTCGCCTCCGACCTGTGGACCAGCGGCATCGCGCCGCAGTTCGCGACCGTGAACTTCAACCTGCCGCAGTCCGTGGGCGAGGAGGCGTTCGCGGACTACTGGCGGGCGATGAGCGCGGAATGGGAATCGCTCCTGGTCGCGGTCGTGGCCGGGCACACCGGGCGCTACCCCGGCGGGGAGTCCACGCTGCTCGGCGCGGGAACGCTGATCGGCATCGGCGAGGAGCACCGCTACCTCACGCCCGCACTCGCCCGGCCCGGCGACCTCGTGCTGCTCACCAAGGGCTGCGCCATCGAGGCCACCGCGGTCGCGGCCCACCTGATCCCGCAGCGGCTGCGGACGCACCTGGGCGCGGGCGGGGTCGAACGGGCGCGCGGGCTGCTCGACAAGGTGAGCGTGGTCGCGGACTGCCGCGCGCTGATCGGCGCGGGCGTGCGGCGCGCGCCCGAGCAACCCGAATCGGGCGTCACCGCGCTTCACGATGCGACCGAGGGCGGCGTGCTGGGCGGGCTGCTCGAGCTTGCGCGCGCCTGCGGGCACGACCTGAGCGTCGAGCGAGCGCGCATTCCTCTGAGCCCCGAGGCGCGCGGCGCGTGCGCGGCGCTGGGCGGCATCGATCCCTACTGGACCCTGGCCGAGGGGGCACTCATCGTCACGGTGCGGCCGGGTGCCGTCATCGGCTCTCTGACCGCGCTCACCGACGCCGGGATCGCCGCGGCCGAGATCGGAGCCGTGGTCCCGGGCAGCGGTCGGCTGCTGCTGCGCGAGCCGTCGGGCGAGGTGCGGACGATCACCGATCCCGAGCCCGATCCCTACTGGCCCGCCTACGAGCGCGCGGTGCGCGAGGGCTGGGAGTAGCGGAGGCCGGGCCGGGAGCGGCGGGCCCTGGCGGCGGAAGCGGAGCCGCCTAGCGGCCGGGGCGCAGGCTGCGCACGAGCTGGCGGCCCATCGAGAAGAGCGGCGCCAGCTCGGGGCGGTTCCCGGCCCACTGCACGGTCCAGGCGCTCATGCCCGACGATGAGTCCGCGAAGGCGCGTTCGCGCCACGACTCGGGACAGGCGACCGCGGTCGAGGCGAGGTCGTCGGTGACGAAGCCCTCGACGTCGCCCTCGCGCACCAGCACGCGCGGACCCACCCACAGGCGGCGTTCGTCGGGCTCCGAGGGCGCGATCCCGTAGTAGGCGAGCGTGCCGAGGTACTGGATCCGCTCCTGGCCTTGCGCCGGAGCGACCGCGGCGGCCCAGTGCCCCTTGCCGTCGAGCAGGCTCGCCCAGTCCTCGACTGCCTGGAAGTCCGCGCTCGTCAGCTCGCGGTCCGCGGCCGCGTGGGACACGGCGCGCGCGAACGCCAGCAGCGCCCGCGCCTCGCCCGGCAAGCCGGCCGCCGCGATGCGCTCCGCCTCGCGGGGGAGAAAGTCATCGCTGTCGCGCAGCGCGAGCCTGAAGACGCCGGCGTAGATGCGCTGGGTCTCGTGCAGGGCGGCGAAGGTGTGCGGGTCGCTCTCGTCACCCATGAACGCCGGCTCGAGGAGCACGCGGCGCCAGGCCTCGCGCGCGATCGCGCGCCGGATGTCGGGGGAGGCGAGGATGCGGTCCTGGGTGGCAGGATTCGATAGCGAGGCGTCCCAGGTCGCGATGCGGTAGCCGAGCGAGTAGCCCGAGAGCAGGCCGAGGATGTTGCTGATGACCGAGACCGGGCGCACGTAGTTCAGGGTCTTCTTGTAGAGCTCTTCGAACTCCCCGGAGTCGATCGACGTGCCGGTGGTGTCGGGCAGCGCGAGCCAGAAGCCGCGCGAGGTGTGGCCGCGCAGCTCGATCCTGCGGTAGTGGTAGCCGCTGACCTGGCGATTGAAGTGCCGGGTCTTCGCGGGCGCCGAGAACCGGCGGGTGTCCACGTCGTACTGGCGGAACGGCCGGCCTCCGGTGGTGAGGTCGACGACGAAGTGCGAGGTCGTGTCGGTCGGAGCGTCGCGGTAGGAGTAGACGCTCATGTTCTCGAACAGCTCGTCGAAGGGGAGCGGCGCCGGCCTCGGCATGGTCCGGCGGCCGACGACGAAGCCCACCACGCACAGCGCGAGGAAGAGGGCCAGCACCGGGCTCCGGAGCGCACGCCGGACCACCCAGGCGGGCACGTCTCCCGGGCGCTTGGGCAGGTCGGGGCTGCGCTTGCTCAACGAAGGGGCTCCATCCTGGAATGTGGTCGGTCGGCAACCGGATTGCGGCCCGCCCACGCCGGCGGCCGCCACGGCGCCGGGTCGGGGGCTCCGATACCGGGGTTATCGGCCCGTACCATCCGGAAGTTGACCGCCCCATTTCCCGGGCGCCGGAGGCGCACTCAGGGGGCCAGCACGGCCTCGGGGGGGGATCGCAGGGCACGCGCGACCGGGATCAAGTTCTGCTCCGGGTCGGCCCACTTCGAGCGCCGGTAGAAGAAGTCGAGACGCTGGGCCGGACTGCGGGCGAAGGCGGTATCCGCCGCCAGGCGGCCGCGGAACTCGCGCGCCAGGGCGGTGTCGGCCGCCAGCATGGTGCGGGCGAGCGGCTCCATGACGTAGTCCTCGGCGTACTCCTTGAGCTCGAACACCGAGTCGAAGGCGTTCCAGGTGGCGAGCCCGTCCGGGGCCTGGGCCTCGAACAGGTGGACCGCGATCATCGCCGAGCGCTGATCGAGCGGCACCCACAAATCGCCGGGACGGAAGCTGCGCCAGCGTCGCTCGTTCGCCACCCGCGTGATGGTGACCGGGCGGTGGCCCTGGTCGGGGCGCGCCTCCCAGCTCCACTCGAGCACGTGCTCGACTTCGACCGTGTCGCTCCACTCCTTCGCGAAGCGGCGGTAGCGCACGCCGTGAAGATCGAGCCGGTCGCGGCACACGGTCCACTCCTGGGGCACGAGATAGCCGGCCGGCTGGCGGACCGTGAGCGTAGGCACGATGTCGCGGTAGAGGGGGACGACGGTGTCCCAGGGGATGTTGCCGTAGCGCGGCACCGGGCCGCCCGCGATGTCGCTCACCTCGAGCTTGGTCGCCACCCCCTTGAAGGGGAACGGCAGGCTGCGGTCGCTGGTCTTGGTCGCGAGCACCACCTCGCGCCGGGTCGGGTCGCTCTCGCGCCCGCGCGCGACCACCTCGGCCTCGGCCGCGGCGACCGCGTCGGTCAGCTCGCGCGGATGGGCGTTGATCTCCTCGAGCAGCGCGACCAGCAGGTCGTAGGTCCCGCGCACCCGGTTCTCGTAGGGCTTGAGCATGTGGGTCTCGACCAGCAGGGCGGGGCGGCACTGGAGCGGCGCGTAGCCGGTCGAGTAACGCGGCCGCGAGTTGCCGAAGTCGATCCCGCTCAGCGGGTCGCCGTCCTTCCGGAACTCCAGGTAGGGTGCGGGCAGGTGGCCCATCGCGGTCAGCCGCGGCACCACCCGGCCTTCGAACGCGCCGGTGAGCCAGCGGTCCACCGCCTGCGGCACCCCGGGGCCGTGGTTGAAGCCGTAGGTCACGTCATGCCGGTAGTCGGCGCCGTCGGTGGTGTGGTCGTCCACGAGCAGGTGCGGCCACCAGCGCGTGAACACCCGCGAGAGGAGTGCCCGCATCTCGGGGCTCTCGGCCTTGAGGTAGTCGCGGTTCAAGTTGAGGCCGATGGGCGTGGTGCGCCATCCCATCTCCTCGGGACCGTTCTGGTTGATGCGGTTGTACTTCCCGCGCCGCTCGTGCGCGTCCACCGAGAAGATGGGCAGCACGAGCAGGATCGCGTGATCGAGCAGGGACTCGCGGGTGTGGAGCACCGCGATGTCGCGCAGCAGCGCGAGTGCCGCGTCCTTGCCCTCGATCTCGCCCGAGTGGATGCCGTTCTGGATCAGGATGATGGGCTTGCCGGTCGCGCGCGCCGCCTCGGGCGTGAAGGCGCGCTCCCGCGAGACGATGAGGAGCGGCAGATCGCGGCCCTGGCCGCTCACGCCGTAGCTCTCGAGCCGGATCCACTCCGTGCCCGCCGCCAGCGTGCGGCAGTAACGCAGGGTCTCGTCGTAGTCCGCAGTGAGCCGGTATCCCGAGCGCTCGGCGCGGGTCTGCCAGAAGGCCGGGATGGCGCCCTCCGCCGCGGGCGCGGCCGCGCGGGCGGGAGCTTCCGGGGCGCGGGGGATCACGCGAGCCGAATCCGGCCGCGGCGTCGCGGCCGCGAGCAGCCCCGTGAGCACGATCGTCGCGATCATCCGCGCGACGATAACACAGCGCGCGGCGGCCGCGTTTCAAGCGCGGCGCGCGATCTCGAACAGCTCGTCGATCTTCGCCGCCAGGATGAAGTCGTTCAAGTGGAGGCCCTTGATCTTGTGGGTCCAGCTCTCGACCACGACTTTCCCCCACGACAGATGGAGGTCCGGGTGGTGCTGCTCGCGCTCGGCGAGCTCACCGACCTGGTTCGTGAACGCCAGCGCCGCGCGAAAATCCTTGAACGGGAATGCGCGCGTGATGCGGGCGATGCCGTCCCGCTCGATCACGTCCCAGGCGGGCGCCTGGGGCCTAAGCTTTGCGATCTCCTCGCGGGTGAGCGGCGGGACGCCGCCGCGGCACGGGACGCAGGAAGCCTGTCTGAGATCGGTCATGCGGTGCTCCTTTCATGCCGGGCCAAGTCCACTGCCGCCATGAGCGCCTCGAGGTCGAGCGCGCCGCGCGGGCTGGTCGAGCGGCGGACGTAGACCAGCGTACCATCGCGATCCACGAGCGCCGATCCGCTCCGCTGGATGAGCAAGAGCCTGCGGCCGAGACCGAAGCTGCGGAAGACCCCGTGGTCGGGATCGGCCAGCACCGGGAACGAGGCGCGGATGAGCTTCGCGATCTTGCGCGCCTGCTCGGGCGAGCCCGGCACCAGCACGAGCAGCGCGGTATCGAGGGAGGCGAGCTGCGCTGAGACCAGTCCCAACTGGACGGCGTGCACGATGCAGGTCAGTCAGGTGTAGGCGCGCATGAAGAACAGCGCCACGCTCCGCGTGCCGCGGTAGCTCGAGAGGCGCACCCGCTCACCGGTGTGCGACTCGAGCTCGAAATCCGGCGCCGGCGCCGCTGGCGCGGGCGCGGGCCCGCCGGCGCGGCGGGTCTCGGCCATGCCTGCCTCCCGTAACCCGGCCCCACCGGGCGGGCGGGGCAGAACGGGAGGTTAACCCAGAATCGTCTCGGCGGCGCGGCGGACCGCGGGCCGGGTGTGAGCACCCGCCGGGATCGCGCGCGGGTGCGCGCTCACCAGACGCTCCATGAGCGCCTTCTGGAGGTGGAGACGGTTCTCGGCCTGCTGGAGCGCGATGGACTGGGGCCCGTCGAGCACGGCATCCGTGACCTCCTCGCCGCGGTGCGCGGGCAGGCAGTGCATGAACAGCGCATCGGGCCGGGCGAGGCCCA
>JBGQIE010000013.1:0-30474 GCA_041498315.1 Candidatus Eiseniibacteriota bacterium
AGTCGGCGAGGCGGGTGGCGTTGCGGGGCTCGATCGTCATCCGGTCGATGACGACCTCGATGTCGTGACGCTTGTAGCGCGCCAGCTTGGGGGGCTCGTCGAGCTCGACCCAGGCGCCGTCGATGCGCGCGCGCACGTACCCCTGCCGGCGGATCGCCTCGAGCTCCTTGCGATACTCGCCCTTGCGGCCGCGCACCAGCGGGGCGAGCAGCGCCACCTTCTCCCCCGCGTGCTTCGACCCCAGCTGGTCGACCATCTCCTGGACGCTCTGGCGCTCCATGACGGTGCCGCAGTTGGGGCAGTGCTGGACGCCGAGGCGCGCGAACAGCAGCCGCAGGTAGTCGTAGATCTCGGTGATGGTCGCCACCGTCGAGCGCGGGTTCGAGCCCGCGCTGCGCTGCTCGATCGCGATCGCCGGCGAGAGCCCCTCGATCGCGTCGACCTCCGGCTTCTCCATCTGGCCCAGGAACTGGCGGGCGTAGGCGGAGAGCGATTCGACGTAGCGCCGCTGGCCCTCGGCGTACAGGGTGTCGAAGGCCAGGGATGACTTGCCCGAGCCCGAGACGCCGGTGACGACGATCAGGCTCTGGCGCGGCAGTCGCAGCGTGAGGTTCTGGAGGTTGTGCTCGCGCGCGCCGTGGATGACGATGTCGGAGAGCCCGCGGCCCGTGGGTCGGATCCCCGCCGGGGGCTCAAGCGCGCGGGTGTCGGGCTCGGTGCGAATGGCCATGGGAACGCGACTATATCAGCCCCGGCAAGGGCCGGGCACGCCGCGCGCGGGTCCTATTCGTAGCGCAGCGAATCCACCGGGTCGAGGCGGGAGGCGCGCATCGCGGGGTAGAATCCGAAGAACACCCCGACGATCGCCGAGAACGAGATGCCGATGATGACCGACCACGCCGAGACGTAGGTCGGCATCTGGCTCGCGGCGTGAACGATCCAGGAGATCGCGCTCCCCAACAGCACGCCCAGGGCTCCTCCCGCCGCGGTCAGGACCACGGCCTCGAGCAGGAACTGGGTGAGGATCGCCTTGCGCGGGGCGCCGAGCGCCTTGCGCACGCCGATCTCGCGGGTGCGCTCGGTCACCGCGACCAGCATGATGTTCATGACGCCGATCCCGCCCACGAACAGCGAGATCGAGGACACCAGCGCCATGAGGGCAAAGATGCCGCCGGTCACGGCGTTGTAGAGCGACAGGAACGCGTCGTCGGTGAACACGACGAAGTCGTTGTTCTTGTTGCTGGGCAGGTGGCGGCGGATGCGCAGCACGTTGATGATCTCTCGCTGGGCCTGATCGCTCATCTCGGGGGTGGTCGCAATGGCGTCCAGGAACAGCTCCCCGCGCTTCGGGAACCAGGGCGGCGCGTCGTTGGGGACCGGGAAATACTTGTCGATCGTCGTATAGGGAATCGCGGCGACCTGGTCGAAGTTGTTCCCCAGCATCCGGCCCTTCTTCTCGAACTCCCCGATCACGGTGAACGGGATGCCGTTGAGGTGGATGCGCTCGCCCAGCCCGCTCGCGTCCTTGAACAGCGCCTCGCGGGTGTCCTTGCCCAGGACGACGACGTTCTCCCGCCGCACCACCTCTTCCTGGGTGAAGAAGCGCCCGCGCGCCAGGTCGTAGCCGTGCGTGATCAGGTAGTTCTCGTTGGTGCCGTAGGTGAAGGTGCTGCGCGCGGTCCGGCCGCGATAGGCCAGCGTGATGTCCGACCAGGCCCACTTGAAGGGCGCGATCGCCTTGAGCGACGGGCAGCGTTCGCGCAGCGCATCCGCGTCCTCCATCGTGAACGCCCGGCGCTGCTTGAGGCTGTCCGGGATGTTGCCGTTGAACTGGATGCCGGGGCGGATGCGCCGGATGTAGATCGTGTTGTTGCCGAACGACTGGATGCTCTGCGCGAACGAGCGCTGGAAGCCGTTGATGAGGGCGACCATGCCGATGACGGTGCCCACGCCGATGACGATGCCGAGCAGCGCCAGCACCGAGCGCAGCCGGTTGGCGACCAGCGCGCGCCCGGCCATGACCAGCGTCTCGCGCAGCAGGAGGAGGTTCATGGGCTACTCGTAACGCAGCGCTTCGATGGGGTCGAGGCGCGCCGCGCGCCAGGCGGGATAGGACCCGAAGAACACGCCGATGCCGGCCGACATGACGATCCCGAGCACCACGCCGGGCAGGCTCACCGCGGTGGGCAGCGGCGACACCGCCCCCGCGAGCAGCGCGAGCAGCACGCCCGTGACGACGCCGATGATGCCGCCGGTGAGCGACAGGGTCGTGGCTTCGACCAGGAACTGGCTCAGGATATCGCGGCGCCTGGCACCCATCGCCTTGCGGAGGCCGATCTCGCGGGTGCGCTCGGTCACCGAGACCAGCATGATGTTCATGATGACGATCCCGCCCACGACCAGCGAGATCGCGGCGACGCCGATCGTGACGACGAAGATGCCTCCGGTGAGCGTGCGGTAGAGCTCGAGCACGTTCTCGGAGGTGGTGATGCCGAAGTTGTCCTTGCGGAGCGGCCCCAGGTGCCGGCGCGCGCGCATTACGTTGCGCGCCTCCTGCTGGGCCAGCGGCATGCTCGCCTGGTCCACCGCCTTGACCGCGACCGTGAGGAAGGGGCGCTCCTGGCGGACCTTCACGAAGGTGTGGACCGGGATGGTGACGAACCGGTCCTGGCTCTGCCCGAACAGCTTGCCCTTGGCCTCCATGACCCCGACCACGTCGTAGGTGTCCGCCCCCACGCGGATCTGACGCCCGATCGGGTCGAGATTCCCGAACAGCTCCTCGGCGACGTCGGCGCCGATGACGCACGCCAGCCGGCGGCGCGAGTCGTCGAGCTCGGTGAGCGTGCGTCCCGAGCGCAGGGAGTAGTCCTCGATGACCTCCCAGCCCGCGCCGCGGCCGTGCACGTCCACGCCCTTCATGTCCTTGTTCCGAAAGCGCAGGAAGTCGTGGTCGTCCGCCCCCGCCACGACCATCGAGGCGCTGTGCACCCCGTCGCGCAGCGCGTCGGCGTCGTCGAGCTCGACCGGCGGGTTGTTCTTGACCTCGTCGAAGGCCTCCTGGCTGGTGACGAAGCCGTAGGAGTCGACGTAGAACGCGTTGGCGCCCGCGTTGAGGAGCTTCTGGGACACGAACTGATTGAGCCCCTCGACGAACGACAGCACCGCGATGACCGACATGACGCCGATGATGGTGCCGAGCAGGGTCAGGAACGAGCGCAGCTTGTTCGCGCGCAGGGCGGACAGGGCGATCCCGGTGCTCTCGCGCAGGTTCATCGGTCAACCACCGGGACCGCCGGGGGAGCCACGGCTCCGTCGAGATCCTTGACGGCGGTCGGGTTGGGGTTGCGCTCGTCGCTCGCGATCTTGCCGTCGCGCATGCGCACGACGCGGTGCGCGTGGGCGGCGATGTCGAGCTCGTGGGTGACGAGGATGACGGCGTTGCCCTGGCGCCAGATCTGGGCGAAGGCCGCCATGATCTCCTCGCCGGTGTGGGTGTCGAGGTTGCCGGTGGGCTCGTCCGCGAGCACGATGCTGGGCCGGTTGACGAGCGCCCGGGCGATCGCGACGCGCTGGCGCTGGCCGCCCGAGAGCTCGTTGGGACGGTGGCGCATGCGGTCGGCCAGGCCCACGCGCTCGAGGGCCTCGCGGGCGCGGCGGCGGCGCTCCTCGTGCTTCACCCCGGCGTAGACCAGCGGCAGCTCGACGTTGTGGAGCGCGTCGGCGCGCGCCAGCAAATTGAAGGTCTGGAACACGAACCCGATCTCGTGGTTGCGGATGCGCGCGAGCTCGTCGTCGCTCTGCTCCGAGATCTCCTTGTCCTTGAGCTTGTAGGAGCCGCTCGTCGGCGTGTCGAGGCAACCGATGATGTTCATGAGCGTGGTCTTGCCCGAGCCCGAGGGCCCCATGATCGCGACGTACTCGTTGGGCTCGATCGTCAGGGTGACGCCGTTGAGGGCATGGACGACCTCCGTGCCGACCTGGTAATTCCGATGGAGGTCACGAATCGAGATCAGCATCGCGGACTCACTTGCGCCCCCGGCCCCCCGGGGCCTCCTGCTTCACCTTCGCGCTGGGCTTGAGCTCGCGCAGCGCCTTGTAGGGGCCGGCGACCACGATGTCGCCGGTCTTGATGTCGCCGAACACTTCGATGTCGGTTTCGCTCGCGATCCCGGTGCGAACCGGGACGAACGAGGCGACGCCGTCCTTGACCAGGAAGACGCCGGCGATCTCCTTGTCCTTGCGGCCCACCGTGTCCTCGTCGGCGGCGAGGGCGAAATCCTTCTTGGGCTTGGGCTTCACGGCCTGCTTCCCCTTGCCGGTCTTGCCCGCGCGCTCGAGCTCGCGCTCGGTCCGGACGACCACGGCCTGGATCGGCACCCCGTGGGTCTTCGGATGCGTCGCGGTCTCGATCTCGACGTCGGCCGTCATACCGGGCCGGACTTCGGGGACCTGGCTGTCGAACACGACCTTGACCTCGAAGTTCGTCTGCCCCTCGGAGGTCGAAACGATCGAGCGCTTGGCGGTGTTCCCGATCTCGACGACCGTCCCCACGAACGACGTGTCGGGGAGCGCGTCCACCGTGATCTTGGCTTTCTGGCCGAGCTTCATGTCCACGACGTCGGTCTCGTCGACGTCGGCCCGCACCAGCATGCGGGACAGGTCCGACACGACCATGATCTGGGTGCCGGCGTTGTTCATGGTGCCGGTGATGACGATCTCGCCCTGCTCGACGTTGAGCGCGCTGACCACCCCGTCGAACGGGGCGACGAAGCGCGTCTTCGAGAGGTTGTCCTTGGCGCCCGCCAGCGCCGCCTCCGAGCGGCTCACTTCCTCGCGCGCGGCGGACTGCGAGGTGCGGGCGGTCTCGATTCCGCTGTTGGCCTGGTCCCACTCCGCCTGGGAGAGCACCTTCTGCTCCCAGAGCGCACGCTGCCGGACGAAATTCGACTCGGCGACCCGCAGCAGGCTCTCGGCATCCTTGAGCCGGGCGCGGGCGGAGGCCAGCGCGGCCTGCGCCTGATTCGCCTGGGCGCGGTACTGGGTGTCGTCGAGCTGGAGCATGACCTGGCCCTGGCGGACCTTGTCGCCCTCCTTGACCGACAGCCGGACGATCTTGCCCATGATGTCGGCGCTGATCTTGACCTGGGTGCGCGGCTCGATCTTGCCCGGCGCCCGCACCCGCGAGGTGATGTCCTCCTCGCGCACGCTCGCGAACTGGACCGCCTGCGCCTTCCCCTTGCCACCGCGCATGGCCCCCACGGCGATGAGCAGGCCCAGCACGACCACGCCCAGCCCGATCCACAGCCACCGCTTGCCCATGATCCCCCGTCCTCCGCCCGCGGCGCTCATTCGACGTGTCCGCGCACGCGGTTGAGCTGCGCTTCCGCGATCCGGATCGATGCCAGCGCCGTGATCTGGTTCGCCGCCGCGCGGGTGAGGTTCACCTGGGCGGTGTTGAGGTCGAGGATGGTCGTGGACCCGACGTTGTATTTCTGCTGCGTGAGCTTGAGGTTCTCGAGCGCCGAGGCATATGCGCTGTTCGCCACCACCAGGCGCTCGCTCGCCTCGCGGTAGGAAAGCAGCGCCTGGTGGACCTCGGATTCGAGGTTACGGAAGAGCGAGTTGCGGGAATCCTCGGCGCGCAGCAGCCGCGCCTTGGCGCTCGCGATACGTGAATCGTTGGTCAGCCCGTTGAAGATGTCCCAGTTCACCGCGACCGAGCCGCTCACGATCCGGTCGGCCTCGCTGCGGCCCGAGGACACAGGATCGGTCCGGAAGCCGCGGAACGTGGACACGACGTGGCCGGTCACGTCCACGGAATCCGGACCCGGGACGGCGAAGGTGCCGATCTGCTTCTGGGTGAAGGTGCGGAACGGGTTGTACTGCGCCGTGCCCGAGACCGTGATATAGGGCAGGCGCGCGAGCCGCGCGGCGGTCACCGCCATGCGTGCCGAATTCATCTCGGCGTCGGCGGCCTTGAGATCGGGGCGGACCTTGGCCGCCTCGCCGAGCAGGGTGGACTCCTCGAAATCGCGGGGCTCCGCCGTCAGCACGGTGTCGACCTCGCCCATCTCGGTCTCCTTCAAGGCCAGCGCCTCGGCGAGCGCGATGCGCTGGTTGATGACGTTCTGGTGCGCGGTGAGCGAGTCGAGCTGGCTGTTCGCGGTCTGAACCTGGGCGCTGAGCAGGTCGCTGCGCGAGACCGAGCCCACCTCGAACAGCGCGCGCACGCGGCGCTCGTTGTCGCGCGCCAGCTTGAGCGCGGCATCCGCCACGCTCGCCAGGTGATGGGCGCTGACGGTGGTGTAGAACTGCTGCCGCGTCGCCAGGGCGACGGTGCTGCGGGCCGCCTCGAGGTTCAACTTCGAGGCCTTGAGCCCGGAGCGCGCCGAGGAAAGCTGACGGATCGCCGACAGGTCGAGGATCGACCACTGGCCGGTAATCTGCGGAGTGGTCGAATAGCTCCAGCTGTCGGTCCGCGGACCCGGGATCGCCACGGTCCCGAACAGCTGGGTGCCGGTTTGCGCCGTGGTGTTGCTCCCGGCGCGGCTCAGGTCGGCCGACACGCGCGGCAGGACGCCGCTGTAGGCGCCGTACAGCCCGCCCTTCGCATCGAGGACGTTCGCCCGGGCCAGGACCATCTGGGTATTCCGATCCAGCGCGATCTGAACCGCACGCTCGACCGTGAGCGGCTGCGCGCCCGCGGCCGCGGCCCAGAACAGGGCCGGGAGGCACAGCCAGACCGTGCTCGCTCGCTGCATCCTCGTCATCCGCATCCTCCGCTCCTATGAGATGAAGCGCGGCATTCCCCGCGCATGATTCGTCCTACGGCCCGGCGCCCGAATGGGTTGCGCCCCGGGTCATGCTCCATGCGAGAAAAGCCCCGCCAGCACCGCCGCGAGCGCCTGGAGCGCAACATACAGGCTGCCCATGACCCACGCGCACGACTTCCGGGGCGCCCCGCTCAAGACGGAGAGGCCCAGGATCCCGACCACGACGTACCAGATTGCCAGGGGCCCGAGCCCATCCAGGAAGACCATCAGCCCGGTCGTCAGCTTGGAGGGCGGGTCCGAGCTCTGGAGCAGGATGCCGAACCCGACGTGGACCTCCCGTACCGTAAGCCCCTGAAGATACGCAAGCACGTTGTGGAGCAGGAAGCCGGGCAGGGTCACGAGCCCGGACCACGCCGCGACCTCGAGCCCGAGACGGTAGCCGAACGGCCTCCCGAGGATGAATCCGCCTCCGAGCCAGTAGAGCAGCCCCGCGAACATCGTGATGAGGACGACGCCGAGAAACTGGAAGCCGATGTTGATGGCCTTGCCCGCCGGGCCGGCGAAGAAGGCCTCGGTCTTGTCGAGCTGCTCCTGGGACATCTGCCCGTCGGCCGCCTGCCGCTCGATCCCCTCGGTCATCATGGGGAGGTACGACCGCTCGTAGACCGCCAGCATCGTGGCCGAGGTGACCACGGCGAGCAGGAGCATCGGGAACCACCACTGGGCGTGCTCGCGTAAGCCCCCCCAGGCCTGGGTGGGACGGGCGAAGACGAGCACTGTGCGCTCCCACAGGCTGGGCGCCGGCGCGGAGGGCGCGGCGGAGGTTGCGTCCGGCTGGAGGGTGACCGACATGGAACGCTCCGGGTCGACGGGGGTGGGTAGGATCGCCAATTCCCGTCGAGATTAGGGACTTGCGTCCCGGGGGGTCAAATCAGCCCCGACCGGCGCGGCGAATCCCTCCCCCGGCGTGCCTTCCGAGCCAGGGGGGAACGCGGCGCGGAACGGAAGGCCGAATCGGGCCGGCGGCGGCTCCCGCGGCGGGCCCCCCGCCGGTTGCGTTCCCGGCGGCTAGTGGAGGGTGAACTTCACCGGCACGGCCACCCACACCGCGACCGGCTTGTTGTTCGAGAGCGCGGGCTTGAACACCCACTGGCGCACCGCGGCCTCGGCGGCACCGTCCAGCATGGCGATCGATTTCACGACCCTCGTGTCCTTGACCTTGCCGTCCTTGCCCACCAGCGCCTGGACCAGCACCGTGCCGTCCACCCCCGCTTCGCGGGCGAGGTCGGGGTACTGCGGCTGCGCCTTGGTGATGGCTTCGGGCAGCTCTTCCACGTACACGTATTCCCCAAACTTGGGCAGCTCCTCGTCGCCGGGCGGGGCGACCACGATGTCGCTGCCCTCGCCGGTCGACATGCTGGGCGTCGTCTGGGCGATGTCCTGCTGGGAGGCGATGGTCTGCTCCGGCGGCGCCTCGGCCTCGGGCACCGGCACCGGCACCGCGGCGGTCGGGGGCGCGACCGGCTGGGTCACGTTGACCTGCGGCGGCGGGGCGTTCTCGGTGAGCGGCGGAGGAGCGGCGAGCTCCCGATACGGCACGACGATCACGCTGGTCTCGTGGGGCCGGTGCTTGAGGAGCTCGCTGGTGCCCAACGACAGCAGGAACACCAGAATCCACACCGAGCTCCCCACGCCCACGGCGCGCACCATGTACTTGCGCGCGACCTCCTTCAGCTCGGGCGCCCCGTAGGGCATGAACTGGAACAGCGAGTTCGTCGTCATAGGGCGTCGACTTCCGCCTTCTCCTCGGGGGTGAGCGTAGCGAGCGAGAACCGCGTCAGGTTCGCGAGATCGAGCTCGTCGATGATATGGACCATGTTGTTGAACTTGGCGTCGCGATCGATCTGGATGATGACGATGATGTCCTTGTTGCCCTTGTAGGTCTTGAACACCTCGGTGAGCTTCGCGACGTCGGTGCGCACCCAGGGCTCCTTCGCCCGGCGCCAGTAGCTGCGCTCGTCGGGCAGCACCCGGATGGTCACGACCTTCTCCTCGTTCACCTGGACCTTGGCATTGGGATCCGGAGGCAGGTTGATCTCGAGCGCCTGCGGGGTGCGGAACACCGTCGTCACCATGAAGAAGATGAGGAGCAGGAAGGCCACGTCGACCATCGGCGTCATGTCGATGCGGATGCCGACGCGCCGCTTGGGACGGTGCCCGCCCTTGCCCTTCTTGCCTTTTTGGGCTCTTTGCGGGGTGTCAACAGCACCCATGGAACGTCACCTCCTGCGGGCGGCCGCTATTTCGCGGCGGGCGCCGGCGCCTTCTTGAACAGCCCGCCGCTTCCGGCGAGCTCGGTTTGCACGTTGAATCGCGGCGCCTTGGCGTCCTGGAGCGCCTGCATCATGTCGGCCATCACGCCGTAGGGCGCGTTCTTGTCCATCTTGACGATGACACGTGCCGACGGATTGGCGGATCGCGCCGCGGTGAGCCATCGCGACAGATCGGTCTTCAGGGCCTCGATCGGGATCTCCTGCTGCTTCTCCTCGCCCCCTTGGCGGTAGATGAGGCGCACCGACGGCGTCGCGGTGACCGACAGGGTGATGATCTGGGACTCGGGCGACTTGGCCTCCGAGTTCGATTCGGGCAGCGTGATCTTGTCCTTCTCGGGCGGCTTGAACTGGGTCGTGCACATGAAGAAGATGAGGAGCAGGAAGGCCACGTCGACCATCGGCGTCATGTCGATGGCGATGCCGATGCGGCGTTTCTTCTTGAGCATCGCGCTCCCCTATCGCTTCTCGGGCGCGGACGACGACAACAGCTGGACCGCCTCGTAGGAGGCCTCGTCCATCATGTAGTTGAAGTTGTCCACGCGGGTCACGAACACGTTGTAGGCCACGATGCCCGCGATCGCCACGAACAGCCCGCCGGCCGTGTTGATGAGCGCCTCGGAAATGCCGACCGCCAGCTTGGACGCGTCGACCGCGCCGGTGTGGCCGAGGGCCGCGAACGAACGGATCATCCCCATGACCGTGCCGAGCAGTCCGACCATGGTCGCGATCGAGGCGATGGTCGAGAGGGCGATGAGATTGCGCTCGAGCAGCGGCACCTCGAGGCCGTTGGCCTCCTGGATCGCCGCCTGGGTCTCGGAGACGATCTTCTCCTTGGAGGCGCCCTCGGAGCGGACCTGCTGGTAGCGCTCGAGACCGGCGCGAATCACGTTGGCCGCCGAGCCCCGCTGCTTCGCGCACAGCGCGATCGCGGCGTCGACGTCGCCGGTGTGGAGCGACTTGCGCACGCCGTTGAGGAAATCGGGCAGCGAGCCCCGGCCCTGCGCCTTGCGCAGGCTCCAGGTGCGCTCGATGATGAACGAAGTCTGGAGGATGAGCAGCAGGATCAGCCCGGCGACGAGCGGGCCACCCTTCTTCATCTGGTCGCCGATGGGACCGATGTTCGGCAGGAACCACCACAGCGTGATGGAGATCCCCAACGCCAGCACGAAGCCAATTGGCACGATGAAACGGCTCATTCTGATTCCATCCTCCGTTGCCCGGCGTGGCGCGACCCGGCAACGCCGGGCCCCCGCCACGCTACGGCGGGTTCACTGATTCGGGCGGGTCCGGCCGCCCCTGAAATCGGGGACATCCCTGGTTCCCTGCCTACGCCCCGAACGCCGCGACCGCCTGGTCCTCGCGATCGTGGTGGTCGAAAACCATGATGAGCTTCGTCATGGTGAACAGATCCCTGAGTCGCTTGCCGAGCCCGCACAGCTTGATCTCGCCGCCGCGCGCCTTGTAGTTCGCGTAGCCGCGCATCAGCGCGCCGATCGCGATCGAGTTGAGCGCCTGGCACTCGGCCATGTTGAGGAGCAGTCGGGTGTTGCCGCCCGCCGCCTCGTCCATGATCGCCTTCTGGAGCTCGTCGGTCTCGGAGTCGCCAAAGAAGTTACCCTTCGGATAGAGCACGACCACGTTCTGCACTGCCTTCCGCTTGACGGCCAATCCCGCGTTCCTCCCGCCCCTCCGGTGTCAGACCGACTCGCGTTCCGTGAAGCTCGCGATCGCCTGCTCCTCGCCCGGATACACGTCGAACACCAGCGACAACTTCGTGATGACGAAGATGTTCTCGATGCGCTTGTCCACCGAGCACAGCTTGACCTGTCCACCGCGGCGGACGTAGTTCGTGTGCGCCTTGATGAGCACCCCCAGCGCCGTCGAGTTGAGGTGCTGGGTCTCGGCGAGATTGATGATCAGGTTCTTGTTGCCCGCCTCGCTCAGGGACTGGATCTTCTGATCCAGCTCGTCCGTTTCGTCCCCGCCGGTCAGATACCCTTTGGGGGTGAGAATCGTGACGTTTCCGAGCTGCCGCTCCCTCATGGTGTTCCTCCCGGCTTCGGAGCCCCCTTGTCGAGGCTCTGTTTGCTCTTCAGCGCCACGGCATCGTTCGGATTGATCTGCAGCGCGCGGTCGTAGGCTTCGCGAGCCTTCGCGCGATTGCCCGAGTTCTGATAGCCCTGCCCGATCCACACCCAGGTCTGCCCCAGGGACGGTGGATCCTTGATCAGCTCGGCCGCCGACTCCAGCAGCCGGGCGGCCTCGGCGTAGTCCTTGTCCAGCAGCTTGTAGTATCCGAGCTGGCGCAGCGCGATGCCGCGCTGCGGGCTGCCGGTCGTGTCGAGCTCGACCACCCGCTGCATCTGCTGACGGGCCGCCTCCACGGAGTCCACCTGGGCGTAGAGCAGCCCGAGCCAGAAGTGGCGATCCGCCTTGGCATCCGAAAGCGCCGCAGCCTGCCGGAGCGCAGTCAGCGCGTCACTGTACTGCTTCAACTCCTTGTAGGATAAGCCCAAATAGTAGTAAGCCTCGTCGCTGTTGGGGTCAAGCGCGATTCGGCGGTTCAGCAGCACCACGGCCCCCGGGTAGTCCTTCTCGCGGAAGCGCATCTTCCCCAGCTCGGTCAGGGCGAAGCGCGCGCCGCCGCTGGTCGAGTCGAGCGCGACGATGGCGCGGTAGATCGAATCCGCGGCGCTCGAGTTCTTCTGGATCACGAAGATCTGGGCCAGCCGCAGCATGTCCTCGGCCTCGGGCTCGCCGCGCTGGTAGTCCGCCATCGCCAGGTCGTACTCGCGCCGGTCGGTGTGGACCCGCGCCCGCATGGTGTACATGTCCTTGCTCTTGTCGCCCAGCTGCTCGGCGCGGTTGATGGCCGTGAGCGCCTCGTCCTTCATCTTGAGGTAGTAGTAGTCGCGCCCCAGCAGGCTCCAGCCCCTGGGATCGTTGGGCATCAGCTGGGTGTATTTCTCGAGCGGCGGCCTCGCCTCGACGAAGCGCTCGGCGTACCGGCGCGGATCGGCCTTGCCCGACAGGTAGAGGAGGTTGCCGAGCGCGAGCTGTCCGGGCGGGAACTCGGGATCGCGCGCCACGACCAGCCGGAACTCTTCGAGCGCGTCGCTGTAGCGCTTGCCGTAGTAGAGCGCCTGGCCCAGGGCGAAGCGCAGATCGACGTCGGTCGAGTCGACCGCGACCGCGGCCCGGTATTCGGGGTAGGCGAGCTCGAAGGTGCCGCGCCGGGCGTAGAAGTCGGCGAGCGCGCGGTGCGTGAGCGGATCGTCGGGGGCCTCCTCGCGCGCCTGGGTGAAGTAGGTCGCGGCATCGCGCAGCGAATCGCGCGCCATCTCGACGTTGCCGAGCGCGACCAGGAACTTGGGCCGCCACTTGGGTCCCCAGCCCAGGCCGCGCGTCGCCGCGGCGACCGCCTTGTCGTAGGCCTTCTGGCGCGTCAGACAGCCGGCCAGGTCGAGCTGGGCCTCCGGGAACTTGCGGTCGAGATCGTTGGCCTTCTCGAACAACGGGATCGCCTGGTCGCAGTGGTCCTGGCGCATGAGCACCTGGCCCTGGCCGTAGTAGGCGAGCGCGAGATTGGGGTCGATCTTCTGCGCGGTTTGGAACGCCTCCATCGCCTTGGCGTACTGGTGGCGCCGGAACCACACCTGGCCTACGCCGGCGCGGCCCTCGGCGCTCCCCTGGCCCGCCGCCGACTCGAAGAGCCGGAGCGCGTCGTCGAGGCGGTCGGCCTGCAGGGCCGCCTTCCCATCCTTCAGGTCGTCGGCGCCCGCGGGCGCGGGCACGCACAGCAGCGCCAGGAGCAGGCCGCCGGCGATCGGGCGGAGCATCCGAAACATCGGGATGGGGGTCTTCATGGGGATCGAAACGCGTCTCCTATCGGTGAGTGCTCTGCATGGCGGAACGCCGGACGAATCGCACCGGCACGCTCGTGGGCACCAGGCCGGCGTCGTGGACCAGCGCCTGTCCGTCACGGCTGGTCACGAAGGTGATGAAGCCGTTGGCGAGCTTGGGACCCGTCGAGCGCACGTAGAAGTTGTAGAGCCTCGTCAATGAATAGGACCCGTTGTAGACCGCCTCCGCATCCGGCATCAGGTAGGGAAGCCCGGTGACCGAGGCCAGACGCAGCGACTTGGCGCCCCGGCCCGCCCACGCCATCGAGATGTATCCCAGCGCCCCGGGGTTTGCCGAAACGCGCGCCACCACCGCCGAGTCCGAAGCCTCGGTGAAGACCCGCGCCTGGATGGGTGCGCCGTTCATGACCTGCTGCAGGAAATACTGGGTGATGTCCGACTCCATGGGCTGGATGACCGGCTCGATCGCCTCCGGCCTGCCGCCCAGCTCCGACCAGCGTCCAGGCGAACCCTCATACACCCTGCGCAGCTCCTCGAGCGAAAGGTTCTCGATCCCGTTCCCGGGATTCACGATCGCCACCACGGCATCCCGGGCGAACCGGTACCCGTCGAGCTCGAGCCGGCCGCGCACGGCGGCGGCGCGCTCCTCGACGTCCAGCTCCCGCGTGATCACGGCCAGGTCGCATTCGGCGGCGAACAGCGCCCTTACCGCCTCGCGCGAGGAGCCCGTGATCAACCCGATGTGCGCCTGCGGGTAGAGCGCCTGGAACGCCGCCTGCTCGCGAGCCATCAGACGCTGTGCCTCAGGCGCGCACACGACCTTGATACGCCCGCTGGTCAGGGAATCTTCCTCGGGGCGCGAAGCGGGCTGTGGGGAGCAGCCGGACAACCAGATCGCCGCGAGGGTCGATACCAGAAAGGCCGAAGGGCCGATGCGCCCTCCGGCACCCGGTACGCCGAAGCCCCAAGAGTGTAGGGAGCTACCGCGCCGCCTGTCAATCACTTGCTTGCCCCGCCTCGATCGAGCCACGCACCCGCCGCCCCCGCGCGCGGACCATCCCGCGGGCCATGTTCCCCCCCCGGGAGCCCAGGCCCGCACGAGCGGCGCACACTAGTGAAGCCCGCGGCGCAGTGTCAAGAAACGCCCCGGGCGTGCGCCCGCCCCGCATCACGACGATCGGGGCTTGCTTCTCCCGCCGGACTGCGACTAGACTGCCCGCCAGTTCGTCGCCCGGTTGGGCCGCAGGCGGCGCTCCAAGACTTTCCGTATTGGGGAGTCCCCGGACGCTCATCCCTCCACCCTCGCGATTCACGCTCCTCGCATTCGAGGTTTGGGTGGCCTACTGCCTCTCGCTGGGGCGAAACCGGACTCCCCTTTTCTTTGATGCCCCCGGGCGCGCCCAGCGCGCCCGGGTTTTGTCAGGAGCCGGACGAGCCCGACCTTGACCCCGAAGGCCGCCCCGAAGCCGGACCGCGCCCGGCGCACGCCCGACGCCGCGGACGCCCCCGCCCCTCCCTCGACCCTGGTGGATCCGCGCGGGCCCTACCTCCTGCCGCTCCTGCTCGCGCTCGTGGCGCGCGCGCTGGCCTGGGCCCAGCTCCCGCTCGCGAGCGAGGACGCGTACATCACCTTCCGGTACGCGCGGAACCTCGCCTCGGGGCATGGGCTGGTCTACAACCCGGGCGAGAAGGTCATGGGGTTCTCTTCGCCGCTGTGGGCGGTGTGGAACACGGTGGGCCTGCTCGTGGTCCACGACCCCGTGCTGTGGTCGCGGCTCACCAGCCTCGGCGCCGACGCGCTCACCCTGCTGCTCGTCGGGCGGCTCATCGAACGACAGGCCGGCCGGGCGGCGGCCTGGTGCTTCACGTTCTTCTTCGCCGCCTGGCCCTACTTCTCCGCGGTCTCGGTCTCGGGGATGGAAAACAGCCTGATGCTCGCGCTCATGGCGCTCGCCGCCACGCTGCTCGCGAGCCGGCCGGGGCGCGGCGCGGCCGGAGCCGCGCTCGGATTGCTGGCGCTGACCCGGCCCGAAGGCGTCGTGGCGGCGGGCGTGCTGGCGCTGGGCGCGCGCGGTCGCGACCGGCTGGTCGCGTTGAGCATCGCGATCGCCGGCGCGCTCGCGCTCACCGCCTACTTCGGGTCGCCGCTGCCGCAGAGCGTGCTCGCCAAGTCCATGCTCTACGGCACGCCCGGCCCCTGGGTCGGGCGACTGTGGTGGGAGTGGTTGTTCCCGCTGTGGCTCGGCCGCTGGCCGACCTCCGGCGATCTCAACCTGCTGGTGCCGCTCACCGTGGTGTGGTCCGCCGCGCTCGCCCCCGGCCTGGCGGCGCTGTGGCGCGGCCGGCGCACACCGCTCGCGCTCCTCGCCGCGGCGGGGCTCGCGGTGTGGACCGGCTACGCCCTGCTCGGGGTCGCCTACTTCTACTGGTACCTCGCCGTCCCGCTCGCGGCGCTGGCGATCGTCGCCGCGATCGGGCTGCCGCGCCTCGCGCGCGGCCGCGCGCTCTACGTCGCGATCGTGCTGTGCGTGCTCGGGACCTGGAGCATCGCGCGCATTCTCTACATCGGCCGGGCCCAGGCCGAGACCGCGAGCTTCGCCCGGGTCGCCGAGACGCTGCGCGAGAACGCCCGGGCGGGCCAGAAGGTGATGCTCGAGCCGATCGGCATGGTCGGATTCCTCGACCCGCTGATCGTCGTCGACGAAGTGGGGCTGGTCTCGCCGCGGGTCGCCGCGCGCCGGATGGGCGGCGCCGGATGGTACACCGATATCGTGGACGCCGAGCGGCCCGACTGGCTGGTGGTGCGGCGCGGGGTCCTCGACCGCGGCCGCGCGTTCGCGGGGCACGGCGAGCCGTTCCGCGACCTCGCCGAGCGCGATTCGCTGCTCGCGCGCTACCCGGTGCTGCCGGGCCAGGAGGCGGCCGGCGGCGAGCAGGATCTCCTCATCCTCCGGCGGCGCTGAGCTCCGGCATCAGGGGCGCAGGCGGTTGAGCATGCGCGGGAAGGGAATGGTCTCGCGCACGTGCTCGAGCCCGGCGATCCAGGCGAGCGTGCGCTCGACGCCGATGCCGAACCCGGCGTGCGGCACGCTGCCGTAACGGCGCAGGTCCTTGTACCACTCGAACGCCTCGTGGGGCAGGCCGTGTTCGTCGATGCGGCGGCTCAGGAGCTCGAGCGAGGCCATGCGCTGGCCCCCGCCGATGATCTCCCCGTAGCCCTCGGGCGCCAGGCAATCGCACGACAGGCACAGGCGCGCATCGTCCGGGTCCGGCTCCATGTAGAAGGCCTTGACCGGGGCCGGGTAGTGGGTCACGAACAGCGGGGTCTCGAATTGCTCCGAGAGCAGGGTCTCGTCCGGGGCGCCGAAATCGTTGCCCCACTCGAACGCCTGTCCCGCCCGATGGAGACGCTCGACCGCCTCGTTGTAGTGGATGCGCGGAAACGGCGCCTGGACCCGCTCGAGCTTCGCCGTGTCGCGCTCGACCTGCTTCAAGTCCTCGGCGCGCCGGTCGAGCACGCGTGCGACCGTCGCGACCAGCAGGCGCTCCTCGAGCGCGATGACGTCCGGCAGCGTCGCGAACGCCCATTCCGGCTCCATCATCCAGAACTCGATGAGGTGGCGCCGGGTCTTGCTCTTCTCGGCGCGGAACGTGGGACCGAAGCAGTAGGTGCGTCCGAACGCGAGCGCGGCGGCCTCCTGGTAGAGCTGACCGCTCTGGGTGAGGTAGGCCTTCTCGTCGAAGTACGCGGTCTCGAACAGCGTGCTCGTGCCCTCGCACGCGCTGGGCGTGAAGATAGGCGAGTCCACGAGCAGAAAGCCCTCGCCGTCCATGAAATCGCGGAACGCCGCGATGACCTCGGCGCGGATGCGCAGGATGGACTGCTGGCGGCTCGAGCGCAGCCACAGGTGGCGGTGGTCCATCAGGAAGTCGGTGCCGTGCTCCTTGGGACTGATGGGGTAGGGCTCGGCCAGGGAGACGACCTCGAGGCGGCGCAGCCCCATCTCGACTCCGCCGGGCGCGCGCGCGTCGGCGCGCAGCACGCCCTGGACGACGACCGCCGACTCCTGGGTGAGCCCGGCGCACGCCTCCCACTCGGGGGCGGAGAGATCCTGGATGCCGGCGACGCACTGCATGACGCCGCTCCCGTCGCGGACGAGCAGGAACTGGACCTTGCCGCTCGAGCGGCGATGGGTGATCCAGCCGCGCAGCTCGACGCTCTCGCCGGCGTGGGCCCGGGCCTCCGCGATTCTAATCCAGCGCGCGACGCCCGCGGTGGGGACAGTGGACAACCTGAGGACTCCTTACGGAAGGGTACTGACGGGCTCCCGGGAGGCGGCGGCCCGGCTTGGAAGGCGCCGCGCGACAAGGAGTTCCGCTGGCCGGCGATGCTCCTCAAGCGGGCGGCTCCGCGGGCCGATAACGCTGGCTGAATCGTGGCACGCACGGTAGGGACGCCTCCGCCCACTGTCAAGGGACTGCGGCACATCGAATGATTTCCCATGACGCCTGAACACGGACGATCGGCCGCCTCGAGCCCGGGGCGCGAACGCGCCGGGCCCGCGCGCGAGCGCGCACGGTCCGGATTCGGCGCGTTCCTGTGCGCACTCGTTCTGCTCGGCGCGCTCGCGGGCGGCGCCCGCGCCCAGGAGGCGCCGGCCACCGATGTCACGCCCCAGGATTCGCTGTCCGCCGGCGCGCCATCCATCGAGGAGCCCGCGACCGCGGACAGCGCCGCTCCCGCGCCGGCGCCCGCCCGGGCCGCGACCGTGGCGCCTCCGCGGGGCGAGCCCGATCTCGAGGTCCCCCCAGCCGCCGAGGACGACGCCTCCGCGGCCCCTGCGCAAGCCTCCACGCCCGCCCCGAGCGAGCCGCTGGTCGCGCCCGAGAACCTCAACAGTCTCGACGCCTGGCTCGACTACAAGACCCGCGGCCACCTGCTCGCCCTGCCCGAGGAGTCGCATCTCTTCTACCGGCGCGCGCTCATGCTTCACGCCTCGGGCGGCGACGCCGAGGCGATCCGGCTCGCGCGCGGCGCCGTCCGGCTCGATCCCGGCTTCGTCGCGCCTCGAGTGACGCTCGGCGCCTGGCTCCTCATGCGCGAAAGCGGGGAGGCGCTGGAGCAGTGGGGCGACATCCTCCGGCTGGCGCGCGACAATTTCATGATCCAGATGGTCACCGCCACGAACGTCCTCTACCTGCTGCTCCAGTCGTTGTTCCTGTCGGTGCTCGCCACCTCGCTGGTCTTCGTCGTGCTCAATCAGAGCCGGCTGCGCCACGGATGGATGGAGCGACTGGCGTCGTTCGTGACCCCGGAGACCGCCGGCTGGTGGTCGTGGGCGATCCTGCTCGGGCCCTACCTCGCCGGGCTCGGTCCCGCCCTGCCCACCCTCGCGTTCCTCGGGCTGCTGTGGCCCATGGCCCGCCTGCGCGAGCGCTCGCTGTTCGTCCTGCTCGCGCTCACGCTCGTCGGCGTGCCGCTCATGGGCGCCGCCCTCGACCGGCTGTCCTCACCGCTCCACGACGACCGCGCACCCTTCTACGGCGTGCCCCAGCTCCAGACCGAGCCCTATTCCGCCGGGCTGCGCGCCGAATACGAGAGCCGCGCCGCGGCCTACCCGGACAATCCGTTCCTGCGCTTCGCCGCGGGGTGGCTGGCGCAGCGCGGCGGCGATTTGATCAGCGCCGAGGCCAGCTACCGGCGCACGCTCGAGATGTGGCCCGACGACGATCGCGTGCTCAACAACCTCGCCAACACGCTGGCCGGGCAGGGCCGCAGCGACGAGGCGGTCTCGGCCTACCACCGGGCGATCGCCGTGAACCCGCGCAATCCGGCCGCCCACTTCAACATCTCCCAGATCTACACCATGCGCTACGACTTCCATACCGCCAACGAGGAGCTCGCCAAGGCCTCGGCGCTCGACTTCGAGCTGGTCAAGAACCTCCAGGCCGAGCGGGCCGAGACCAAGTGGGCGGGGCTCGCGGACCAGTGGATCAGCCCGCTCCACTTCTGGCGCGCGCTCAAGCAGGCGCCGTCCAGCACGGCGCCGGTGGGCGCGCTGCCGCCCCTGTGGCGGACCCGCATCGAATGCTCGGGCTGGAGGTACAGCCTGGTGGCGCTGCTGGTCGCCATCGCCTCGCTCGGGCTGGGCTGGTGGTTCCACCGTGTGATCCCGGTGCGCGGCTGCGGTAACTGCGGGCGCGCGGTGTGCCGCCGCTGCGCCGAGCGTCGGCGCGAGATGGCGCTGTGTTCCGAGTGTGCCGCGATCTGGTCGCGCGCCGAATCCTCCGAGTTCGCCCGGGTGCTCCTGTTCCAGCACCGCCGGCGCCGCGAGGAGCGCAGCGCCATGGCCTTCCGGATCGCCGGCCTGTTCCTGCCGGGTTTCGGCTACCTGCCGCACCGCAAGCTCCTGCGCCCGGTCATCCTGATGGGCGCGACCGCCGCCCTGGTCAGCATCTCGCTCGGCATCGGCGCCCCGTTCGCCTTCGAGCCCCGCTTCGGCGTTCCCGGACACGACGTGCCGCTCATCGCCCTGGGGCTGGTCTGGCTGCTCTTCTACGCGCTCACGATTCCGGCCTACCTGGCCTTCGACGAGCTGATGCGCGAGCGCGCCAAGACGCCGGCCGCTCCTCCGCAGCGTCGCCGGCCGGCCATCGCCCCCACGAATCCCACCCATCAGGCCGCGGCCTAGAGGGCGACCATGGCGCTTCAGGGCAATCTCCGCGACTTCTCGGCCACCGAGATTCTCCAGCTCCTCGGCAGCCAGAAGAAGACCGGCTGCCTGATCATCGAGTCGGGCGCCATGCGCGCGGTCGTGTTCGTCCACGACGGGCGCATCGTCTCGACCCGGGCCGCGGGCATGGTCAAGGACGATCCGCTGGTGCTCTTTCTGCGCCGCATCAACCGGCTGACCGACGAGCAGGTGCTGGGGCTCACGACCATCCATCACGAATCGAGGCGCGACCTCGAGGACCTGCTGGTCAACGGTCGCTACATGGAGCAGCAGGACCTGAGCATGTTCGTCGAGCGCCAGATTCTCGACACCCTGATGACCATCATGGGGTGGCCGGACGGCGCCTACCGCTTCGACCCCAACGACCGCTGGGAAGCCCCGGCCCTCGCGCGCCTCAGCATGGACGGGGTGCTCATCGAGATCGCGCGCCGGATCGACGAGCAGAAGCGCTACGCCAAGGTCTTCCACGATCCCAACCTGCTGCTCTCGGTGCGCGACCTGCCCGATCCCGAAGAGCCACTCTCCGAGGAGGAGAGCGATCTGCTGGGGCTGGTCGATGGCCGGCGCACGGTGGCCGAGGTCATCGAGGCGGCGCCGCTCTCCGGCTTCGAGGCCCTGGACGCGCTCAATCGTTTCCTCGAGGCCGGATGGATCGAGTTCTCGGGCCGGCGCGAAGGCGGTGCGGTGCCGGGCCCGGTCGTCGCGCGCACGCCGTTCCGGACTCGCCGCCGCCGCGGCAAGCGCTCGCTGCTGCGCGAGACGGTGGTGGCGCTCTCGATCGCGGGCGCGGTGTTCGCCCTGCGGTACGGGGCCCAGTTCCTGGCGCCGGCCGTGGCCCGCTCCGCCCCCTCGGACGTGTTCGCCGCCGCCACGCTGCGCGATCTGCGCTTCGCGCTCGAGCTCTACCGGCGGGACCAGGGCCAGTACCCGGAGCGCCTCGCCCAGCTCGTGGACGATCGCTGGATCGGCGCGGACCAGGCCCGCCTCGCGGGCTACGTCATCCACTACCGTCCGCTGCGCGCCGGCACCGACTACCGGCTGGAACTGGTGCAGGACCGCTAGGCCGGGGCGGCGCCCCCGGGCCGCCCGAATCCCTTCACACCGCTAGCGGTCGAGGTCCGCGGTCGCGAGGATCCATTCGGCGGCCGCCGCGAATCCGTCGCACACCTGATCGGGCGGACGGTCCCCGGGCTCGACCGCGATCTGGCGCTCCTCGTCACGCCCATAGCCGCTCCGTACCAGGACGCCGAGCGCGCCGGCGTTGTGTCCGGTCCGGACGTCGAGCAGCTTGTCCCCCACGAAGGCCGAGCGCGAGAGCGAGAGCTGGAGGTCTTCGGCCGCGCGCAGCAGCAGCTCGATCCCGGGCTTCCGGCACGCGCAGCCCGCCTCGGGGCGATGCGGACAGAAGTAGACCGCGTCGATCTCGGCGCCGTGCGCGCGCAGGATGTGACGCAGGCGCGCCATGGCCTGGTAGACGCGCGAGAGCGGAAAGAATCCGCGCCCCACCCCCGACTGGTTCGAGATGACCACGAACGCGAGCCCGGCGGCGCGCAGGGCGTGGATCGCCTCGGGCACGCCCGGGAGCAGCTCGAGATCGTCGGGGTCGGAGAGGTAGCCGCGCTCGACGACCAGGGTGCCGTCGCGGTCGGCAAACACGGCGGCGCGCAGCCCGCGGGTGCGATGGCGGGCCAGCGCGCGTTCGCAGGCGCGCTCGAGGATCTCGGTGTCGGGGTGCTCGGCGCGCGGCTCGGCGGGCGGCGCATCGTCCGACCAGGGCGCGAGCCGCTCCAGCGGCAGGTGGGGCGGATCGCGCCGCAGATCCTCGGCCGCCTCCGCCGGCACGAGCCCGGTGGCGTGGAGCGAATGCCACGCCCAGCGCGCGCGCCATTCGCGGCGGCGCGCCTCGGCGGGCGAGAGATCGAGCACCAGCGCGTGGGCGCGGCTCAGCCAGCCCGCCACGGCCGCGGCGAGGGATGCGCCTCCACCCCCGAGCACCACGTCGGCGGGATGCCACGCCGGCCCCAGGCCGCCCGCGACGCGCTCGAGGCACCCGGGCAGGGGTTGCGGTCCAGCCTTTGGAGTCTCCGGAGGCGGCCCGCCCGACCACAGCACCTGGTGGCCGCGCAGCGCGAGCCCCACCGCGGCCGGCGCCAGGCGCGAGCCGGGGCCCAGCGAGGCATGGTGGACCAGGATCCTCACGCCGCGGCCTCGAGACAGGCCTGGAGCACGCGCTCCACCCCCACCGCTTCGAGGCAGCGGTAGCCGATGCGGCAGGTGCGCTGGAAGCACGGGGCGCAGACCGGCGCGTGCTGGATGACGCGCACGCGCGCGCCGAGCGGAGCGCTCCAGGCGCTGCTCGTCGAGCCGAAGATCGCCACGGTCGGCGCCCCGACCGCGGCGCTCAGGTGGGCGAGACCCGAGTCGTTGCAGAGCGCGACCGCCGCGCGCGCACACAGCGCGGCCTGGACTGCGAGGTCGGCCGCCCCCGCGAGCGACACCGCGCCGCCGCCCGCGGCACCCGCCACCGCCTCGCACTCCGCGCGCTCGGAAGCCGCGCCGCACACCACCACCTGGAATCCGCGCGCCGCGAGCGCGGCACCCGCGGCCGCGAAGCGCGCCGCCGCCCAGCGCTTGGCCGGCCCGTAGCGCGCGGCCGGGCCCAGGAGCGCGAGCGGCCGCCGGGCCGGACCCGCGGGGAGCGCGCGCTCGAGCATCGCCTGAGCCCGCTCGGCGGCGCCCGGCGGTAGGGCCAGGAGCGGAACCGCCACGGTCTCGTCCGCGGCGGCGCGACTCCCGTCGAGCGCGTGGGCGAGCGCCAGGTACTCCCGGCTCAGGTGGAGCTCACCGCGCGGCGGGCGGGCGAGCGCGCGCGTGAGCACGAGCTCGCGCAGATGGTGCCGGTAGCCGATGCGCACGCGCGCCCCGGCGCGCCAGGCGAACCAGGCGCTCGAGAACGAGGGCGGCAGCACCAGCGCCGCGTCGGCCCGCCGGGCGCGGAGCGCGCGGGCGAGCGCCGCGCGCTCCGCACCCCCCGCCGGCCAGGCATGGCGCTCGTCGAGCACGCCGTCGTGCGCGAGCAGATCGAGGTGCACGGCCTGGCCCACCGCGAGCAGGGACGCTTCGGGATGGGCGCGGCGCAGCGCGTGGAGCAGCGGACGCGCCATGAGAAGATCCCCGAGCCAGTTGGGGAGGCGGATCAGGATGCGCATCGTGCCTCCCCCCGCGGGCGTTACGCTTCGCCCCTTGACTCAGTAGGCGCGCGCGAACAACGCCAGCTTGCGGCCGTCCGCCGCCTTCTGGCCGAGCGGCGCCTGGTCGAGCGGGACGCAGCGCAAGGTCGCGCCGGTCTTCTCCTTGATCCGGGCCTCGGTCGCGGCGTCGCCCTCCCACGGCAGCGCGACGAAGCCGCGCCGCTCGGCGAAGTGCGCCTCGAGCGCCGCGACATCGCGGACCACGACCGTGTTGGCCGCGCGGTGGTCGAGCGCGGCCTTGAAGAGCGCGCGCTGGACCTCGTCGAGCAGCGCCGGCAGGCGCTCGCGGACCGCGGCGATCGGGATGGACTCCTTGGCGCGATTGTCGCGCCGCACGCTCATGACCGCGCCCTGGGTGACGTCGCGCGGGCCCACTTCGAGCCGCACCGGCACGCCGCGCAGCTCGTGCTCGTTGTACTTCCAGCCCGGGGTGTACTGCTCGCGGTCGTCCACCCACACCCGGACCGAGCCCTTGAGCGTTTCGGCCAGGCGGTCGACGAACTCGCGCACCGGCGCGCGCTCGGTGTCCTTGCGCCAGATCGGCACGATCACGGCCTGGATTGGCGCCACGCGCGGCGGCAGCTTCAATCCCTGGTCGTCTCCGTGGGTCATGATGACCCCGCCGATCATCCGGGTCGAAAGCCCCCACGAGGTCTGCCACACGTGCTGGCGCTTGCCCTGCTCGTCCTGGAAGGTGATGTCGAACACCTTGGCGAAGTGCTGGCCCAGGTGGTGCGAGGTGCCGGCCTGGAGCGCCTTGCCGTCGCGCATCAGGGCCTCGACCGAGTAGGTCATCTCGGCGCCCGCGAACTTCTCTGCGTCGCTCTTCGGGCCGGCGAACACCGGGATCGCGAGCTCGGTCTCGCAGAAATCCCGGTAGACGTCGAGCATGCGCAGCACCTCCGCCATCGCCTCCGGCTCGGTGGCGTGCGCGGTGTGCCCCTCCTGCCACAGGAACTCGGCGGTGCGCAGGAACAGGCGGGTCACCTTCTCCCAGCGCATGACGTTCGCTCACTGGTTGATGAGCACCGGAAGATCGCGGTAGGACTCGATCCAGCGCGCGTACATGTGGCACACGATGGCCTCGCTGGTCGGCCGGACCGCGAGCCGCTCCTCGAGCTCCTCGCGCCCGCCGTGGGTCACCCAGGCGCACTCCGGGGCGAAGCCCTCGACGTGCTCGGCCTCCTTCTGGAGCAGGGACTCGGGGATGAGCAGCGGGAAATAGGCGTTCTGGTGGCCGGTCGCCTTGATGCGGTCGTCGAGCAGGCGCTGCATGTGCTCCCAGATCGCGAACCCGTATGGCCGGATGACCATCGAGCCGCGCACCGGGGAGTAGTCCGCGAGCTGGGCCTTGCGCACGACCTCGTTGTACCAGCGCGAGAAATCGTCCGACTGGTCGGTGAGGTCCTCGACGAACTGCTTCTTCGAATCGGCGTCGGTCACGGGTGATTCTCCGGGCGCGGCGGTGGGGTCATGGGCCCTCCCCGAGGCGCGATGCGGGCCACATGAAGCGCGGGAGTCTAGCGCCCGGTCGCGAGGCGCGCAACCGCACGCGCCACCTCCGCGGGCGTGACGCCCTCCATGCAGCGGAAGTGTCCGCGCGGACAGCGCTCGCGGCCGTGGAGCGTGCACGGCTGGCACGGCTCGTGTCGGCACAGCACCTCGTGGCCCGCGCCCGCGGGCGCGAAACCCAGCTCGGGGGCGGTGCTGCCGAACAGCGCGACGACCGGAAGGCCGCGGGCCGCGGCGAGATGCATGAGGCCACTGTCCCCGCTCACCGCGGTGGCGCAGCGCGACAGGAGCGCGGCGAGCCGCGGCAGCGGCTCGCACACCCAGCGCGCCCACGCGTCGCCCTCGAGGGCTCTTCCGAGGGCGGCGAGCGCCGCCCGCTCCGACGCGAGCGAGAGGTAGAGCCGCGGCCGGCCCTGGGCGCGCAGCTCGGCGTCGAGCCCGATCCAGTGGGATTCGGGCCAGCGCTTAGTGAAGTGCCGCGCGCCCGGGCACAGGGCGACCGGGCTCGCCGTCCGGCTCCAGCCCGCGAGCCAGGCTTCGGCCCAGGCCTCGGCCTCGGTGCCGGCGTTCACCTCGGGCACCCCCGGCGCCTCGAGGCCGAGCGGCCGCAGTACTGCGGCGTAGCGCTCGAGCGCGTGCGGTAGTGCGCGCGGCCGGCTCCAGCGCGCGTGGACCCAGCGCGCGCGCTGGAGCCTCGTTCCGGGCACGCGCGCGATGGGCGCCGGCTGGCGCAGGCACAGCAGGCGGGTGCGCAGGTTGCCGTGGAGGTCCACGATCAGGTCGCAGTGTTCGAGCTCGGCGCTCATCGAGATCAGATCCTCGAGCTTGCGCGCCTCGCGCTCGAGCACCCGCAGGTGATCGATCGCGGGCTCGAAGCGCAGCACCTCGGCGTATTCCTCCTTGGTCCAGTAGGTGAGCCGGGCCTCGGGGAAGGCGCGCGCGAGGGCCCGCACCACCGGCAGGGTGAGGATGACGTCGCCGAGCGAGGAGAGCCGGAGCACGGCGATGTCGCGGAAGCCCCCGGGCGGGACCCGCACCGGACGGCGCCCCATCGCTCAGGCCACGAATTGCAGGTTGTAGAGGCGGGCGTACACGCCGCCCTCGCGCAGCAGCTCGGCGTGCGTGCCGCTCGCGGCCACCCGCCCGCCGTCGAGCACCACGATGCGGCCGGCGTGCTGGACGGTCGAGAGCCGGTGGGCGATGACGAGCACGGTGCGGTCGTGCATGAGCCGCTCGAGGGCGTCCTGGACCAGCCGCTCGCTCTCGGTGTCGAGCGACGAGGTCGCCTCGTCGAGGAGCAGGATGGGCGGATTGCGCAGCAGGGCGCGCGCGATCGCCAGCCGCTGGCGCTCCCCGCCCGAGAGCTGGACCCCGCGGTCGCCGATGAGCGTGTCGTAGCCCTTGGGCAGGCGCTGGATGAAGGTGTGGGCGTGGGCCGCCTCGGCCGCGCTTCGCACCGCCCGGTCGCTCACCCCGTCGAGGCCGTAGGCGATGTTGTTGCGCACCGAGTCGTGGAACAGGATGGTCTCCTGGGTGACGATCCCGAGCTGGCGGCGCAGCGAGGTCACCGTCGCCTCGCGCAGATCCACCCCGTCGAGCGTGATGCGTCCCGCGGTGGGGTCGTAGAAGCGCGCCAGCAGGTCCATGGTCGTGCTCTTGCCGGCCCCGCTCGTGCCCACCAGGGCGACCACCTGCCCGTGCTCGATGTCGAAGCTCACGTCGTGGAGCACCGGCGTTCCGGCCCGGTAGGCGAAGCCCACGCCTTCGTAGCGGATGCGATGGCGCAGCGGGGGCAGGGTCACGGCACCCGGCCGGTCGACGATCTCGGGCTGCGTGTCCATGATCGCGAAGATGCGCTGGGCGGCCGCCAGGCCCTGCTGCACGTTGGTGTTGACCTCCGACAGGCTCTTGATGGGCGACATGGTCGTGAGCAGGGCGCCGACGAACAGCATGAAGGTCTGAGGCTGGAGCGCGTGGCTCACGAAGATCTCGCGCCCGCCGAACCACAGCATCGCCACCGCGACGGTCACGATCGCCATCTCGCTCAACGGGCGCGCCGCGGCGGAGACCCGGCGCAGCCGCATGAAGGCCCGGTAGAAGCCGCGATTCGTCTCGTCGAAGCGCCGCTGCTCGAAGGCCTCGGCGCTGAATGCCCGCACCACGCGCACCCCCGAGAAGGTCTCCTGGAGGATGCCGGTGATATCCGCCATGCGCTCCTGGGCCTGGCCCGAGCGCTTGCGCATCTTGCGCCCGATGACGACCAGGCAGAACGCCACCGGCGGCAGGACGACGAACGAGAGCAGCGCGAGCGGCCACGACAGCCGGAACACCCACACCAGGCAGCCGATCAGCGTGAGCCCGTCCTTGACCAGGTTGCTGATCCCCGAGGCCAGCGAGGCGCGCAGGTACTCGACGTCGTTCGTGATCCGCGAGATCAGCG
Source organism: Candidatus Eiseniibacteriota bacterium (assembly GCA_041498315.1). Lineage (GTDB taxonomy): Bacteria > Eisenbacteria > RBG-16-71-46 > RBG-16-71-46 > RBG-16-71-46 > JBGQIE01. The sequence goes on from JBGQIE010000013.1 coordinate 26,907, forward strand.
CGCCGGTGCGCCGTCCGTGGAAGAACGAGAGCGACAGGCGGTGGAGGTGCGCGTACAGGTCGCGGCGCAGGTCGCGGATCACCGCCTGCTCGACCGAGGCCATGAGGAAGTTCTGGAGGTAGTCGGCCAGGTTCTTGAGCAGGAACACGGCGAGGAACATGAGGCAGATGCGCTCGAGCGCCACGAGCGGCCGCGTCTGCACGAGCACGCGCTGGCCCCAGGCGCGCAGCGGCTCGGGCCACCCCGGCAACCGATCGGTCACCGCCCCGCGCAGGCGCGCGGGCACGCCCGCGGGCGTGACGGCGGGTGCCGTCGCCACGGCGCTCTCCGGGGCGGTGCGCTCGAACAGGACGCTCATGAGCGGCGAGATCATGCCGAGCGAGGCGAAGTTCATGGCGGCGTAGAGCGCCATGAGGGTCAGGGCCGTGGCCAGCATCCGCGCGTAGGGGCGCAGGTAGGCCAGCAGCCGCAGGTAGGACTTCATCGGGGCGGCAACGCGGAGCGCGCGATCAGCGCGCCGGCTCCGGCCCGGAGCCGGTTTCGGGCCCCGGCGCCGGCCCGAAGGGGCCGGGCGTGCCGCCGCGCACGCGGCCCGGCGCGCCGCTGTCGGGCGCGCCGGCGCCCAGGCTCGCAGCCAGGTCGAAGCCGCGGAAGTCGTCGATCGTGTCCTGGGCCCGCGCGCTCAGCTGCTGGCAGCCGACAAGCTGGAACACGATATGGCCGACGTCCTCGCCGGTGTGCACGCCCCACTCGCTGAACACCGTCGGGGCCAGGAAGCCGAACTCGCGCCGGGCCAGCGTGGCGACCCCGAGCAGCAGCTCGCCGCCGCTCAGGTGACGGCGCTCCGGATCGCGACGGCGCTCGAGCGGCAGCTCCGCGACCGTCACGCCGAGCGCTCCCACGACGAATCCGTAGGCCTCGCGCCGGTAGCGCGGGTCACGCTCGCGCACGCGGTCGACCGCGTCCCAGAACGGCAGCTCTTGAAGTCTCATGGGCTGGCGCCTCCGCGGCCGACTATAGGGCGGGCGGGCGCAGCGCGGCAAGCCGGCGGGGACCACGCGCGCGTCGCGGACCGACGGCGTGGCGCAGCACCGTCGGGCGGCCGGCGAAGCGCGCGACCGGGCGCGGATGATCCAGATTGAAGTGCAGGCCGCGGCTCTCGGGCCGGCGCCGCGCGCACTCCACGATCGCGGCGCCGACCAGGGCGATGTTGCGCAGCTCGATGAGATCGCGCGACAGGCGCAGGGTGCGGTAGTCCTGCTCGATCTCCTCGCGCAGCAGCGCCAGACGCCGCGCGGCGAACGCCAGGCGCTGGTCGCTGCGCACGATCCCGACCAGGTCCCACATGACGCGTCGCACCGAGTCCCAGTTGTGATCGAACACGACGGTCTCGAGCGGGGGCCGCGTGCCCGCCGCCTGCCAGGGCTCGGCCCGGGGCGGGCGCGCGGTGGTCTCGAGCAGGCGCCGCACCTCGGCGCCGGCATGGTGGGCGGCCACCAGCGCCTCGAGCAGCGAATTGCTCGCCAGGCGGTTCGCGCCGTGGAGCCCGGTGCAGGCGACCTCGCCGAGCGCGAGCAGGCCGCGCACCGCGGTCCGGCCCGCGAGGCTCGCGCGCACCCCGCCGCACATGTAGTGCGCGGCCGGCACCACCGGCACCGGCTGGCGCGTCAGGTCGAACCCGTAGACCTCGAGCTGGGCGCAGATGTTGGGGAAACGCTCGCGCACCCGCGCCGCCGGAAGGTGGGTGATGTCGAGCAGGACGTAGGGCTCGCCGCGCCGCTTCATCTCGCGGTCGATGGCGCGCGCCACGACGTCACGCGGCGCCAGCTCGGCCTGGGGATGGACCGCGGGCATGAAGCGGCTCCCATCCATCGTCCGCAGCACCGCCCCCTCGCCGCGCAGCGCCTCCGAGAGCAGGAACGACTTGGCCTCGGGATGATAGAGGCAGGTGGGATGGAACTGGACGAACTCGAGGTTCGCGACCGGCGCCCCGGCGCGGAACGCCATCGCCAAACCGTCCCCGGTCGCGATGTCCGGGTTACTGGTGTAGAGGTAGACCTTGCCGCAGCCGCCGGTCGCGAGCGCGGTGACCCGTGCGGTGAGCGGGCGGATGCGTCCGCTCTCGACCTCCATGACGTAGGCGCCCCAGCAGCGGTCGGGCTGGCCTCGCCGGGGCGCGCGGCGCAGCCGCGATTCCAGGATGAGGTCCACGGCCAGGTGGTTCTCGGACAGCCGGATGCGCGGGTGTTCGCGCACCCGCTCGATGAGCGTGCGCTCGATGGCCTGACCGGTGAAGTCCGAGGCGTGGACGATGCGGCGGTGCGAGTGCCCGCCCTCGCGCCCCAGCGCCCAGGCCTCCCCTTCGCGCGTGAAGTGCACCCCGAGTGCCGCCAGCTCCCGCACCCGCTCGGGGGCCTCGCGCACCACCTGCCGCACGACCTCCCGGTCGCACAGACCCGCTCCGCAGCGCAGCGTGTCGCGCTCGTGGTCGGCGAAGCTGTCGGCCGGGTCGAACACCGCGGCCACCCCACCCTGGGCCCAGTTGGTGCTCGAATCGTCGGCGTGGCGCTTGGTCACGACGTGCACCGTGCCCCGCTCCGCGCTCTCGAGAGCGAGCCTGAGGCCCGCGATCCCGCTGCCCAGCACCAGCACGTCGGCGTCGCTCATGCCCCGGCCCCAGCTCCAGTCTCGAACACCCGCCGCTCGATGTCCTCGCCCCCGGAACGCCACTCCCAGGCGACCTCGAGCACGCGCACCGCATCGCCGGGCGCCGTGCGCGGCCAGCGCACCGCGTCCTTGGCGGTCAGGAGCACGACCGCTCCCGCCGCGGCCGCGCGCTCGAGCTCGCCGCGGGCCTCGGCGTCCCCGAACCAGTGGTGGTCGCGGTAGGCCGCGAGCCCCACGACCTCGAAGCCCGCCTCGCGCGCCGAGATCTCGACCGCGCGCGGGTTGCCGGTCGCGGTGACGACGCGCGCCCGTCCGCCGCGTGGCGCCCCCGCCCCCGCGAGTGTGCGCACCCCGTCCACGCGGTGACGCGCGGCTCCGACCAGGGCACCCGGGGCGTAGGCGCGCACCTCGGCCATGAGCGGGACCGGATCCTCGTCCGGACCGAGCCGCGTCACCACGACGACCGCCGCCCGCTGGAGCGCCCGGCGCGGCTCGCGCAGGCGCCCGGCGGGAAGCAAGCGCCCGCCGCCCCACAGATCACGGGCGTCGAGCACCACCACGTCGAGATCGCGCTCGAGGCTCCAGTGGGAGAAGCCGTCGTCCACGAGCACCAGCACGAAGCCCGCCGCCGCGGCGCGCCCGGCGAGATCGCGCTTGCGCGTCCCCGCGAACACGCTCGCGGCCTCGAGCCGCTCGCGGTAGAGCGCCTCCTCGTCCCCGCGCCCGCCCGGGCCGGGACGATAGCGCCGGCACACGAGCGCGGTCCGGATGCCGCGCTCGCGTGCCCGGCGCGCGAGATGGATCGCGAGCGTGGTCTTGCCGGTCCCGCCCACGGTGAGATTGCCGATGCTGACGACCCGCGCCGGCACCCGGTGCGGGCGGCGCAGCCCCAGCGCGTAGG
>JBGQIE010000014.1:0-28890 GCA_041498315.1 Candidatus Eiseniibacteriota bacterium
AGCCAGCGACGGGCGTGCACCATCAGCACCGCGATGTCCGAGGGGGACACTCCGGCGATGCGTCCCGCCTGCCCGACCGTGGCGGGCTTCCAGCGCGCGAGCTTCTCGGCCGCCTCGCGCGAGAGCCCGGCGAGGTCCGCGTCCCAGAGCCCCGCGGGCAGCGCGAGCTGCTCGAGTGAGGCCACACGCTCGGCGGTGCGCTGCTCGCGCTCGATGTAGCCGCGATAACGCACGCGCACCTCGAGGCAGTCGGACCATGCGGCCGGCAATCCGTCGGCCACACCGAGGGTCTTGAGCGCGGCGTAGGAGCCCTCCGGGCGCGCGAGGAACTCCAGCGCGCTCGCGGATCCCGGGCGCGCGCCCTCCGCGCCGGCGCCCACCCGGACCGTGACGCGCGCGAGCCGGCGCTCCTCGGCCTCGATCGCGGCGTACTTCGCGCGCACGCGCTCGAGCTGATCGGGCGTGATGAGCCCAAGGGTCGCGGCGCGCGCGGCCAGGCGCTCGTCGGCGTTGTCCGCGCGCAGCAGCAGCCGGTGCTCGGCGGCCGAGGTGAACATGCGATAGGGCTCGCGGTGCTCGCGGGTGACGAGATCGTCCACGAGCACGCCGACGTAGGCCTGATCGCGGCGCAGCACGAACGGATCCTCACCGCGCACGGCGAGGGCGGCGTTGATTCCGGCGACCAGCCCCTGGGCCGCCGCCTCCTCGTAGCCCGACGTGCCGCAGATCTGTCCGGCCAGGTAGAGCCCGGGCACGCGGCGCACCTCGAGCGTGGGCGAGAGCTGGTGGGGCAGCACGAAGTCGTATTCGACCGCGTAGCCCGGCCGGATCATCTCGGCGCGCTCGAGCCCCGCCACGGTTTGCACGAAGGCGAGCTGCACCTCCTCGGGCATGCTCGAGGACATGCCGTTGACGTAGATCTCGGGCACGTCGCGCCCTTCGGGCTCGAGAAAGATGTGGTGGGACTCGCGGGCCGGGAACTTCACCACCTTGTCCTCGATCGACGGGCAGTAGCGCGGGCCCGTGCCCTTGATCTGGCCCGAGTAGAGCGGCGAGTGGCGCAGGTTGTCGCGGATCACGGCGTGGGTGCGCGCGTTCGTGTTCGTGAGCCAGCACAGGACCTGCTCGACCTCGAGCCTCTCGGTCCAGTGCGAGAACGGCTGGGGCGGCTCGTCGCCCGGCTGGGGCGCGACCGCCTCCCAGTCGATCGAGTCGCGATGGAGCCGCGGCGGGGTCCCGGTCTTGAGCCGGCCACGCTCGAGCCCGAGCTCGGCCAGGCATTCGGACAACGCCCGGGCCGCGTGCTCGCCGATGCGCCCGCCCGGAAGCTGCCGCGGCCCGATGTGGATGAGCCCGTTGAGAAAGGTCCCGGGCGTGATGACCGCGGCACGGCACGGCAGCCAGCGGCCGTCCTCGAGCTCCACGCCGGCGACCCGGCCGCCCTCGAGTCGCACGCGGTTCGCGATTCCCGCCACGCGCTCGAGGTCCGGGAGCGCGTCGAGCGCGTGGCCCATCTCGGCCGAATAGAGCGCCTTGTCGCACTGGGCGCGCGGCGACCACACCGCCGGGCCGCGACCGCGATTGAGCATCTTGAACTGGATGCCGGCGCGGTCGGTCACCCGGCCCATGAGGCCGCCGAGCGCGTCGATCTCGCGCACCATATGGCCCTTCGCGATCCCGCCGATGGCGGGATTGCACGACATCTTCGCGGTGTCGGCAGGGCTCACGGTGAGCAGCGCGGTGCGCAGGCCCAGCGTGACGCAGGCGCGGGCCGCCTCGCAGCCCGCGTGCCCGGCGCCCACCACGACCACGTCGAAGCGCCCGCTCATCGTCACTTCCCGACGCAGAACCGGCTGAAGATGCGCTCGAGCAGGTCCTCCCCGAGCGTGCGCCCCGTGACCTCGCCCAGGCACGCGAGGGCCTCGCGCAGCTCGAGCGCCACGATCTCCCCCGGGCGCAGCTCGCGTGCGGCGCCGGCCGCGCGCTCGAGCGCCGCGCGCGCGCGCTCGAGCGCCTCGACGTGGCGCGGGTTCGCGACCGCGGCGGCCAGCGGCGCCGCACCCTCGGTCGCGCCCGAGAGGCGGCCGAGCGCTTCCTGGAGGCCGCCGAGCCCGAGGCCCGTGGTCGCCGAGACCTCGACCACCTCGAGCGCCGTGACGTTCGGGAGCGGCGGCAGGCTCGCGCGCCCGAGCACGGCCGGGCGGTCGCTCTTGTTGAGTGCCACGAGCACGCGCTTGCCGTCCAGGCTCGCCGCGATGCGATGGTCCTCGGCTGCGAGCGGAGCCGCCCGGTCGAGGACCCAGAGCGCCACGCGCGCGCCGTCGACCGCCTCCCGCGCGCGCTCGACGCCGATGGCCTCGATCGGATCGCCGCCGGCGCGCCAGCCCGCGGTGTCCACCAGGGTGATCGGGACGCCGGCGATCTCGATCCGCTCGCTCACCAGGTCGCGCGTCGTGCCGGGCAGCGCGGTCACGATGGCGCGCGCCTCGCCGAGCAGCGCGTTGAACAGCGACGACTTCCCGACGTTGGGCCGCCCGGCCAGCACCACGCGCACCCCCTCGCGCACCGCGCGGGCGTACGCCGCGCTCGCGAGCAGGCCGGTCAGCTCCTCGCTCACGCCCGCGATCGCCGCGACGACCTGCGCCGGCGTTTCGATCCCGCCCACATCCTCGGCGAAGTCGATGCGCGCCTCGATCTCGGCGAGCGAGTCACCCACGCGCTCGGACAGCTCCTCGAGGCGGCGCGACAGCGTTCCCGCGAGCTGGGAGAGCGCCAGCTCCTGGGCCGCCTGGGTCTCGGCGTGGATGAGATCGGCGACTGCCTCGGCCTGGGCCAGATCGAGACGGCCGTTGAGGAACGCGCGCAGCGTGAACTCGCCCGGGCGAGCGAGACGCGCGCCGGCGTGGAGCAGTGCCGCGAGCACGCGCCCGGCGGGCAGGGGTCCGCCGTGACAGGAAAGCTCGATCACGTCCTCGCGCGTGTAGGAGCGCGGGGCGCGGAAGACCGCGGCGACCACCTCGTCGAGCCGCCTGGACCCGTGTCCGGCCGTGTCCTCGGCGCCGGCCGGCCACACCGCCCAGCCATGGTGGATCGTGTTCGCCGCCGCCCCGGCCAGCGGCGCCCCGCCGCGGAAGACGGCGTCCGCCACGGCAAGCGCCCCGGCGCCGCTCACGCGCACCACGGCGAGCCCCGCGGGGCCCGGGGCGGTCGCGATGGCGGCGATCACGTCGTCTGGGGGCTGCATGCGCTCCTCATGAAAACGGCGCCGGGTGAAAACCGCCCGGCGCCGAAGACCACCACGCGTCGGGCTATTCCGATCTCGGGCCCTCGGGGAAATCGGCCGGGGCCACGGCCACGCGTTTGATGAGGCCGGTCCCGAGCGCGTAGGTCTTGACCCGCGAATCTTCCTTGAGGGCGACGTGCACGATCCGACGCTCCTGCGCGTTGAGGTACTCCGTGAACGCCTCGGTGTTGCCGGCCAGCGCCTCGTCGGCGAGGCGATGGGCGAGCGAGCGCAGCTCATCCTCGCGGTGCTTCCAGAACTCGTTGATCTCGAGCTGCAGGTGATAGCGCGAGCCCTCGCCGCGATTGAGCATGCGGTTGAGGAGGTGCTGGAGCGCCTGCCGGACCTCGCCCTTGGGACCGGTCAGGAGCGCTTCGTTGTTCCCCACGCTGGCGGCGACGTCCACGTGATCCTCCTGCGCCGAGGCCGTGACGGTCGCATCGAAGCCGAGCTTCGCGAAGAACTCCTCGGTCAGCCGCTTGCCGGTGGCCGCGAGCTCGTCGGAGGACATCCCCGGCGTGTCGCTCATGATCGCGGTGGCCTCGCTCGGCCGCTCGCGCGCTTCGCCGCGATGGTCTTCGCGCTCGGCGCGCGGCGCGACCGGCTCGGGCTCGCGATAGATCTCCTCGGAGACGACCGCTTCGCGAGGCGGAGCCATCGGGCGGCTCTCCTCCCGTTCGGGCCGCTCGGCGCCCGATCCCCCGCCGCGGCGTCCGCGTCTGCGGCGCCGACCCTCGGAGGGCGCGCGCTCGGCCTCGGCGGCAAAGGGCGCCGGCTCGCGCGACCGCTCGCGCCCCATCTCGCGCTCGGGCCCGCGCCCCATCTCGCGCTCGGGCTCGCGCCCCAGCTCGCGTCCGGGCTCGCGCCCCACCCCGCGCTCGGGCCCGCGCTCCATCTCGCGTCCGGGTTCGCGCTCGGGGGGCGCGCCCCGCATGGGTCGGCCCTCGCGCCGGCGCTCGTCGCGGCGCGCGGGCCCCGCTGCAGGCTCGCCCGCGACCTCGCGCCGGGGACGCTCGGCGCGCTCGCCGCGCTCCGCGCGAGCGGGACGCGGGCCGCGCTCGCGCCCTTCACGCCCGCGCCCCGCCTCCGCCCTTCCGCCCTCCGAGCGCCCGCGCCCACCGCGCCCGCCCCGGGCCGGTTCGCGCTCGCGCTCGCGCTCGACTTCGCGGAACGCCCCGCCGGGCCGCGGCATGATGCGCACCTTGTAAGGCCGCGCGCCCAGCCCCAGGAATCCGCCCGATCCTTCCTCGAGGATCGTGATCATCACTTCGGCGCGCGTGCGGCCGATCTCCGCGAGCCCCTTCTTGACCGCGTCTTCCAGCGTACGACCTTCGAATACGGCTTTCTCATGCCCCATTTCGAACCTCTCGTGCCGCGGCGGGCGGCCTGACGAGCTCGTGGATGCCCCGCGCCGCGGGAGCTTGCGAACGAGGATGCGACCTGGCCGAACTCCTGCGGGGCCCCCTGCCAATTGGGCGGGCCGGACCCGGCTACGCCGGGTGCCCCGTCGCGGGCGGCGCGGTGCATCCGATGGATGGAGCGGGGGCCTCCGCAACCCAATCAAGGGCCCTTCGCTCCCAACACCCGCGGACTCCGGGACGGCCGCGGGCACGTCTATAGACTAGCGGCTGGCCGGTTCCCGGTCCATGCCCGTGCTCACGAACGCCCCTGATGCTTGGCGCCGGCGCCCTGGCGCACCACCACCGGAGCCGGAAACGCCCCGCCGTCCTGGCGCAGCACCAGCCACTGCTGGACCGCGCTCAGCACGTTCATGACCGTCCAGTAGAGCACCAGCCCGGACGGCAGGTTGTAGAAAAACACCAGCATCATGAGGTTCATCATGTACGCGGTCGGCGCCTGCTGCGGGTTGGTGGGCGTCATGCGCTGGAGCAGCAGACCGGACAGCGCCATGAGGATCGGCAGCAGCCGGATCGGGAAGTTCGCGACCGTGAACAGCAGCTCGGGCGCCGAGAGATCGCTCATCCAGCCCACGAACGGCGCCTGGCGCAGCTCGATGGCGTTGAACAGCACCTGGTAGAGCGCGATGAGCACCGGCATCTGGAGCAGCATGGGCAGACAGCCGCCCGCCGGGTTGACCTTGTTCTCCTTGTAGAGCGCCATGATGGCGGTGTTCATCGCCGTGGGATCGTCCTTGTGCTTCGCGCGCAGACGGTCCATCTCGGGCTGGAGCTTCTGCATCGCCCGCATGCTCTTCATGCTCGACATGTTGAGCGGGTGGAGCAGGGCGCGCAGCAGGGTCGCCAGGACGATGATCGCCACGCCGTAGTTGCGGAGCACCGCGTGGATCCAGTTGAGCACCCGCAGCAGGATCGCGCTGATCGGCCGGATCCAGGTCCACCCCAGATCCACGACGCGCTCGAGCTGGGTGCCCGAGAGCCGGGCGAGCTGCGCGTACTCGCTCGGCCCGGCGTAGAGCACGAACCGGTTCACGGGCTGGGTCGGGCCCGGCAGGCTCACGGTCAACGTGTTGATCGCGATGTCGTGGACCGGCTTCTCGCCGCGCTGGAGATGGGCGAGCGCCTCCGGGGCGAGCGGCTGCTCCTCGCCGCTCGAGGACACGCTGCGCCCCGTGCCCTGGACCAGCGCCACCGCGGTGACGAAGTAGCGGCTCTGAACCCCGGCCCAGACCACGTTGCCCTCGAACAGGCGGGGCTTGCGCACCAGCGAGCGCGCCGCCTCGCGGTGGATGTTGGTGCCCACCAGGCTGCTCGCGCGCAGCGAGCGCGCGTCGCTCTGGCGGTCGGCCTCGGTGAAGGCCGGCCACGAGCGCAGGGTGATCGAGTAGTCCGAGATCGGAGGCGAGACCGGCACGTCGCGGATCTCGACCTCGAGGTCGATCGCGTAGGAATCCGGATGGACGCGGTAGGTCTGGCGCAGCCGGGCGCCTCCCGGCTCCGTTCCGGTGAACGTGAGCGACCGGATCCGGCCGTTGACGTCCAGGCTCTCAGCGACCGCGTACGCCACGTCCGTGAGCGGGCGCAGCGTGGCGCCCGAGCCCAGGGCGAGCTCGAAGCTCGGGCCGCCCGCGAGCACGACCCGATCGCCGGGCGGCAGGTCCTCGCCCGGATGCGGGAGATGCGGCTTGCCGCCCACGCTCGATACGCCGTAGGCGGAGGCGAAGCGCTTGAGCTGCACCGACACCAGGCGCGCGCCCAGGTTCGAGAACTCCGCGTCGTAGAGCGGCGTCTCGACGTGGAGCATGCGCTCCATCGCCTGCGGCGGGCGGGTGGCCCCGAGCTCGGGCGCGTGCGCGGGCGCGCGCGCAGGGGCGGTCGGCCGGGCGGGTTCGGGACTCGCGGGGGCGGTCGCCGTGGCAGTGTCCGCACCGGTGCTGTCGCGGGGCGGCGCGGTCGCCACCGGGCGCGGCGGCTCGAGATAACGGGACAGCCCGAATCGCGCCAGCAGCGGCCGGTAGAACACGAACGCCAGCACGCACAATACGACGATGACGAGGGTGCGGCGTTCCATGCTCAGGGCACCGGATCGTAGCCGCTGGTGCCCAGCGGATGGCAGCGCAGGAGCCGGCGCAGCGCGAGGGCGCCCCCACGGACCACGCCATGGCGTGTGACCGCCTCGGCGGCGTAGTGCGAGCAGCTCGGCTGGTGGCGGCACGCGCCGCCGAGCAGCGGCGCGAGCAGGTGCTGGTAGGCGCGGATCAGAAGCAGGGCGAGCGCGCGCATGCTAGTCGAGGGACTCGCCGATCGGGGCCAGGGCCCCGGCGCTCGCGAGCAGCCGCTCGAGGTCGGTGGCCAGCTCCTGGTGGGGCGCGCTCAACGCGCCGCGGTGGGCGATGACCAGGATCCAGTAGCCGGTGAGCGGGAGCCGTGGCCAGCGCCGCCGCACGATCTCGCGCAGCCGGCGCCGCGCCCGGTTGCGCTCGACCGCGCCCCCGACGCCCTTCTTGCTCGCGATGAATCCGATCCGGGTCGGCACGCCCGGCCGCGCGAGCACGAGCAGCATGGAGTGGACGCCGCGGAGGACCTGGCCCGAGGCCTTGACCTCGGCGATCTCGAGCGAGGACCTAAGCCGGTGGAAGCGGCTCAGTCGCTCGCCGCGCTCGAGATTCATGCGCTTCCTCTCCCGCCCGGGTGGGGGCGGGATGATCGCCGCGAGCGCAGGCGGGCGTCCGGGGGCGGACACCCCCGCCGCGGCAGCCGGGACGGAAAACCGCAATGGAATTCGCGACAGCCGGCTAGGCCGAGGACGTCGTGAGGCGCTTGCGGCCCTGCTTGCGACGGGCCGCGAGCACTTTCCGGCCCCCCGTGGTCTTCATGCGGCTGCGAAAGCCGTGCGTCTTGTTGCGATGGCGATTGCGAGGACGGTATGTGCGCTGCATGGGTCAATGGACCTCGGCTCGGCGGAGGATCGCCCGGCGTCTGACGACAGCTCGGGCCGCCTGGGCGCGACCTCGCGCACCGGCGTCTCAGCGAAGGACGGCGGAGATTACGGGATGGCGGAAGGCCGCGTCAAGCGGCGGCGGATCGGGCCCGCGAGGCGTCCCGCCGCGTGCCGGGCGGGACCCGGGCGCAAGTCCCTGCCGGAACGCGGGCTCCAGGGCGGGGGGTTCGGGGTGCCCCGGATCGGAAGACCTTGGAGCGGCTCTCAATTCCCGGTTCTGACCGGCCGATAACCGGCGAGAGCCCAGGCACCTGAACGGTCCTGGGCTGGCGGCGTATGCCCGACCGCCCGGTCGTCAGCGCTTGTGCCCAGGGACCCGGGGAGCGTTCCGACATGGTGTTGAGTGCCAATCAGGCCAAGGCGCAGGCCCGTGAGCTTTCCCCCGCCGCGCAGGCGGCGGAGGCGTGGCTGCGCCAATTGGCGCGCACGCTGAAGGTCTACCGCCTTTACCAGCGCGACAACCCGATCGTGGTCCACGCGCACGACCAGGTCATCGCCGGGCTCGAGGCGTTGCTCGCCAAGCACGGGCGGATGGGCTTCCGCTTCACCGCCACCGAGATCGCGCTCGGCGAGGAAGTCCTCGTGCACGCGGGACACGCGGCGAGCGAGGAGGGCGTGCAGTACGGCGCGCTCGATGAGCTGCCGTTCATGTTCTACCGCGACGGCGTGCGCAAGGTGACCCTCCAGCCCAGCGCCACGCGCGGCGAGCTCGACGCCTTCTTCGAGGCGCTGCGGCTTTCGGGCGGCGCCTCGGACAGCCACGACGACCTCGTCACCATGTTGTGGCAGGCGAACCTGAGCCAGATCATGGTCGAGTCGGTGCCGCTCGAGCAGACGATCTACCTGTCCTCGAAGGAGGCCGGGCCCGGAGCGGCCACGGCCGCGCCCAAGGCGGGCTACACCTACGAGGGCGGGGAGATGCACGGCGAGATCGGTCAGCTCGCGGGGGTGCAGGGCCTCCACCGGGACACCTTCGACGACTGGGAGGCCCCCGAGTCCATGGCCAACGTGCCGGCGATCTACGCCGCGCTGAAGCCGGCGATGGACTCCGCCACCGCGCGCTTCCGAGCGATGTGGGAAGACGAGCACGCGGCCGACTGGCGGCTCAAGGCTCCCGATGTCCTGCGCCTGCTCCTGCTGCTCGACCCCTCGGAGGGGATGCGGCGGGCCGTCGCGCACTCGCTGGCGACCTGGGTCGCCGACGCGCTGCAGCGCTTCGCCTGGGAGGAAGCGCGCGCGGCGCTGGGGCTGTTGCGCGAGTTCGATCCCGACCTGTCGCGCTGCGGTGCCGAGCTGAGCGTGGCGAACGAGCGCCTCGACGTCCCGGGCATCGTCGAGCGGCTCGACGAGGCCGAGCCCGACGAGGCCGGACGCTTCGCGGCCATGCTGGCCTCGCTGGGCGCGAGCGGCGTGGCTCTCGCCTGCGCCGTGCTTGGCCGCGCGAACAATGCCCGCACGCGCGCGGCGGCCTCCACCGCCCTGTGCTACATCTGCGCGGACAATCCCCAGATGCTCGCGGCCTACCTGAGCGACGCGCGCCCCGCGCTGGTCCTGGGCATCGCCTTCGTGCTCGGCCAGATCGGCGGCGCCAACGTCGTGGAGCTGCTGCGCTCGGCCTGCCTGCACTCCGACATGCGCGTGCGCCGCCAGGCGATCCAGGCGCTCGGCAACGTGCCGCTCGACGACCGCCTCACGCTCCTCATCGAGCAGCTCGACACCGACGATTCCCAGCTGCTCGGCACCGTGCTGAGCCTGCTCACGCGCGAGAAGGACGAGCGCGGCGCGCGCGCCCTGCTCGCCTGCATCACGGCTCCGACCTTCGAGACCCGGTCCGAGAGCAATCGCCGCGCGCTGTTCGGAGCGCTCGGCGAGCTCGCGGGCGACGAGGCGGTTCCCACCCTCGAGGCCCAGCTCACGAAGGGCGGCTGGTTCGCGCGCCGCTCGTTCGAGCGCAGCGCCGCGGCGCGCGCCCTCGAGCGCATCGGCACGCCCAAGGCCGTGGCGGTGCTCGAAGCCGGGCTGCACGCGCGCAACGAGGCGGTGCGCAGCGCCTGCATGGACGCCATGAGTCAGAAGGGGGCGGCGTGAGCCCGAACGAGCCTCGCAAGATCGAGCGGCCGGGCGCGAAATCTCCCGACGAGCGCCTGCGCGAGCAGGGCCTGGTCATCATCACGCGCCTGCTCGCCACCGTGCGCACCGGCCGCGCCTACAAGGTGGGCAACCAGGTGTTCACCCGCCAGCTCGAGAGCTTCATCGAGTCGGTCCTGCAGGCGGTCGACGAGACCGGTGAAGCCGTATTCGTCGATCTCGACGGCGATCTCTATCTGAACGGCGCGCGCCTGCCGGTCAAGCCCAACAGCCTGCGTTTCCACGAGTCGGTCCGCAAGGAATTCCAGCAGCGCAAGATCGCCGGCTTCCGCGCCACCAAGGGGCTGAGCATCAAGGAGGTCGAGGTCTTCTTCGAGCTGTTCATGCAGGCCGACCCGCTCCACGGCACGGCCTTCCTCCACGCCTGCTCGGCGCGCGGAGACCGGCACCTGCTGCCGGTCATCCACGCCTCGGCCCAGGCCCCCGGCGAGGGCGATGGGAGCGGCGGCGACGGGGCAGGCGTGAGTGCGGGCGCGGGCGCGGGCGCGGGAACGGGCGAGGCGGGCGAGGGCGCGGTCGGCGGCGCGGCCGGGCTGATCGGCGAGGAATCCAGCTCGGGCTGGAACCTCGATCGCGGCGCCAACAAGAAAGCCTTCCTGATGGCGCTCCAGGGCATGCGCACGCTGCTCCACACCCCCGAGCAGGGGGTCGAGATGCGGCACGCCAAGCGGGTCGTGCAGCCGCTCGTGGACGGGGCGTTTTCCTCCGAGCCCGTGGTCGTGGGGCTCAGCGGGTTCAACCAGCGCGACGACTACACCTACGCGCACGCCGTGAACGTGTGCCTGGTCGCGGTCAACATCGGCCAGGTCCTGGGTCTCGACCGCCGCCAGCTCGCCGACCTGGGCGTCGCGGTGCTGCTCCACGACGTGGGCAAGGGCGCGGTTGCGAAAGAGATCACGCACGCGCTCGAGGAGTTCACGGCCGAGGAGCGCGCCGCCGCCGAACGCCACGCCGTCGAGGGTGCCAAGCTGATCACCCGCAGCACGGTGCTCAACCAGACCACGCTGCGCTGCATCCGCGTGGCCCTCGAGCACCACATGGGTCCGGGCGGAACCGGCTACCCGCACACCGACCCGCCCTGGGGCCCGAGCCTGCTGTCGCGCATCACCTCGGTCGCCGACTGCTACGTCAACCTGCTGACCCACCGCAGCGAGCGCGGCAAGGGCATGACCCCCTACAAGGCCCTGAGCACCCTGTTCGGCCCGCTCCAGGACCGCTTCGACCTCGGCGTGCTGTGGGCGCTGGTCGAGGTCGTGGGGTTCTATCCGCCCGGGCAGATGGTGCGGCTCGACGACGACTCGGTCGCCCTGGTCCTGGCGCCCAATCGCGAGGATCCGTCGCGGCCCCACGTGAAGCTCGTGCTGCACCCCAACGGACGCGGCGTGAAGGCGCACGAGAACATCGAGTTCCGGCCGCTGCCTCAGGAGCGCAGCATCAAGCGCGCGCTGCGAGCGAAGGAATATCCCGACGTGCTGGGCGCCTCGAGCGAGGACGAGGCCGCCTAAGCTGGGGCTGCGCGACCGAGGGCCGCATGGTCCCGGGCGGGACAGGACGGGTCCCAGGCGCGCAAGACATCATCCCGCCACGCCCCGGGAGCGGAAGCCCCGGGCAGCCACCGGGAAGCCACCGGACGGCCATGAGCGACCCCGGGCAGCCCCTGCAGCCATGAGCAACCCCGGGCCGGAAACGATCGCGGCCGGGGGAAACCCCCCGGCCGCGATCCACCGCCTGCTCGTCGCGACCCGCCGCTAGGCGGCGCGGTGGACCGACCCCTCTTCGTCCGCGGACGTGGATTCGGCGAGCGCCAGCGGCAGCCGGACCCAGAAAGCGCTGCCGTCTCCGTAGGCGCTGTTGACGCCCACGTGGCCGCCGTGCAGCTCGGTGATGCGCTTGACCAGGTGGAGGCCGATGCCCAGCCCACCGCTCTCGCGGCCCGGCCCGTGCATGCCCTGGCCGAACAGCTCGAAGATGTGCGGCGTGTCCTCGGGGTGGATCCCCGCCCCCTTGTCGCGCACTTCGACACGCAGGTGATCGCCGTCTCGCGCCGTCTGGATGACGATGCGGCTGTTGTCCGGGCTGAACTTGATCGCGTTGACGAGCAGGTTCACGAACACCTGGCGCATCTTGACCTCGTCGAGCGGCAGCGGCGGCAGCGTCGTATCGTAGATCTCGTCGATCTCGATGCCGCGCCGGCTGCCGAGCGAGCGGCTGGTCTCCGCGGCCGCGCGCGCCACCTCGTTGAGCGAGATCGGCACGCGGTGGAGCGTGAGCTTGCCGCTCTCGATCCGCGACAGATCGAGGATTTCGTCGATGAGGGCCAGCAGCCGGCCCGCCTCGGCGCGCAGGCGGCGCAGGAACTCGCCGCGCTGGTTGCGGTCGAGCTGCTTCTCGTTGTCGTCGAGCAGCTCGGCGTAGGCGATCACCGAGGTCAGCGGCGTCTTGAGCTCGTGGCTCGCGGTCGAGAGGAACACGTCCTTCATCCGGTTCGTTTGCTCGAGCTTCTGGTTGTCGGCCTCGAGCTGGCGCGTGCGGCTGCCCATGCGGTCCATGACCTCGGCCCGGTCGATGACGGCGCCGACGTGCTCGGAGAACAGCTGGAGCATCTCGCGGTGATGGTCCTGGAACGTCTCGGGGTGGTTGATGCGGTTCACGTTGAGCACTCCGACGCACCGCTCGCCGACGCGCAGCGGCAGCGAAAGCGCCGAGGTGATGTTGCGGTTGGACTTCATGTGCTGGCCGAAGGTCTGATGGGGATCGTTGCCGTCGAGCTGCACCGCCTCGAGCCGCTCCGCGACCCAGCCCGCGATGCCCTCGCCCATGCGCTTCTTCGCGTTCTTCGCGTATTCCGATTCGAGGCCGTAGGTCGCGCGGGTCTCGAGCACGCCGGTCTCGGGGTTGTAGATCATGACCGAGGCCTGCTGGGCGCGCAGCGTGGCCACCACCCGGCGCACGATGATCTCGAGGATCGCGTCGAGCCGCAGCTGGAGATTGAGCGCGGTCGAGACCTGGAACAGCGCCGAGAGCTCCGACAGCCGGGTGCGGACGTTCTCCTTCTCGCGCTCCTCGCGGCTCAGGGCCGCGCGCATGAGGTTGAGCTCGCGGTGCTTGAGCGCGGTGTAGAGGCAGAAGATCAGGACCAGGGCGCTGAGCGAGATGAGCCGGAAGTAGGCCTCCGCCACGCCCTCCCGCGAGCCGCTCTGCTCGGTCAGCGCCCGGATGAGCGGGATGTAGAGCAACGGCACCGCGGCCGCGAGCGCAATGATGACCGCGACGGTCACGCACCACAGCACCCAGCCGCGGCGGTTGAGCGCCTCGGGCGTGGATCCGGTCTTGACGTTGGGCATGAATGCTCCAGGCGTTGGGCTCGGCCCCGATTCTGTCAATCGCAACGGGTTATCGGCCGCCCGCGGGTCTGGGTTAAGCCCGACCTTGTGCTCCGATGATTGTTCCCGCAGGAGCTAATCGGCTGTGCCGCGAGGGGATAGCCTGTTTGGCGAAATCCTCACGGAATGCCGTTGTCGGGCGGGAGCATCCGCAGACTCGGCCGCAATCTTCCGAGCACTAATGGTAGGTTGCTGCACGCCATGGAGATGCCGAGCGCGCCCGCCCCGACAACCCCGTCTCTTTCCCGACCCGCTCGATCTCTCCCCGCACTCCCCAGGCCGGCCGCATTCCTGATCGCCGCCGTCATCGCCGCCCTGGCGCTCGGGGTGCTCTATGCCGGGCCGCTGGGGACCGGATTCCTCAACGACGACTACCTGTTCATCGAGCAGGCTCGCACGCAGCCGGTGCTGGGCTCGCTCGCTCACCCGGGTGCGATCGGCAACCACTACCGCCCGCTGTCGCGCCAGATCTACTTCGCGGCGCTGACCCCCGCCGGGGACGGCCGGCCGCTGGTGTTCCACGCCGCGAACTTCGCGCTCTTCCTGCTGGCGCTCGCCCTGCTCTTCGACCTGCTCGCGAGCCTGCTCCCGCCCGCCGGGGCGTGGGCGGGCACGCTCTACTTCGCGCTGCTTCCGCTTCAGCGCGTGAACCTCATCTGGATCTCGTGCAGCCAGGACCTGCTCGCGCTGCTCTTCACGCTCGCGACCCTCGCGCTCTACCGGCGCGGCCGCATCGCGCCGGCCCTGGTCACGGCGCTATGCGCCATGGCCTCGAAGGAGATCGCGCTCGGTCTGCCGCTGGCGCTGCTCGCGTGGAGCGTGTTCGTCGCCGGGCTCGGCGTGGGTGCGGCACTCCGTCGCTCGGTCCGGTTCCTCGTCGTGGCGGCCGCGTGGGGCGCGCTGAGTCTCGGCGTCGCGCTGGGGGCCGCGCCGGTCGAAGGCGGGCTTCACTTCGGGGCCGGGCACTTCGTCGCCGGGCTGGTCCACGAGGCGCAGAGCCTGCTCGGGCTCGAGCTTCCGACCGGGCTCGCGCGCGCGCTCTCGACCCACGGGCCCGCGCCGGTGCCGCTCGTGCTGCTCGCGATCCTGGCCTTCGTGCTGCCCGCGGACCGGACGCTCGCGGTCGGGCCGCCCCGGCCTCACGCGCGCGCCGTCGCCGCCTTCGGTGCGGCGTGGCTCCTCGCCTTCGGGCTCCTGACCGGGCCGGTCGCCGGCATCTGGAGCGCCTACTTCTATACCGTCCCGGCGGTGGGCGCCGCACTGCTCGCCGGGCTGCTGCTCCGCCCGATCGGGCGCGCGGCCTGGCTCGTGCTCGTCCCCGCCCTGCTGTGGTGGCACGCCGGCGGCACCGGGCCGCGCGCCTTCGCGGTGCGCGAAGATCCCTGGGGCTGGACCACGCACTTGAGCAGCGCCTACTTCGAGCGCGCGGCCCGCATCACCCGCGAGCTGTCGCGCCAGCTCGAGGCGGTCGAGCCCGCGCCCCCGAACGGCGCGCGCCTGTTCTTCGCCACGCTTCCTCCGTGGGCGGGATTCCAGATGGGCAACGGCGCGCTGGTGCGCGCGCTCTACCGGAACGGCTCGCTCGAGTCCTACTTCTTCTCGCAGTTCTCCGAGTCCACCGCCGCCGCGGCGCCCTGCCGGTTCTTCTGGTGGGATGGACGCGAGCTCAAGCCGCTCTATCGCAGCCTGCCGGATCCCTTCTTCCAGGTCGGCGCCGACCTGTTGCTGCTCGAGCGCCCCGCGGGCGCCGCCCACGCCCTGCGGCGCGCGCTCGCCGCCGGGGGGAATCGCGCGGACGACCTCTACTGGCTGGGATGGGCCGAGCTGTGGAGCGGGCGTCGCGACGCGGCCGAGGCGGCGTGGAAGAGCTTCGGCGCGGTGGACGACACCGCGAAATGGCAGGCCAACATGAGTGCCGCGCGACTCGCGCTGGTTTCGCTGCGCGACACGCTCGAAGGGCGGCGCACCCTCGCCGAGGCGATCCGCTACGGCATCGGAAGGCCCGAGCCCCACGGCGTGCTGGGCGGGCTGCTGCTCGCGCGCCAGCCCAAGTACGGGATGCTCGAGCTCAAGGTGGCGACCTTCCTGAATCCGGACGACTGGCGGTCGCGCCTCGCCCTGCTCGAGGCGCTGCTCGATGCACGCCTCGAGACCGCGGCGCGCGGCGAGCTCGACGCCCTCCTTCGCCGTCAGCCCGGGCTCATCGGCGACCCGGTCATCGAGCGGGCGGTGCGCGCGCTCCGGGGAAGCGAAGCCGCGGGCGCGGGCGTGGTGGAGTACTGAGGCGCGCGGGTGCCGGTTAGGGCTTCGGCCCCAGAACGACCTGCGGGCGCGTGAGCATGCCGGTGCGGCTCCAGAAGACGGTGTCGCTGTCGAACGCCGACCCGAGCGGCGCGTAATACGGCTCGGCGCCGGCGCGCAGCCAGTCGCGCGTGTCGAGCACCAGCGTCGCCCAGCGGTGATCTCGGAACGCCGCTTCGAGCGAGTCGGAGAGGGCGCGCTCGAGCGCGCCGTGGCCGCGCCGTGCCAGCACGTCCGTGAGCGCCACCTCGTGGAAGTGATCCGGCTTCCCCGCCCGGACCGCGAGGTAGGGGTGGCTCGGCACCAACACCTCACCCGGCACGCGTCGCAGGTTCTCGACCAGCCCTGCGCCGGCCCTGCGGTCGGCGCGGGTGGGTAGCTGGTCGGCCGGGTTCCAGGCGAGCAGGGCGAACTGGGCCAGCGCGCCGATCGCGATCAGGCGCGCCGCGCCGCGCCGCCCGCCCGCATCGGGATTCGACCCCTGCTCCCCGGGCGCCGTGGTCGCGAAGTGTCCGCGCCATGCGTCCCAGCCGAATCCGGCGAGCAGCGCCACGCCGGCGTACGCGGGCATCAGGGCGTTGTCGTAGCTGCCACGGAACATCCGCAGCCACCACGCGCTGCCCGCCAGCCCGGCCACGACGGCGGCGTGGAAACCGCGGGCGCGCGGCCGGCCCTCCGGCGCCGGCAGCAGCAGGAACGCCGCGCCCGCCACTGTCGCCAGAGCGAGCGGCGTCAGCAGGTCCTGGATCCAGAAGCGCACGACCAGGCCGGGGTCGATCGAGTGCCCGGCCGCGACGCCGAACACGTAGTAGCCGTACCAGCCGCCCGACCGCAGATTCAGCAGCAGCGTGCTGCCCGCGACCAGCGCCGCGAGCCCGCCGGCGAACGCCGCGAAGCGCCTGCGGTCCGTGAACAGGGCGTGGAGGGCGAGCGGGACGGCCACGATCAGCGCGGTCTGCTTGGCGAGGAAGGCGAGCGCGAACAGCGCCCCGGAGAGCGCGGCGCCGCGCCAGCCGGCGCGGCCCCCGCGCAGCGCGAGGATCCCCGCGAGCAGGAGCAGCAGGAAGAGCGAATCGGGGCGCGCGATGTCGAACCAGGCGCCGCTCAGCCGGTAGGTCGCGGCGAACAGCCCGGTCGCGATCACCGCCGCGGAACCGCTCGCGGTCTGCCGCCATACCAGCGCGAAGATGAGCGCGAAGCAGCCGAGCGAGGCGACGAACGACAGCAGGCGCAGCGCCGTGAAACCTTCGCCCATCCAGCGCGCGGGCACGGCCGCGACCATGAAGTAGAGCGGTGTATAGTCGAACGGGATGTAGCTCAGCGATGGCGCGGTGTAGATCGGCTGGCCGTGGAGCACGCGCTGGACCTGCGTCAGCATGCCCCCTTCCATCCACTCCAGCTCGAAGGGATACGGCATGCGCAGGAGCGCCACGACGGCGTAGGCGAGCGTGTAGAGCAGCGCCACGGCGAGGACGACGCGGTCGAGGAGCGGCGATGCGCCGCCGCGAGCGCGGGGTTCAGAGGGCGGGGCGAACCGCTGCATGCCGCCCATGGTACATGCAGACACACGGGCGCCCAATCCGCGAGGCGCGGCGCCCACGAGCGGGAGACGAGATGGAGCCGGGACAGGTCGTGATCGAGAAGGTCCGCAGCCGGGTCCTCGAAGGCAACCGCGCGGGCGATCCGCCGGAGCGCCGCGTGCCGGTCTACCTGCCGCCCTCGTACGCGAGCGAGCCGGCCCGCCGCTACCCGGTGTGCTACGTGCTCACCGGCTTCACCGGCCGCGGCCGCATGCTGCTCAACGACAATCCCTGGAATCCGGCGCTCGACGACCGCATGGACGCGCTCATCGCGAGCGGGGGCTCGCCCGAGATGATCCTGGTCATGCCGGACTGCTTCACGCGCTACGGCGGATCGCAGTATCTCAACTCGAGCGCCACCGGCCGCTACATGGACCACCTCATCGAGGAGCTGGTGCCCCACGTCGACGGGCGCTACCGCACGCTGCCCGACCGCGCGCATCGCGGGGTGGCGGGCAAGTCCTCGGGTGGCTACGGCGCGCTGGTCCTCGGGATGCGGCACCCCGAGATCTTCGGCGCGGTCGCCTGCCACAGCGGCGACATGTACTTCGAGTACTGCTACCTGCCGGACGTGCCCAAGTTCTGCACCCACGTCCAGGCCGCGGGCGGGCTCGTGGCCTGGCTCGAGAAGTTCGAGGGCAAGCGCCAGAAGAGCCACGACGACATGCTCACGCTCAACCTGCTCGGCATGGCGGCGGCGTACTCGCCCCAGCCGAGCCGCGAGCCCTTCGGCATCGACCTGCCGTGCGACCTCGAGACCGGCGCCTTCCGCGAGGAGGTGTGGCGCCGCTGGCTCGAGCACGACCCGATCCGGATGCTCGAGTCGAGTGTCGCCGCCCTGCGATCACTGCGCCTGCTCTACCTCGACTGCGGCACCCGCGACGAATGGAGCCTGCACCACGGCGCCCGGCTCTTCAGCCGGCGGCTCGCGGCCCTCGGGATCCAGCACCTGCACGAGGAGTTCGACGACGGGCACATGAACGTCCAGTACCGCTACGACGTGAGCCTGCCGCGCATCGCCCGCGCGCTCGCCCCGGCTTGAGACCGAGCCGCGCCCGGGCGCACCGGCCACGCGTCGCGCGGTTCCTCGCCGCCGCCCGGTTTGATAACGTTGATGCGTGCCGCCCGACCCTGCGCCCGAGCCCTCGTCCGACGATCCGCTGCGCCGCATCGCCGAGCTTTCGACGCTCTACGAGGCGGCGCGAGCCCTGATCGGCGCCCGTGACCGCGCGCAGGTCGCGGCACGGGTGGTGCTGACCGGCATGGGCTCCCTGGGCGTGCGCTCGGGCGCGATGTTCGCCGCCGACGAGCGCGGGCGCTACCGGCTCCTCTACGCCACCGGGCTGGACGAGCCCGCGCGCCTCGAATCGCTCGTCCTGCCCGCCGCGGCGCGCGAGTGGATGCTGCGCGAAGGCACGTTCCAGCTCGCGAGCCCGGCCGCGGCCCGCGCCCTGGGGAACGTCCGCGACCGGCTGGTCGAGAGCTTCGACGCCGCGATCGGGACCGCGGTCAGCGATCCGCACGGCCTGCTCGCGTTGCTGGTGTTCGGGCCGCGCCTGCTGCCGGGCGAGGCGGAGAGCGACGGGCGCACGCTGCTCGAAGCGCTCGCCGCGCTGGCGGCGCAGGCTCTGGGCGCGCGCCCGGCGCACGCGGGGGCCGGACGCGCGCGGGCCGCGGCCCCGCCGCGGCGCGCGCGCACCTCGATCGAGGCGTTGCGCGCCAGCCATCCGCCGCTCAAGTCCATGATCGGCGGGAGCGAGGCGATGTTCGCGACCTGCCAGGATCTGCTCGCGGTCGCGGGCACGCGCTTCCCGGTGCTCCTGAGCGGCGAATCGGGCGCCGGCAAGGAGCTCGCGGCGCGCGCCATCCACGAGCTGAGCGACCAGGCGGGCGGCCCGTTCGAGGTCGTGGACTGCGGCTCGATCCCGCCCGAGCTCATCGAGAGCGAGCTGTTCGGCCACGTGCGCGGGGCCTTCACCGGGGCCCATCGCGACCGCCGCGGCGCCTTCGAGATCGCCCAGCGCGGCACGCTGTTCCTGGACGAGATCGGCGACATGCCGCTCCAGCTCCAGACCCGGCTGCTGCGCGTGCTCCAGGAAGGGCGCTTTCGCCGCGTCGGCGACGAGCGCGTGCTCGAGGCCGACGTCCGCGTGGTGGCAGCCACCCACCGCGACCTGCGCGGCATGGTCGCCGAGCGGCGCTTCCGCGAGGACCTGTTCTATCGCCTCAACGTGTTCGCGGTCCGCATCCCGCCGCTGCGCGAGCGCATGGAGGACCTGGTGCCGCTCCTCACCCACTTCCTGCGCCTCCAGGCGCGCGAGCTGCGGGTCGCCGAGTGGATCGTGGACCCGGGCGTCGTCGAGGCGCTCGAGCGCCACGCCTGGCCCGGCAACGTCCGCGAGCTCGCGAACCTGTGCGCGGCCTTCACGGTGCGCTGCAAGGGCTCCGGGCACGTCACGCTCGCGGACCTCGACCAGGTGTGGAGCCGCCAGCATCCGGGCGAGGAGCCGCCGTGGCGGGGGGCGACGCGCGGCCAGCTCGGCGCCTGGGCGCTCGAGCAGGCGCGCGCCTCGCGCTTCAACCTGGTCGAGGCGACGCGCGCGCTCAAGCGGCGTCGGCGCGCCGGACAGACCGTGCCGCTCGCCGAGCGCTCGGCGCTCTCCTACTACCTCACCGGCGAGATCCTGCGCGCGCTGGTCGCGGCGGGCGGCGACCTCGAGGCCGCGGCACTCGCCATCGCGGGCGACGACGAGGCGGGTTTACGGGTGCTGCCGCGGGTGCGGAAGCTGTGGCAGACGCTCGCGGCCTCGGACGGACCCGCCGCCCTCAAG
The DNA here is from genome assembly GCA_041498315.1 of Candidatus Eiseniibacteriota bacterium. Lineage (GTDB taxonomy): Bacteria > Eisenbacteria > RBG-16-71-46 > RBG-16-71-46 > RBG-16-71-46 > JBGQIE01. Next base: position 19,946 of record JBGQIE010000014.1, read on the forward strand.
CGCCAGTTCGGCAAGCTGCCCGCGGACTATGAAGAGGCGCTCGCGGGCGCCCACCGGCTCGCGCGCCGAACCTGAAGCCGGCGGACGAGCGCGCCACGGCCGCGCTGGTCAGGGAACGGTTGTTCCGCACCTCGGGGCTATGGGACGATTCCGGCGTGCGTGTCTCCCTCCCCCAACACGCCGGCGCGGCCCGCGCCTGGCCGGTGCTCATCGTCGTCGTGGCGGTGCTCGCCCGGCTGGTCCTCGTCATCCTGAAGGGCCGGCAGGCGCACTTCGCGGACACGTTCGAGTACGACGCGGCCGCCCGCAGCCTCCTGGCCGGCCACGGCATCGGCGGCGGCATTCCACGGGCGCCGCTCTATCCCGCCTTCATGGCGCTGGGCTATTCGATCTTCGGCGTGGGGAACTTTCCCGCCCTGCGGATGCTCCAGCTGCTGCCCGGTGTGGGCGCGGTCCTCCTGACCCTGGGGATCGGGGCGCGCCTCGGGGGTCCCACGACCGGCCTGCTCGCCGGGGCGGCGGCGGCGTTGGCGCCGACCCTGGTCTACACGAGCTCGATGCTCTACCCGACCGTGGTGTACACCTTCATCATGGTCGCGATCGTGGCGCTCGCCCTGCGGGCGGCCCGCACCTCCGGCCTGGGCGCGGCTGCCGCCCTCGGGGGGCTCATCGCGCTCGCCTGGTTCACGGATCAGATCGTCGCCGTCCCGGTCGCCGCGGTCCTGGCCTGGGTCGCGCTCGCGCCCTCGCGGCCGGGTCCGCGTCCGGCGCGCCCGCCGGCCCTCGCCGCGCTGCTCGCGGTGGCCGTTGCGCTGTGCCTGATCGTGCCGGTCGCGCGCTATCAGCGCCGCGCCCACGCCACCCCGGCGTTCTTCCTGCCCAAGGCCGAGTTCGTGCTCTACATTGCCCGGCACGATTCGTCCACCGTGGGCGGGCACGCGATCCGCGACACGAGCCGGGAGTTCGTGCCCCTGTCCGCACGCGCGTTCCTGAGCCGCGAGGCGGGCCTGCTCGCGCAACGCCCGGGGGCCTATCTGCACGACTACATCTATGAGTTCGTGCACTTCTTCGATCCCTACCCGGACCGCATCCAGACCGTGAACCGCTTCACGGGCACGGGCGCTCGCCGGCTGGTCGCGATCTATTTCCTGCCCGTCCTCCTGCTCGCCATCGTGGGGCTCTGCTTCGGAGCGGGCCGGGCGCGGGAGCGGGCCCTGCTCGCCATCGTGCCGCTGGCGACCGCCGCGACCTACGCGCTGTTTTTCACCCAGACCCGCTACCGCATCCCGACCGAGCCGCTGCTCCTGGTGCTCGCCGCGCTGGGCCTGGAGCGCATCGTCCGCGCCGCGGCGGATGCGAAGGCCCGGCGCCGCGGCCCGGCCGCGGCCGCCGCGCCGATGTGAGGTCGATGACGCCGCCCGCGCTGCCGCTCGTGGTGTCGGCCCTGGTCCGGCGCTACGGCGCCTTCACCGCCGTGGACCGGCTCGACCTCGAGGTGCGTCCCGGGGAGATCCTCGGCTTCCTGGGCCCCAACGGCGCCGGCAAGACCACGACCCTGCGGGTGTGCTCGGGACTGCTGCGGCCCGACGCTGGCACGGTGTCCATCGCCGGCTGGCCGCTCGCCGCTTCGCCGCTCGAGGCCCGGGCGCGCGTGGGATTCGTGCCCGACCGTCCGTTCCTGTACGACCGGCTGAGCGGCCGCGAGTTCCTCGACTTCGTCGCGGCGATCTACGACGTTCCGGACCCGCCGGCGCGCGAGCGCATCGGCTCGCTGCTCGAGCGCCTGGGGCTCGCCGCGGTCGCGGACGACGCGATCGAGGGCTACTCGTCCGGCATGCGGCAGAAGCTTTCGGCCGCGGCGGCACTGGTGCACGACCCGCCGCTGCTGATGCTCGACGAGCCGCTCCAGGGCCTCGACCCGCAGGGGGCGCGCACGCTCAAGGACCTGCTGCGCGAGCGGACCGGGCGCGGACTCGGCGTGCTGGTCTCGACCCACCTGCTCGACGTCGCCGAGCGGCTCTGCGACCGGGTCGTCATCCTCCAGCGCGGCCGCAAGCTCGCCGAGGGCACGCTCGACGAGCTGCGGGGCCCGGGCAGCCACGCCACGCTCGAGGAGCTGTTCCTCGAGCTGACCAGGGACGCGGCAACGTGAACGTCGCCGGAGTGGCGCTCGGGCGCCTGCGGCTCGCTCGCGGCACGCTGCTGCGCTCTCGATCCGCGGCCGGCGGCCGCGCGCGCCACCCGCTCCTGGCGCTCGCCCTCGGGCTCACCCTCGGCGGCTTGATGTTCGGCGGGGCGCACGCGCTGTTCCGCTGGCTCGCGCAAGGCGGCGCGGGCGCCGAGGCGGCCGCCGGCCCGCTCGGCCTGCTGTTTGCCGCGGGGCTGGGGGGCCTGCTCGTCTTCGATGTGCAGGAGGCGGTCGCCGTCCTGCTCCTCGACTCGGACCTCGAGTTGCTGCGGCGCGCGCCGCTTGGGCCCCGCCAGATCCTCGCGCTCAAGCTCGCCGACGCCCTGGGCCGCACCGCGATTCCCATCGTCGTCTTCCTGCTTCCCGCCCCACTCGCGTTCGCCGCCGTCTACCGGCTGCCGGCCTGGGGCTGGGCGATCGTCCCGCTCGGCCTCGCCGCGCTGTGGGCGATTCCGCTCGGGCTCGGCGTGGCGATCACGCTGCTGTTCATGAGCCGCGTGCCGGTGCGGCGCGCGCGTGAGGGCCTGGCCCACCTCTCGACGATCGTGCTGCTCCTGCTGTGGTTCGCGAACGCCTTCCTGCTGCCGCGCCTCATGCGCTCCGACGCTCCCGCGCCCGACCTGATGGCGCGCCTCGAGCCCGCGGAGCGGCTGGGATCGCTCCTGCCCTCGGGATGGGCGGCGCGGGCGCTGGCCGCGGCCGCGCAGGATCGGCCCGCCGAGGCCGCCACGGCGGCGCTGACGCTGGCGCTCGCGGGCGGTCTGGCCCTCGCGCTCGCGGCGTGGAGCGCCTCCGCCGGGCTCGAGAACGCGCAGGCGCGCGCCGCGGCCCCCGCCGGCGCGCGTGCCTCGGGGCGGCGTGGCTCGCTGGCGCGCCGGCGACGCGCGGGGGCCGCGAGCGCGATCCTGCGCCGCGACGCGCGCCTCCTCCTCCGCGAGTGGACGGTCTTGAGCGACGTGCTGGTCTCGGCGGCGCTGTGGACGCTGTTCCCGCTCCTCGCCCTCTCGCACCGGAACGCCGCGGGGCCGCTCGTGGCGCGCGCGATGCTCGTCACCCTCGCGGTGGCCCTGGGCTACGAGGTCGCGGCGCGCTCCCTGCCCTTCGAGCGCGAAGCCGGAGCGTGGCGCCAGCTCGCCCCGGTCCCGCCCCGGCGCTGGGCGGCCGCGAAGCTCGCGGGGGCTGCGGCGATCGCCGCACCCATTCTGCTCGCCGCCTCGGTCGCGGTCGCGCTCGCCTTCGCGCTGACCGCCGCCGAGGGGCTGCGTGTCATGGCGCTCGCCCTGCCCGCGCTCGGACTCGCGCTCGCGATCGGACTGTGGAGTGGCGCGACCTTCGGGAATCCGCGCTGGACCGATCCCCGCGCGATGCTCGGCCTCGCCGGCCGACTGGTCGCGCTGGTGCTGCTCGCCGTTCAGGTCGCCTTCTGGATCGCCGCCGGACTGATCGCGCTCCGCCTCGGCGCCGCGCTCGCGCCCGGGCTCGAGCTCTACGGCCCGGTCGCGCTCGGCGCGCTCGTCGCCGTGGTCCCCTTCGGGTTCGCGGTGCGCCGCCTAGCGCAAATGGAATGGCCGGGGTGAGCCTGCCCGAGCGCCGCTTCGGCGGGGGGCGCGCATGGCACTTTCGGACCATAGCGATCGCCGGATGAGGCCCGAGGCGTGTTTACCGTCAGCAATCTTCGGACGGGCTCCAAGCCTAAGTCGTTAGTCCGCCTTCCGCTCCTTGATAGCGCTCGGTAATCCCCCATAAAACATTGGGGGACAAGGATCGCTGGAATTTCCGCCCTTGCTTCCGGAGGGTCGTCCCACGATAATAGCGAAGCCGAAAAGCGGGTGCGCCCCACCCTTCATCAATTCTCGGCCTCGGCCATTTGTCAGCGCCGAGTCCAGGGTATGGCGCTTCCGTATCGACGTTCCTCCGATGCCAATGCATCGGGCCCGACGAAGACGAGAGGATCCCCCCGGCCACGCGCCGTCCCTGCATCTCGGCCTCACCATCTGTTCCTGCCTGAGGAGGTGGCCTGTGAATCGTAAGCTACTCCCGCTCTTTTTCGCCGCGGCGATGGCGATGGCGGTGCCGGCATCGGCGGATCAGTTCCTGCTCGGATTCAATGGCTTCGACTATCACATCGCGGCGCCGGGCAGCACTCACTACCTGGACGTCAACGACCAGTACTTTTCGCTCGGGTACGTGACCAGCGTGGATCCGGGCCTGCTCGGCGCGTACGTGGACTTCGGCGTCAACGAGTACACGTACTACATGTTCAATCTCAAGGTCGCCTCCGTCGCCTTCTGGGACGGCAACTTCGTCGATGCGGTGTTCAGCAACGTGAACGGCGGACGGACGCGCTACTACGAGGATCCGATCTCGGGCGGCACGCACGGCGTCTACGGAACCGCCCCGCCCAATCTCACCGCGCCCTCGACGTTCGTGAACGGCAACATCGCGCTGGGCGGGAAGACCTACAACTTCGAAGTGACCTACGACATCTCGCTCGGCCAGGGCGACTTCGGCGGGAACATGGATCTCGACGAGGGCGTGGACCTGGTCTACATCCCGGTGAGCCAGCAGCCCGGCTGGATCCTGGGCGGACTGTCGGGCACTCACAGCCTCGCGGGTCCGCCGAATCCGAGCATCCCGGCCGGGTACGATCATCAGGCGACCGGCCAGTGCCGCCGCCCGAATGCCACGCCGTCCACGCACAAGACCTGGGGCGCCATCAAGGCCCTGTACCGCTAACCTCCACCTCGACGCGGCCCTCGAGGCCGCGGACATCCCCTATGGAGGACATCATGACGACGAGGAAGCTCGGGGTAGCGGCCCTGATCGGCGTGCTGGCTGCGGGGGCGTTCACCGCCCCGGTCGCGGCCCAGTGCGTCGCCCCGGTCCTCATCTGCTTCAGCGGCGACAACTACGCCTACGAGACTCCCAACAATCCGACGTACATCTCGGTCACCGGCAGCCCGATGACCGTGGTGGGCAAGATCGTGAGCTTCGATGCGGCATCGCCGCTGGGATTCCTGAACGCGAACATGCCCGCGAAGGAGTACACCTTCGTCTGGACGCTCACGACCATCGCCCCCGGAACGATCGAGACCATCCTCGGCAGGCAGTGGACGACGGACTACGCTTCGTCGGCACAGCCGGGGACGTTCAACATCTACGAGGGTTCACCTCCCGACGCGCCGACGACGGCCGCGCTGCTTCCCAACCCGCCGAGCGACGGGGTGCCGGGGAACTTCTCGAACGGCACGCTCATCCTGAGCGCCAGCATCAACTTCTTCCGGGTGATCGTCACCAAGAACTCGCAAGGCCGCTTCGGCGGGTCATTCAACGCCACCGCCTCCTTCACCGGCGGGACGCTTTACCCGTTGATCGGCGGCAACGTCTTCAACTTCGGCACCACCTGGATCACGACCGGCCCGGCTTTGGGCCAGACCACCGCGCTGCCGGCCGGCTTCAGCGCGATCGTGAGCGGAAAGTCCGACTCGCCGACCATGGTCAAGGCTTCGACCTGGGGCGCCATCAAGATGCTGTACCGCTGATCGAGCTTCCCAACCCGGCATCCGATGCCCGATCGGATGCCGGGTTTTTCTTTGTGCCCCAATGACCCCCTCCGGTCCCTCCGGCGCCGACTCGCTGAACCGCCCGCGACGCGTCGTGGTCGTGGTGCCGGACCTGTTCTTCGCCACCCGCATCGCCACGACCGCCCGGGCGCTGGGCGTCGAGGTGGTCGCCTGCACGTCCGCCGAGGCGCTCGAGGTCTGTCGCCGTGATCCGCCCGGCCTCGTCATCCTGGACCTTCAGGGCGCGGGCGATCCCCCGGGACTCGCCCGCGCGCTCAAGGCGGATCCCGCCACCTGCCGCGTGCGCATCGCCGGGTTCTACTCGCACGTGGACCAGGAGACCCGGCGCGGCGCCCTGGCCGCGGGCGTGGACGACGTGCTCCCGCGCTCCGCGTTCACGGCGCGCCTCGCCGAGCTGATCGCGGGGGGCGCGACTCCCGGGGGCGGCTGAGCCCCGCGGGGAGGCTTCCGCGGCCCCACGGCGCGGGCTATACTCCCGCATCGTCCCCGCTCGTTCGACCCATTTGGAAGGCGCGCGACCATGAATCCAGAACTCACGAAACCGCCCGGCCCCGAGGCGGAGCGTGTGCGCATCTCGTGCCCGGGCTGCGGCCGCCACGACTACGTGACGTGGCCCGCGGGGCAGCCGACCTATCACTGGAAGTGTTTCAACTGCAGCAAAGAATTCGACCTCCATCGCAAGGGTGGACATTGAGCCCCCGCCCGGCCACGCGCCGCGGGATGCTCGGCCGCGCCGTACGCGCGCGCCGGCTCGCCCTGGTGGTCGCGCTCGGCGTCGCGCTCGGCGTCGCGCTCGCCGTCGCGGGGTGCGGGCGCGCTCCCGCGCCCGCCGACCGGGCCACCGTGATCGCCGACCAGGTCATGGAGGCGCTGGGGGGTGCTCAGGCCTGGAACAAGCTCCACGGCCTGCGCTGGACGTTCGAGGTGTCCGTCAACGACACGCTGCGGCCGGGACGCCGCCACGCCTGGGACAAGATGAGCGGCTGGCAGCGCGTCGATGGAAAGACGCGCACCGGGATGGCCTACTGCTTCATCGGCAACCTCAACAACGGCGAGGGCAAGGCGTGGATGGACGGCAACGCCATCGAAGGGGACTCGCTCCAGAAGCTCGTCAAGCGCTCGCGCTCGATGTGGATCAACGACAGCTACTGGATGCTCATGCCCTATAAGCTGCGCGACCCGGGGGTCAAGCTCGCCTACGACGGCGACACGCTCATCGCCGGCACGACCTACGACCGGCTGTCGCTCTCGTTCGAGAACGTCGGCGACACGCCCGGCGATCACTACTGGGTGTACGTGAATCGCGCCAACCACCGCGTCGAGCGCTGGGACATGGTGCTCCAGGGCGACCAGCCCCCGGCGCGGAGCTACACCTGGGAAGGTTGGGAGCAGCACGACGGGCTCTGGTTCCCGACCGCCCACCGGCAGGAAGGGGCCGTCATCTACACGCGCAACATCGAGACCGTGTCGGACTTCGGGCCCCGGGAGTTCACGGCCCCCTGATCGTGCGGTTCCCACCCATCGTGACCCAGACCCTTCGCATCAGCGAGCTGTTCCTCTCGATTCAGGGCGAGGGACCCTCGGCCGGCACCCCCGCGCATTTCCTGCGACTCCAGGGTTGCGACGTGGGCTGCACGTGGTGCGACACGAAGTATTCCTGGGACGCCGCGGGCGGCCGCGAGCTGGAGCTCGACGAGCTGTGGGAGCAGGCCCGGGCGCTGGGCGAAGCGCGGCTCCTGGTCGTCACCGGCGGCGAGCCGCTCCAGCATCCGGCGCTCGCGGCCGTGCTCGACGGAGCACTCGAGCGCTGGTCCCGGGTCGAGGTCGAAACCAGCGGGATCGCCCCGCCGCCGCGCTCGCACCCGCGTCTGTTCTACAACGTCTCGCCCAAGCTGCCGTCGGCCACCCCGCGCGCGGCCGAGACCTGGGCGCACCTGAAGGCCTGGCTCGCCGAGCCGCGGGCGACGTTCAAGATCGTGGTGGCCGGCGAGGACGATCTCGAAGGGTTCCTGGCCTGGCAGCGCGACCACGGCGTGCCGAGCGCGCGCATCATGCTGATGCCCGAGGGGATGAGCGCCGAGGCGCTGCGCGAGCGCGGCGCGTGGCTCGCCCCCTTCTGCGTGCGCCATGGCCTGCGCCTGAGCCCGCGCCTCCACGTCTGGCTGTGGGGCGCGAAGCGGGGCGTGTGATGGACGACCTCGACCTGAAGGGCCCGGCCGCCGGGCGCGCGGTGGTGCTGCTCTCGGGCGGTCTCGATTCGGCCACCTGCCTCGCGTGGGCGCGCGCGCGGGGCTTCGAGTGCCACACCCTCGCCGTGGACTACGGGCAGCGCCATCGCGTCGAGCTCGCCGCTGCCCGGCGCGTCTCGGAGGCCCTGGGGGCCGCGAGCCACCGCGTCGTCGCGGTGGACCTGCGCGCCATCGGCGGCTCGGCGCTCACCGCCGACATCGAGGTGCCGCACGACCGGCCGGCCGCCGCGATGGCGACCGGCATCCCGGTCACCTACGTCCCGGCACGCAACACGGTGTTCCTCGCCCTGGCCCTCGGCCTCGCCGAGACCCTGGGCGCGGGCGACCTGGTCGCGGGGATGAACGCCGTTGATTACTCGGGCTACCCTGACTGCCGGCCGGCGTTCGTGAGCGCCTTCGAGACGCTCGCCGGGCTCGCGACCCGCGCGGGCGTTCAGGGCGCGCGGTTCACCGTGCACACGCCGCTCATGACGCTCGACAAGGCCGGGATCATCCGGCTCGGGCGCTCGCTGGGCGTGGACCATTCGCTCACCCACTCGTGCTACGACCCCGCCCCGGACGGCGCGGCCTGCGGGCGATGCGATGCCTGCCTCATCCGGCTCCGGGGCTTCCGCGACGCCGGGCTCACCGACCCGGTGCGCTACGCGGCCGCGGCCCGGGCCTGACCCGCATGCGCGTCGAGCTCGCCCGCGAGTTCCACTTCGAGGCCGCCCACCGGCTGCCCATGGTGCCGCCCGGCCACAAGTGTCACCGCATGCACGGGCACTCGTACCGGATCGAGGTCCTGGTGGCGGGCGAGGTGGACGAGAAGACCGGCTGGCTCGTGGACTTCGGCGAGATCCGGGATTTCGTGGAGCCCATCCTCAAGCAGGAGCTCGACCATCGCAGCCTCAACGACGTCCCGGGGCTCGAGAACCCGACCGC
>JBGQIE010000015.1:0-28389 GCA_041498315.1 Candidatus Eiseniibacteriota bacterium
GGCTCGGCCTTGGGCTCCACCCCGTCCCGGCGCATGGGTGCCGTCTCGAGGGCGAGCTGCAGCACCTGCTCGATCCGGTCCACCGGGGCGAAGATCATGTTGCTGCGCACCTCGACCGGAACCTCCTCGAGGTCGCCCTGGTTCTCGCGCGGCAGGATCACGGTCCGCACGCCCGCGCGGTGGGCCCCCAGCACCTTCTCCTTGACGCCCCCGACGCGCAGCACGCGGCCGAGCAGCGTGATCTCGCCGGTCATCGCGATCCCGGGCCGGGCCTTGCGCCCGGTGAGCAGGCTCACGATCGCCGTGCACAGCGCCACCCCGGCCGAGGGGCCGTCCTTGGGGATCGCGCCCGCCGGCAGGTGGACGTGGATGTCGGTGTTCTCGAAGAAATCGGGGTCGATGCCGAGCTCCGCGGCGTGCGAGCGCACGTAGGAGAGGGCGGCCTGCGCGGACTCGCGCATGACGTCCCCGAGCTGCCCGGTGAGCGTGAGGTTCTTGGCCCCCGGCATCGAGGTGGCCTCGATCGTGAGCACCTCGCCGCCCGCCGGGGTCCAGGCCAGGCCCAGGGTGGCGCCTGGCTGATCGAGCGCCAGGGCCTGCTCGTGCTCGAAGCGCTCCGGGCCCAGCAGCTCGCGCACCTCGGCGGGCGTGATCTCGAGCGCGGGTGAGCCGCCCTCGAGCACCTTCTTGGCGGTGCGCCGCAGCACGTTCGCCAGCTCGCGCTCGAGGTTGCGCAGCCCGGCCTCCATCGTGTACTCGCGCATGACCTTGAAGATCGCGTCGTCGGTGAAGGTGAGGTTCAGACTCTCGAGGCCGTTCTCGCGGATCGCCTTGGGCAGCAGGTGGCGCCGCGCGATCGCGAGCTTTTCCGGGTCGGTGTAGCCCGAGAGCTTGATGACCTCCATGCGGTCGAGGAGCGGCGGAGGCACCGGGTCGAGGTAGTTCGCGGTGGTGATGAACAGCACCTGGGACAGGTCGAACGGCACGTCGAGGTAGTGATCGACGAAGGCGGAATTCTGCTCCGGGTCGAGCACCTCGAGCAGCGCCGCCGACGGATCGCCGCGGAAATCGGCGCCGAGCTTGTCGATCTCGTCGAGCATGAACAGCGGGTTCCGGGAGCCGGCCCGCCGGATGCCGCGCACGATGTTGCCGGGCAGCGCCCCGATGTAGGTGCGGCGGTGCCCGCGGATCTCGGCCTCGTCGCGCACGCCCCCCAGCGACTGGCGCACGAACTTGCGGCCCAGCGCCCGCGCGATCGAGCGTCCGAGCGAGGTCTTGCCGGTCCCCGGCGGGCCGACGAAGCACAGGATCGGCGTGCGCGCGTCGGACTTGAAGGTGCGCACCACCAGGTACTCGAGGATGCGGTCCTTGATCTTGTCGAGCCCGTAGTGATCCTCGTCGAGGACCGCGCGCGCGTGCTTGAGGTCGAGGTTGTCCTCGGTCGCCACCGCCCAGGGCATGTCGCACAGCCATTCGAGGTAGGTGCGCGCGACCGTGTACTCCGGGGCCTGGGGCGGGATGCGCGACAGGCGGTCGAGCTCGCGATCCGCCTCCTTGCGCACCTCGGGCGGCATCTTCGCCTTCTCGATGCGCTCCTTGAGCTCGGCGACCTCGCGCTGCGAGTCGTCGCCCTCGCCCAGCTCCTTGCGGATCGCCTCGAGCTGCTGGCGCAGCAGGAACTCGCGCTGGTGCTGGTCGATGTTCTCCTTCACCGTCGCGCGGATCTGCTGCCCGACCTCGAGCACCTGGAGCTCGCGCGCGAGCATGGGGGCGATCGCGCGCAGCCGTTCCTTGGCGTCGAGCGTCTCGAGCAGCTTCTGCTTGTCCTCGGAGGGCAGGTCGAGCAGCGAGGCGATGAAGTCGGCGATCCGCCCCGGCCCGGGCTGCTCGCGCGCCGCCGCCACCGCCTCGTCGGGCACGGTGGGGATCAGCGCGACGACGCGCTCGAACTGGCCCAGCACCTCCTTGACCAGCGCCTGGGTCTCGACGTCGTCGGTTTCGTTCTCGGCCAGCGTATCGATACGCGCCTTGAGATAGGGCTCGGTGGCGACGTACTCGGCCAGGCGCGCGCGCGCCACGCCCTGGACCAGCACCGAGAAGCGGTTGTCGGGGAAGCGCACCATCCGCAGCACCGTGCCGACGGTGGCCACACCGTGCAGATCGGCGGGTGCCGGCTCCTCGGTGGTGGCGTCCCTCTGGCACACCACGACGACGGTGCGGTCGCCCGCCATCACGTCGTTGAGCAGCTGGATGCTGCGCTCGCGGCCCACGTTGATCGGCAGGATGGCGAGCGGGAACAGCACGGTGTGGCGCACCGGCAGCACCGGCAGCACGCGCGGGCCGCCGCCCGGCGTTTCGGCCGGGCCGGCCGCCGGGGCCTCGCGCTTCTTCTTTCCGCGGATCAGGTTCATCCGGACGTCCCGGGTGTGTGCCGTTCGCCCGCCCCGCGCGGCTCCTCGACCTCGATGTCGGTGGCCCGTGGGGCCGGGGCGCGCGCCACGCGGACACGCAGCATGCCGTCCTTGAAGTCCGCCTCGACGCTCGACGCGTCGGCCTCCCACGGCAGCTCGACCAGGCGCCGGAAATCGCCGAAGTAGATCTCGGCGCGGTGGTAGTGGGTGTCGCCCGGCTCGCGGGGCGGCTCGCGGCGGCCGCTCACCTCGAGCAGCCGGCCGCGGATCAGCACCTTGAGGCTCTCGCGCGGCACCCCGGCGAGCTCGAACAGGACGCGCGCCTCGAGCTTCGAGACCACCAGGTCCGCGGACGGCGACCAGATCGGCTCGGCGAAATGGGAGGCGGGGTGACGGCGGTAGACGACATCGTGGAACAGGCGCTCGACCTCGCGCTGCAGGTGCTCGAGCGGATCCCGGGGCTTGTCGGACATGGAGGTGCTCCGCGAGGATAGAGCTGCGTATCGAGCCTAGCGCAGCCCCCGGGGCCGGGCAAGCGCGGCGCGCCGCCGCCGCCCGCGAGGGAGGAGCGTCAGTAGGCCTGGGTCCAGTCGTGGACCTGCCCGGTGATCGTGAGGCTCAGCCGCCGGCAGGTCTCGAGGAAGGCGCCCTGGTTCGGCCAGGAATGGCGGCCGCACGCGCACAGGATCCGGCCGCCCGGTTTCTCGCTGACCGCGCAGGGCTTGCCGTCGTGGATCTTGCAGATGGGGCACATCAGGTCGTCCTTTCGGTGGGAGGTCGAGGCAGCATAGAGCCGGCGCCGCTAGAGCACCAATCCGGCCTCGGCCGCCACCGCCTCCTCGATGCCGTTCGCCCGGGCGATGCGCGCGAACAGATCGGCGCTGCGCCGGCGGCGGCGCGGGCGCTCGGGGTCGTCGAAGTCCACTTCGTAGAGACCGAACCTTCCGGTGTAGCCGTCGGCCCATTCGAAGTTGTCGAGCAGCGACCAGTGGAGGTAGCCGGCCACGCGGGCGCCCCGCTCGATGGCGTCCCCCAGATGGAGCAGTGACTCGACCAGCGCGCGCGGGCGAAACGCGTCGCGCGCGTCAGCGAAGCCGTGCTCGGTGACGAGGATCGGCACCCCGGCGCCGGCCACGGCGCCCACCGCCTCCGCGAGCACGCCGGGCACGATCTCCCAGCCCAGGTCGTTGAGCCGCGCCCCGCGCGTGGCGACGTGCGGGACCGGCGCGAAGGTGCGCACGCGCCAGCGCGTGTACACGTTGAGCCCCAGGTAGTCGAGGCTGCCCTCGAGCTCGGGCACATGGCGCGCGACCCCGCGCGCGCCCGGGATCGAGAGCGCGATGCGGCCGGTGCGCGGCGCCTCGAGCACCGCCTGGTTGAAGACGCGGTGCTCGAACCAGGCGCGCAGCGCGTCGGGCGGGAACCACGGCCGGTCGGGGGAGAGCCCCACCCAGTGCTTCGCAAACCCGACCACCGCGGCGCGCCCGTCGCCGTCGGCATCGGCGCGGTCCTCCTCGTGGAGGACGCGGTAGGCGCGGCCGTGGGCTTCGAGCAGGTTCGCGATCACCGCCAGCGCCGCGCCGTCGTCGCGTTTCTGCGGCGGCCACAGCCCCTCGGACCAGCCGCGAAAGCCCAGCACCTCGGGCTCGTTCACGGTGCACCACCAGTCCACCTCGGCGCCGAACTCGCGCGCGCAGAAGCGCGCGAAGTCGCAAAACCGCGCGATGGTGTCGGGGTGCTCCCAGCCGCCCCGGTCCGCGATCCAGAGCGGATTCGTGAAATGGTGGAGCGTCACGAGCGGCGTGAGGCGGTGGCGCGCGAGTGAAGCCAGCACCGCGTGGTAGTGGGCGACCGCCGCCGGGTCGAAGCGCCCGCGCTCGGGCTCGAGCCGGCTCCACTCGAACGAGAGCCGGTGCATGCGATGGCCGTCGGCCGCGGCGAGCGCGAAGTCCTGGTCGAACCGCTCGTAGTGGCGGCACGCCGTCCCGCTCGTCCGTCCGTCGCGGGTGGCGCCGGGCTGCTGCTCGAAGCGCCACCAGTCGTTGTGGACGTTGCCGCCCTCGACCTGGTGCGCGGAGGTGCCCGCACCCCACCAGAAGTCCTCCGGGAATCGGTGCCGCATGGCGCCGGAACCTAGCAGGCGCGGTGCCGGGGTGCCACGCCGCGCGGGGGCTGTGCTAGCGTCGGCCCCATGCCCGACCGCGCCGTTCGCGAGACGCTCGCCACCCGCTTCCGCTCGCTCGGCCACCGTAATTTTCGGCTCTACTGGGTCGGCCAGCTGGTATCGCTCATCGGCACCTGGATGCAGAGCGTGGCCCAGGGCTGGCTCATGCACCGTCTCACCGACTCGGCCTTCATGCTCGGCCTGCTCGGCTTCATGCAGTTCGTGCCGGTGCTCATGTTCTCGCTGTGGGCCGGCGTGGTCGCCGATCGCGTGGACAAGCGCCGCCTGCTCTACTTCACCCAGGGCGCCGCACTGCTCCAGGCGGTGGTGCTGGCGGCGGTCGTCCTGACCGGCGTGGTGCGGCCCTGGATGGTGTTGGGCCTGGCGTTCGTGTTCGGCGTCATCAACGCCTTCGACCTGCCGGTGCGCCAGTCGTTCCTGGTCGAGCTGGTCGGCAAGGACGCGCTCGCGAACGCCATCGCGCTCAACTCCGCGGCCTTCAACACCGCGCGCGTCATCGGCCCGGCGATCGCGGGCGTCCTGATGGCGACCATCGGCGAGGGCGGCTGCTTCGCGATCAACGCCGTTTCCTACCTCGCGGTGCTCTACTGCCTGACGCTCATGCGGCTGCCGCCCCGCGCCCCCCACGCCGTGGACGCGGCCCGGCGCGCGACGCTGCGCGAGGGCGTGGCCTACGCGCGCTCGGTGGAATCGATCCGCAACCTGCTCCTGCTGCTCGGTGTCACCGCGGGACTCGGCTTCCAGTACATGGTCCTGTTGCCGGTCTACGCGCGCAATCTCCTGCACGCCGGCGCCGGGGCCTATGGCCTGCTGGTGTCGGCGTTCGGCCTGGGCGCGCTGCTCTCGGTCGCGCGGCTGACCCAGGACCTCGACCGCTGGGGGCTGCGGCGCAACCTGCTCATCGGGCTCTCCTCGGCCGGGATCGGCCTCGCCGTGTTCGCGTGGTCGCGCACGCTCGGGCTCTCGCTCGCCGCGGGATTCGTCGCCGGCTTCGGGCTCATCGTGTACGTCGCGAGCACCAACACGCTGCTCCAGCACACCACCGAGGACCGCTTCCGGGGCCGCGTCATGAGCCTCTACACCCTCATGTTCGTGGGCACGGCGCCGATCGGGGCGCTCGCCTCGGGCCTCATCGCCGAGCGCTGGGGGGCCCCGATGGCGACCAGCTTCAGCGCGGTCACCCTGCTCGGGGGGGCGCTGTGGGTCTCCTACCGGCTGCGCGTGCTGGCGGCGCGCGAGAGCGCCGGGGCGACCCAGCCGCCGGAGGTCGAAAAGATCGGATAGCGGTTGCCCGGCGGTGGGGGGTCGTCTAGCATTGACGTCTCGATTCGCCCACCTCCCTGGAGACGACACCCATGCACGCGACATCGGGATGGCGCGCCCGGATGAACGGCGGCCTCCGCCTGCTCGGCATGGCCACCGGGCGGGCGCTCGTCGGCCCGCGCCTGGTCGGGCTCGAGATCACCCACAACTGCAATCTGACCTGCGGCTTCTGCGAGTCCCACAGCCACCTGCTGCCCGCGCCGATCGTCAAGACCCGGACCTACGCGGGAGGGCGGCGCGCGATGGATCTCGAGACCATCGAGCGCCTGTGCCGCTCGCTCGCGGCACTCGGCACCGGCTGGGTCGAGCTGTCGGGCAAGGGCGACCCGATCGTGCATCCGAAGCTCCCCGAGATCATCCGCGCCATCAAGCAGGCGGGGCTGAGCTGCTCGATGTTCACGACCGGCTCGGTGCCGCGCGGCGACCTGGCCGCGACCATCGTGGACTGCGGGCTCGACCGCCTCAACCTCTCGCTCAACGCCGCCTCGCGCGAGGTGTGGGCGAAGGTCGCGGGCAAGGACCTGTGGGACAAGACGCTCGCCTTCCTCACCGAGGTGCTCGAGCGGCGCCGCCACTCGGGCGGCCAGCGGCCGTGGGTGCGCGTGAGCTTCGTCGTGTGCAAGGAGAACGTCGAGGACGTCGGGCGCTCGGTGGAGCTGTGCCGCGAGCTGGGCGTGGACGAGGGCGGGTGGTGCGTCATGGGCGAGCTGCCCTCGACCGTGTCGCTCCAGCTTGAGCCGGAGGACGTGAAGCGGCTCCAAGCCGGCATCCCGGGCTGGGCGCGCTCGCTCGATGCCGCCGGCATCGTGCACGACCTCTTAGGCCTGGCCGAGGACCTGCCGCTGCGCATCGGGACGCGCGGCGCGCAGGAGAACCCGATGCAGCGCGACCTGCCCTGCTACGAGGGCTGGATGCACGCGGTCATCGCACCCGATGGTGACGTGGCGCCCTGCTGCTACTGCGAGAAGACCACGCTCGGCAATATCGTCGAGCAGGACTTCGCCGCGATCTGGAACGGCCCGCGCTACCTGGATCTGCGCCGCCGCATGCTCGCGATGGCGCAGTCCCAACAGCCGATCTGCTGGGAGTGCTACACGACCTGCAACCGCGCGCAGCAGAACCGGGACGTCCACGAGCGGCTCGGGCCCCTGCGCATCCTCCAGCCCCACGCGAACGGCCGCCCGGCCGTCGCTCAGCCCAGCCGCGCGTAGAGCCGCCGCGTCGCCCGCGCATCGTGGGCGACCAGCAGCGATCGGAGTGCGGCGCCCCACAGCTCGGTGCGCGGCAGGCGCGGCCGGCGCGGGCCCCACGGAAACCCGGGGGCGCGGCGCGCGTGGCGGAGCGAGGCTTCGGCCCAGAGTGCCGGCCACAGGCAGAACAGCCGGACCCGCAGGTGGCGCACCGGGATGAGATCGAGGTAGTCGGGCACCCGCTCGAGCGCCGCGCGCGCCAGCGCCTCGAGCCGGGCCGCCAGCTCAGTGACACCCGGCCGCCCCGCGGTCACGAGGTCGCCGGGCTTGAGCCCCCATTCGTCGAGCCACGAGCGGGGCACGTAGCAGCGGCCACGCCGCACGTCGGCGGGCCAGTCGAGCAGGATGTTCGTGAGCTGGAGCGCCTCGCCCACGACCGGCGCCAGCGCGAGGCGCCGGCGCTCGAGCGCCGGGTCCGCGGCGGGCGCGCGCGCGGCGAACAGCCGGGTGAGCATGACGCCCACGCACCCGGCGACCACCCAGCAGTAGTCGTGAAGCTCGGGCTCGTCGTCGAGGTAGGGGGTGGCCGCGTCGCGTCCGGCCGCGCGTGTGGCGTAGCGGCGCATCCCCGCCGCCAGCGTGCGGACGCACGCCGCGACGGCTTCGCGGTCCGGGGTCCCGAGCGCGCCGTACACGTTGAGCACCTGGCCCAGATGAGCGAGCAGATCGAACTCGGGCCGGCCGTCTCCGGCTTCGCCCGCCTGCGCCGCCAGATCGAGCGCCGCGGCCCGGTCGCCGTCCAGGGCGGCCGCGAACCGGTCGAAGCGCCCGCCGATTTCCCCGGCGTTCCCGGGCCAGGCATCCTCGAGGGTGTCGGCGGCGCGGCACAGCAGGTAGCCCACGCGCACGGCTTCGCCGAGTCCGCCGTTCAGGAGCCGGATGTTGATCGCGAACGTGCGCGAGACGCGCGGGAGCATCGCGCGACAGTAGTCGCGGTCGCGCGAGAGCGTGGAGGTCACCATGGGGTCGAGCATAACCCAGCCCCCGGGCCGGCCGGGGACGAGCCGGGGGGCGGGGCTGCGGCCAGCCGGCATTCCGGCTTCAAGAACCGGTCCCGATGGGCCGATAATGCCGATGGAGCCCACATGACCCTGTTTCGCCTCGCCTCGCGCATCTCCGGCGCCACCGCGCTCGCGGTCGTGGCCCTCCTGACGTGCGCCCGCCCGGCCTGCTCCGCGGGCTATCCGCGCCTCGGGCTCTACGGCCAGATCGGCGGCAACGGCTATCCGCTCTGGGACGCGACCGGCGCCCTCGACAACGCCGCCCTGGACGACATCGCCCGCTACGACGAGGTCGTCTTCGACGCCAGCCCGATCACCGAGTACCGACCCGACGCGCTCGCGGCGCTGCGCCAGCGCCACCCGGGCATCAAGCTGCTGGCCTACGTCACCGGACACAACATCTGGTACGCCGCCGCCCCGGATTCGAACGTCCACTACCCGACGCGCTACTGGCGCACGGTGCGGGACCTCGACGGCTTCCTCTACAACCAGCTCGGCAACCAGTACGGGCTCACGAACCTGGCGTTCGCCAACGTCAACCTCGCCAAGCGCGACGGGAGCGGCCGCTACGTGGTCGCCGAGGCGCTCGCCCAGCTCTTCTACGACGCCATCGTCAGCAAGGGGACCTGGGACGGCTTGTTCATCGACACCTACTGCAGCTCGATCTCGTGGTCCCAGACCCCGACCGAGCAGATCGACTACGTGCGCGCGGGCTACGCCACGATCCAGGACTTCGACGCCGCCTGGCAGGCGGGCACCGACGCGCTCGCGGTCAAGCTGCGGCAGCTCTCGGGCTCGACCGAGATCCTGGTCGGCAACTGTCTCGCGGGCTCGAAGTACGCGTGGTTCAACGGCTGGATGGTCGAGAACTTCCCGTTCCAGAACGGCGGCACCTGGGACGAGAACATGTATCGCGACCCGGGCGGCTACTTCGCGAGCGAGAAGGGCTACCTGTCGCCGCGCTACAACCACATCTTCACCGCCGCCGGCGGTCTCACCACGCCCTACGACGCCGACAACACGCGCCGCGTGCGCCTGGGGCTCGGCAGCGCCTCGCTCGGCGAGGGCTTCGGCGTGTTCGGCTTCAGCGGGCGCGTGACCTCGACCTATCCCTACCATCGCTGGTGGTACGACGAGTACGCCGTGGACCGCGCCACCGGACGCTCGACCACGCTGCTCAAGGACACCGGCTGGCTGGGGCAGCCGCTCGGCGCCTATTCCCAGGTCATCTGGATCACCGGCGCGCCCGACGCCATCACGAACAGCGGCTTCGAGTCCGACCTGAGCGGCTGGCGGTTCGGCAGCACCTACCCGGGGACCTTCACCCAGGATGCGTCGAACCCCGGGCAGGGGTCGCTCTCGGGCAAGGTGAGCCTGACCCAGATCGACGTGGTCCCGTGGGGCGCCGGCCTCCAGTCGATCGGCTCCATTCCGATGACGGTCGGGCAGTACTACTCGGCGACGTTCCGCGCCCGGGCGTCGGCCCCGCGCCGCATGACCGTGGTCGCGGGGGCGCCGGGCGGCGGCGAGCTCGCGCACGGGTACGCGTTCCTCACCACCGCCTGGAAGCAGTTCCAGATCGTGTTCCAGCCCCTCGCCTCGGGCACCTCGAACCTCCAGTTCCATCTCGGCGACGCGGCGGGCGACGTCTGGTTCGACGACGTTCACTTCCAGCCCGGAACCAGCTCGATCTACCGGCGCGACTTCCAGCACGGCGTGGTGCTCGTGAACCCCACCACGCTCGACCTCACCGTGCCGCTCGAGCGCAACTTCTACAAGATCCGCGGCCTCGCCGACCCGGTCACGAACGACGGGTCGTCGGGGCAGCAGTTCGTCGTCAAGGCCCGGGACGCGCTGTTCCTGCTGGGCACCGACCAGGCGAAGCCGGCCGCGGTGCTCGACCTCCACATCGCGCGCTGATTCCCGAGAACGCCGCAGGTTCCCCCCGGCGCGAGCGCTGTGCTAGCATCCCGCGCTTGCCCATGACCTCCGCCCACGCCTACCGCATCGCGTCACGACTCGGGCTCGCGACCACGCTGCTCATGTTCGGCCTGATCGTGGTGGGCTCGGTCGTGCGCACCACCGGCTCGGGCCTGGCGTGTCCCGACTGGCCCCTGTGCGAAGGCCGGCTGATCCCGCGCTTCGAGTCCCACGTGCTCACGGAGTGGTTCCACCGCCTGCTCGCCCTGCTCGTGAGCCTGATGGTGTTCGCGACCGTCGGCTGGGTGCTCCTCCAGGGCCGGCTGCGGCCGCGCCTCGCCGGGCTCGCGGTGCTCGCGGTCGGGCTGCTGCTCGCCCAGGTCCTGCTCGGCGCGCTCACGGTGTGGAAGCTCCTGAGCCCGGCGGTCGTGAGCAGCCACCTCGCGGTGGGGCTGCTCCTGTTCTCGACCCTGTTGACGCTCACCCTGGTCGCCCAGAGCGCGGAGCGCGGCGACGCGGAGGACGAGCGCGCGCCGGAGGCCGGGACCCCGGAGAACGCAGCGCGCGGGCACCTGACGACCTTCGGCCTCGCGACCGCGATCGCCTACCTCCAGTGCCTGATGGGCGGGCTCGTGAGCAGCAATCACGCGGGCCTGGCCTGTCCGGACTGGCCGACGTGCAACGGGGAATGGTTCCCGAAGCTCGAGGGCGCGGTCGGGCTCCAGATGATGCACCGCTGGGGCGCCTACCTGCTCACCCTGGTCACGCTGATCGTGGCCGTGCGCGCTCGCCGGGCGCCCGACCCCGGGGTGCGCGCCGGCGGGCGCATGGCGGCGGTGCTGACGCTCGCCCAGATCGCCCTCGGCGTCTCGGCCGTCATGCTCGGCGTCCCGCCCTGGCTGTCGGCGCTTCACCTCGCGAACGGGACCGCCATCCTGGCGATGCTGCTCACGATCACCTGCCGGACCGCGCTCCAGTCCGCGGCCCCGGCCCGCTCCCTGGACGCCCCGGGCCCGGCCCGCGCATGAGCATCGCGGCCACCGGTCCGATCAGCCGCCCGCGCGCGCGGCAACTGGTGCTCGGCTACCTCGACCTCACCAAGCCACGCATCGTCTTCCTGGTCATCCTGACCGGCGTGCCCGCGCTGCTCATGGCCGGTCCGGGGCTGCCGCCGGCGCCGCAGTTCTGGGGGGCGCTCATCGGCACCGCGCTCGCGGCCGCCGCGGCCGCGAGCTTCAACCACTACTTCGATCGGGACATCGACGGGCTCATGAAGCGCACCGCGCGCCGCCCGCTGCCCTCGGGGCTGTTTCCGCCCTCGCACGCGCTCGCGCTCGGCTTCGCGCTCGCCGCGCTCGCCTGGGTCACCCTGTGCGCCTTCGGCAGTCTGCTCGCCGCGGGCATCGCGATGGCGTCGATCGTGTACTACGCGGTCGTGTACACGGTGTGGCTCAAGCGGCGCACGCCGCAGAACATCGTGATCGGGGGCGGGGCGGGCGCTTCGGCGCCCCTCATCGCCTGGGCGGCGATCACCGGGCACGTCGGCGTCCCGGCCGTGCTCCTGGCCGCGATCGTGTTCCTGTGGACGCCGCCCCATTTCTGGTCGCTGGCGCTCTATCGGCATCAGGATTACGCGGCCGCGGGGATCCCGATGCTGCCGGTCACGCACGGCGACGCCGAGACCCGACGCCAGATCCTGATTTACACGCTGGTGCTCGTGCCCGCGACCCTGGCGCTGCTGCCGCTCGGGGCGGCGGGTCCGGTCTACGGCGTCCCGGCGGTGCTGCTGGGCGCGGCGTTCATCCGCTACGCCTGGCGGCTGCGCCGCAGCGGCGAGACCGCGCACGCCGTCCACCTGTTCCGCTTCTCGATCCTCTACCTGTTCGCGCTCTTCGCCTTCCTCACGGCCGACGCGCTCACCCGCCGGCTCGCCGGATGACCCGGCGGCCCGTGCCCAGCGGATTCGGGCTTCACTCGCACCCTTCCGCATGGTAGTTTCCCGCGCGGTTTTGCTCGCGGGATCGCGCCCGGGGCGCGTTCCTCCACCCACGGGGAGCCCATGACGTCCGGTTCGAAGGCCTCACGCGTGACGCGCGCGCTGCTCCCGGCGCTGGGGGCGCTGGGGGTACTGCTCCTCGGCGGCTGCTCGCGCCAGGATTTTCCGCAGAGCACGCTCCACCCGACGGCCGACTACTCCGGTTGGATCCAGAACCTCAACCTGCAGCTCTCGTTCTGGGTGGTCGTCATCTTCGTCCTGGTCCAGGGGATGCTCATCGTCGCGGTGGTGCGCTTCCGCGCCCGCCCGGGCGCGCCCGAGCCCAAGCAGGTGCACGGCAACACCACGCTCGAGATCGCCTGGACCATCGCGCCGGCGATCATCCTCGCGCTGGTCGCGGTCCCCACCGTGCTGACGATCTGGAAGACCCAGACCCGGCCCCCGGGCGATCTGCTCAAGGTCAAGGTCGTCGGCCACCAGTGGTGGTGGGAGTTCCAGTATCCGGACCTCGGCATCACGACCGCGAGCGAGATGCACGTGCCGGTGGGCAAGACGGTGTGGGTCGATATCGAGACCGCCGACGTCATCCACAGCTTCTGGTTCCCCTCGGTGGCCGGCAAGCGCGACGCCGTGCCCGGCCACACCAACCACATCTGGTTCACGGCCGACAGCCTGGGCACCTTCCCCGGACAGTGCGCCGAGTTCTGCGGCCTGTCGCACGCCAACATGCGCATGAAGCTCATGGTCGTCACGCCCGGGGAGTTCGACCGCTGGGTGCTGGACCAGAAGCACGCCCCGCTCGAGCCCGATTCGACCACGCTCGCCGGGGAGGGCAAGCGGATCTACTCCACCGCCGCCTGCATCGGCTGCCATACCATCGACGGCGTATCGGCGGGCATCATCGGCCCGAACCTGAACCACATCGGGAGCCGGACCACGCTCGCGGGCGGCCTGTTCGCGAACACGCCCGAGGAGATGGCGAAGTGGATCGCCGACGCGCCGGGCCGCAAGCCGGGCGCGATCATGTTCCCGCTCGCCTCGCTCGGCATCACCCGCGAGCAGATCCCGGCGATCGTCGCCTACCTGCAGAGTCTCAAGTAGCGACCGGCCCAGGACCCGGGAGGACACGCATGGCCACGACCACCGTAGACGCCATCCACGCACCCGCCGAGGCTCCGGCCGGGCTGTGGGGCTGGATCTCGACCGTCGATCACAAGCGGATCGGCGCGCTCTACGGAGTGACCGCGTTCATCTTCTTCCTCATCGGCGGGCTCGAAGCGCTGGTCATCCGCATCCAGCTCATGCGTCCCGAGAACCACTTCGTGAGCCCGGATGTCTACAACCAGATGTTCACGATGCACGGGACGACCATGATCTTCCTCGCCGTCATGCCGCTTGCGGCGAGCTTCTTCAATTTCCTGATTCCGCTCATGATCGGCGCGCGCGACGTGGCGTTCCCGCGCCTCAACGCGTTCAGCTACTGGGTGTTCCTGTTCGGCGCGGTGTTCCTGAATCTGAGCTTCTTCTTCGGCGGCGCGCCCAACACCGGCTGGTTCGGCTACTCGAACCTCACCTCGACCCAGTACGCGCCCGGACACGGCGTCGACTTCTGGGCGGCCGGCCTGCAGATCCTGGGTATCGCATCGCTGGCGGCGGCCTTCAACTTCATCGTCACGATCCTCAACCTGCGCGCCCCGGGCATGAAGATGATGCGCATGCCCCCGTTCGTGTGGATGACGCTGGTGACGGCCTTCCTCATCATCCTGGCATTTCCCGTCATCACCGTGGCGCTGGTGTTCCTGCTGTTCGACCGCTTCTTCGGCACCAACTTCTACGTGCCGGCGAGCGGCGGCGATCCGCTGCTGTGGCAGCACCTGTTCTGGCTGTTCGGCCACCCCGAGGTCTACATCCTCATCCTGCCGGCGATGGGGATCATCTCCGAGGTGCTGCCGACCTTTTCGCGCAAGCCCCTGTTCGGCTACGCGGTCGTGGTCTATTCGGGCATCTTCATCGGCTTCATGGGCTGGGGGGTGTGGAGCCACCACATGTTCGCCACCGGGCTGGGGCCGCTCGCCGACTCGTTCTTCGCGCTCACGACCATGCTGATCGCGATCCCGACCGGCGTGAAGATCTTCAACTGGCTGGCGACCATCTGGGGCGGCCGGATCGACCTCAAGACCGCGATGCTGTTCGCGCTCGGGTTCATCGCGATGTTCACCATGGGCGGTCTGTCGGGCTTCATGCACGCCTCGCCGCCGGCCGACCTGCAGCAGACCGACACCTATTTCGTGGTCGCCCACATCCACTACGTGCTGTTCGGCGGCGCGATGATGGGCATCTTCGCCGGCATCTACTACTGGTTCCCCAAGATCACCGGCCGGCTCCTGAGCGAGCGGCTCGGCCAGTGGCACTTCTGGCTCACGATGCTGGCGATGAACGTCACCTTCTTCCCCATGCACTTCGTGGGGCTGCTCGGCATGCCGCGGCGCGTCTACACCTACGCCGAGCACATGGGCTTCGACACCATGAACCTGGTGTCCACGATCGGGGCCTTCGCCATCGCGGTGTCGCTGCTCGTGTTCATGTGGAACTTCCTGTCCAGCCTGCGCTCGGGCAAGGTCGCCGGCAACGATCCCTGGGGGGGTAGTTCGCTCGAGTGGGCGATTCCCTCGCCGCCGCCACCCTACAACTTCGGCTCCGTGCCGGTCGTGCACAGCCGCGATCCGCTGTGGCACAAGGAGAGCCGCGAGGCCGCGCTGGCCGCCAACCAGGTGCGCGGTCACATCCACATGCCGCCGAATTCGTTCTGGCCCGCGGTCTCGGCGCTCGGCATGACGATGCTCATGGCGGGCATGGTGTTCGGGTGGTTCATCGGCATCCCGGGCCTGGTCCTGATGCTGGCCGGCATCTATTCCTGGGCCTTCGAGCCCTGCGCCTGATGGGGAGGATCTGATCGTGGCCGTCGCCACCGCCCACGCCGCCGGGCACGCGGAGCACCCCGCCACCAGCACCGGCCTCAACAGCCGGAAGATGGTGTTCTGGGCGTTCCTGGGCTCGGAGTGCATGTTCTTCGGGTCGCTCATCGCGACCTATCTGGTCTATCGCGGCCGCGATGCCGTCGGCCCGCACCCGCACGAGATCCTCAACATTCCGTTCACCTCGGTGAGCGCCTTCGTGCTGCTCATGAGCAGCCTCACGATGGTGCTGGCGCTGGCCGCCGTCCAGACCGGCAACGTGCGCGGCAGCCGGATCTGGCTCGCCGCGACCGCGCTGCTGGGGATGACGTTTCTCGCCGGACAGTGCTACGAGTTCACCGAGTTCGCGTACGAGGGTCTCAAGCTCCAGACCAACCTGTTCGGCAGCACGTTTTTCGTCCTGACCGGCTTCCACGGCACGCACGTCACGGTCGGCGTCATCTGGCTGTGGTCGCTGTTCATGATGGCGATGCGCGGCCAGCTGCCCCAGGCGCGCGCGCTCGACGTCGAGATCGCCGGCCTCTACTGGCACTTTGTGGACGTCGTGTGGGTGGCCATCTTCACCCTGGTGTACCTGATCCAGTAGGGAGGCGGGCATGACGGCTCACGACGAACATCCGGCACCTCAGGGCCAAGCTCCGGCGGAAGGGCACAACCATCCCGGCGCCAAGGAGTACCTGGCGATCGCGGTCGTGCTGTCGGTGCTGACCGCGATCGAGGTCGCGGTGTTCTACATCCCGTCGATGAAGCCGATCCTGGTCCCCACGCTGCTGTCGCTCTCGACCGTCAAGTTCGCGCTGGTGGCGATGTTCTACATGCACCTCAAGTTCGACCACCGGCTGTTCTCGTGGCTCTTCGTCGTGCCCATGGTCATCGCGGCGCTCGTGATCGTGGCGCTCCTCAAGCTGTTCGGGCACTGGTAGCCGGGGCGAGGGGCAAGAATAAGCCCCGGGGCTTGCGCCCCGGGGCTTTCTCACGTTGGTAGCGGGGGCTGGATTTGAACCAGCGACCTTCGGGTTATGAGCCCGACGAGCTACCAGGCTGCTCCACCCCGCAACAGGCCATGGACCATAGGCCGGGCCCGCCCGGATGTCAACCCGGCCCCGGAAACCGGTCCCGCGACCGCCTCCCGCCGGTGCCGCCCGCCCGCCCGGGCCCTGCCCGCAACCTCTTGTTGCGCACGGCCCCGGGGCTCGTTATCCTCCGCGCTTCCGACCGGGGCAGAGGCTCAATTCACTTGAAAACGACCCATTCGCATGGAGGCCTGCGTTGAATCGTCTCTGGTCCCGCACCCTCCCCGGGCTGCTCGCGCTTTCGATGCTCGCCGGCGTCGCGGGGCAGGCCGGTGCTGCCGCCGAGGTGCACAAGTTCAGCCTGGTGATCTCCGCGATCCCGACCCAGATTCAGGGTGGTGATTTCAACGATCAGATCGAGCTGATCAACAACGGCTTCCTGATCCCGAGGCAGCTCGAGACCCTCAAGAAGATCGGGTTCGGCTGGCAGTTCGACGCCGAGCTGCGCTATTTCGTGAGGCCGAACTTCGCGGTCGCCGCCGGAGTCGGGCAGCTGCGCTCGAAAAGCCGGCGCGAGTACAGCTTCACCCGGACCGACGACGTCACGGTGAACGCCGAGGTGTTGAGCGCCCCCATCCACGTCGGGGGCGACTACTATTTCACGCCGTACAATCAGGGGGATTTTCAGGCCCGTGCCTACGTGGGAGGCGGCTTCCTGAGCCTGACGAGCACCTACGGCTCGATCACGAGCGTGTTTCAGACGTCGGTCAGCCCCGGCACCATCGAGAGCTTCTCGGCCGGCGATGCTCCGGGCTGGTACGCCGAGGCGGGCGCCCACATGTTCTTCGCCGTCCGCTATTCGGTCATGCTGGGCGTGATCTACCGCAGCGCCGTGGTGACCCCCACCGGGGTTCATTACGACGACACCATCAACAACATCCACACCTTCTCGAAGAGCGTCCCGCTGTCCATCGACATGGGCGGCGCCGGCGCGCGCATGTCGCTCGCGATCGGCTTCTAGGCTCCGTCTGAGAATGCCGGGCTCGCGGGGCATTCTCAGACGGAGCCTGGCCGCCGGCGGGAGCCCGCGCGGCGTTCGCGGCGGCTAGCGGCGCTGGTAGACGATCTCGTCCGGGCGGGCCATGCCCGCCCGCTCGCGCAGGTAGGCCTCGGCCGCCTTGCGACGCAGCCGCGGATCGCTCGCCTCGCGCTCGAGCCGGTCGCTCTCCCGGGCGAGCCGCGCGATCTCCTGACGGTTGACGCGCTCCTCCTGGCTCAGCTTCCAGATCCGGTAGGCGTTGTGGTCGCTCACGAATCCCACCCACACCAGCCATACCGCGCCGACCAGCCAGATCCAGCGCAGGCGGCGACGGGAGCGATCGTCGGGTGGGGCGTAGCGGGAGAGGCGGTAACGCTGAATGCGGACGCCGATGTCGCGCATGACTTCCGTGTCCTCGCGGTTCCGGCGCCCGGGCGCCGGGCTCGCGTCCCTGCGAGCGGTCGATGAAGCGCCGGCCCGTCCCCGCGCGCCGCGCGGCGGCCTGCCGACGTGAATCCTACCCGGACCCCATGATACGAAATGCCGAGCGCCCGGGGTAGTGCGCGCTTTCGGCCAGCTCCTGCTCGATGCGCAGCAGCTGGTTGTACTTGGCGACCCGGTCGGTGCGGCTCAGCGAGCCGGTCTTGATCTGGCCCGCGTTGGTGGCGACCGCGAGGTCGGCGATGGTCACGTCCTCGGTCTCGCCCGAGCGGTGGGAGATGACCGCGGTGTAGCCCGCGCGGTGCGCCAGCTCGATCGCTCCCAGAGTCTCGGTCAGGGTGCCGATCTGGTTCACCTTGATGAGGATCGAGTTCGCGATCCCCTCGTGGATGCCGCGCGCGAGCCGCGTGACGTTGGTCACGAACAGATCGTCGCCGACCAGCTGGATGCGGCGCCCCAGTCGCTTCGTCAGCGCCGCCCAGCCCTCCCAGTCGTCCTCGGCCAGCCCATCCTCGATGCTCACGATCGGATAGCGATCGCACAGCCCGGCGTAGTACTCGACCATCTGGGCCGCATCGAGCTTGCGGCCGCCCTCGCCGGCGAGCACGTAGGCGCCGCCCTTGAAGAACTCGCTCGCCGCCGGGTCGAGCGCCAGCGCGACCTGCGCCCCCGGCCGGTAGCCGGCCTTCTCGATCGCCTCGACCAGCACCTTGAGCGCCTCCTCGTTCGACTGGAGGCTGGGGGCGAACCCCCCTTCGTCGCCGACCGCCGTCGAGAGCCCGCGCTGCTTGAGCACTCCCGCCAGGGTGTGAAATACCTCGGCGCCCCAGCGCAGGGCTTCGCGGAACGAGGGCGCGCCCAGCGGCACGAGCATGAATTCTTGGAGGTCGACGTTGTTGTCCGCGTGCTTGCCGCCGTTCAGGACGTTCATGAGCGGCACCGGCAGCGTGCGCGCATGCACCCCGCCCAGGTGCCGGTAGAGCGGCAGCTCGAGGGCCGCCGCCGCCGCCTTCGCCGCCGCGAGCGACACGCCGAGCAGCGCGTTCGCTCCGAGCTTGCCCTTGTTGGGCGTGCCGTCGAGCTCGATGAGCACCCGGTCGAGCCGGATCTGGTCGAACGCGTCCATCCCCAGCACGCGCGGCGCGATGGTCTCGAGCACGTTGCGGACCGCCTTCTGCACGCCTTTGCCCTGGTAGCGGCCCTTGTCGCCGTCGCGCAGCTCGACCGCCTCGTGCTCCCCGGTCGAAGCCCCCGAGGGCACGGCCGCCCGCCCCAGGGCCCCGCTCGCAAGCCGGACGTCCACCTCGAGCGTGGGATTGCCGCGCGAATCGAGGATTTCGCGGGCCTGGAGGGTGGTGATGGTCAGCATGGCCGCGGCAGGCTACGGGCGGGTCAGGCTCGAGTCAAGGCCGGCCCGGCCCGGGGCGGGCCGATCGTGGGCTCTGGAGAGCTCCGGACCACCCCGGACCCGACCCCCTCGCGGCCCGCGATCGTGCAAGACGCAATTCGGCAGCGTCTTGACCCCACCCGGGGCCGCCCCTATCGTGCCGCGCAATGAAACATTCGCTGTCGCCACCCCGTAACTGGGACTGAAGGTCAGGTGTGGAGAGCGGCGCAGACGGCGAAATCCTCCGCCGATGCCTGGCCGGCGATGAAGCGGCCTATCGCGAGCTGGTGGAAAGGTATCAGCGGCAGGTGTTCTCGCTGGCGCGACGGATGCTGGGCAACGCCGAGGACGCCGAAGACCTGACCCAGGAGACCTTCGTTCGCATGTTCCGGGCACTCGATCGTTACGATTCCTCGCGGCCGTTTCCGGCCTGGCTGTTCACCATCGCCACCCGGCTGTGCATCGACCACCTGCGCCGGCGCCGGGTGCGGCCGATCTCGATGGTCCAGCACGACCCGGCGGCCGACGAGGACTACACCCTCGAGATCGAGGACAAGGGCCTGCGACCGGACGAGCTGGCGGCGCACGCCGAGGAAGAGGACCGGGTGCGCGACCTCATCGACGCGCTGCCCCACCACTATCGCATCGTCGTCCTGCTGCGCCATCAGCAGGACCTGTCCTACGAGGAGATCGCCGAGGCGCTCCACCTTCCGCTCGGGACCGTCAAGGCGCGCATCCACCGGGCGCGCGCGCTGCTCAAGCAGCACCTGGAGGGCGAACGGTCATGAACGCCTGCGCCGAACGGCAGCGGGTCCAGGACTACCTCGACCGCGCGCTCGAGCCCGCGGCGGCCGGGGCGTTCCGCTCGCACCTGGCGACGTGCGCGGAGTGCGCGGCCGAGCTGGCGCTCTACCGGCGCGTGTTCGACGCCCTCGCGGCCGTGCCCACCTGGGATCCGGGTCCGGCGCTCACCGAGCGCGTGCTCGGCTCGGTGCTGCCCTCGCAGGTGCGCCGCCACCGCCGCCTGGTGGCGCTCGGCTGGGGCTACGCGGGCACGCTCGCGGCCATGCTGGCGGCGGTCGGGGTGTGGAGCTCGCGCCCGGGCGCCGGGCACGCGCTCGAGGCGCTCTCGGGCGAGGCGTCGCGCCGGGTGCTCCAGACCGGGGTGTTCATGCTCAACTCGTTCACCCAGGCCTCGCTTCGCTTCGCCGAGGGCTGGGGGGTGCTCGCCACGGCAATCGAGCGGCTCTCGCCCGTCAACCGGGCGGTCTCGGCCATGCTCGCGCAGCCCGCGGTCGCGCTCACGTCGTGGGCGGCGGCGCTGGTGTGCGTCGGCGTCCTGTGGTGGATGAGGCCGCGTTCGCACCCCGCGGCCCGGGGAGTTCGACATGTCAGCGTACTGGGATTCTGAGCGGGCCGTGAGGCGGAGCCTCGCGGCGCTGCACCGCGCCGGCCTCATCGGCCTGGCGCTGATCCCGCTGCTCGCCGCCGGACCGCGCGCGGGCGAGGCCCGGCCACGCCACCCGGCCTCGGCCGACAGCAGCGGGGTCACGCGCGTGCGGGTGAGCCCCGAGGGCGTCGAGGTGACGCGCGACGGAAGCACGAGCATCGTCGGGACCGTGCCGGGATCGACCCGCCGGGAACGCGCGGGCGGACGGGTGCGGATCGGCGGCTCGGGCATCCACATCAACGTGGACGATTCCGACAGCGGCCTGGTGGACATCAACGTGCCGCACGTCCGGGTGAACGGTCCGGCGGTGACGGTGGATGGCGAACCCTCGGGGCTGGTGCGCGTGTTCGCCGACGTCCACGTTCCGGCCGGGACCCGGGTCGACGGCGACGTCGTCGCAGTGTTCGGCTCGGCCACCATCGAGGGCCAGGTGACGGGCAGCGTGGTCGCGGTATTCGGCTCGGTCAAGCTCCTGCCCGGGGCGTCGGTCGAGCAGGACGCGGTGGCGGTGGGCGGCGTGCTCGATCAGACGCCGGGCACGATCGTCAAGGGCGAGACGGTGTCGATCGGATTCCTGCCGCTCAGCTTCGGCGCGCCGACCCTCGCGGTACTCCTGCTCACGGTCGTCACCGGCTGGCTGCTCTCGATCTTCATGGCGTGGCTGCTGAGCCTGTTGTTCCACGAGCGCATGCTGCGCATCGGAACGACGGCCTCGCGCCAGAGCGGGGCGTCGATCTTCGTCGGGCTCCTGTCGGCGCCCATGGTCGTGATCGCGATGCTGCTCCTGCTCGTGACCGTGATCGGGGTTCCGATCGCGTTCCTGCTGCCGATCGCCTACGCGCTGATGGTGTGGACCGGGCAGCTCGCGGCCACCTACCTGCTGGGCTGCAAGCTCATGCGCCGCCGCGTGGGCGAGGGCTCGGTGTTCACGCCCATCGTTCTCGGCTCGGCGTTCGTCGCGCTGTTCTTCGTCGCCGGCGCGGTGCTCTCGGGCCCGCCCGGGGTGGTGCGCACCTTCGCGCTCTTCTTCTCGCTCATCGGCGTGCTGCTGGTGACCGGGCTCTCGATCCTCGGCACCGGCGCGCTGCTCATCTCGCGCTTCGGCTCGCGCTTGCGTGATGTGGTGCCCGCGCCCGCCGGCCTTCCGGTCCCGGCGCCGCCGTACGCCCCCGCGGGGCCGGCCGGCGTCTAGGCCGCGCCGGCGCACGCCGCGCCCGCGCCGCTACTCGTTCCCGGCCGGCTCCCCGAGCGTGAAATCGGGAGAGATCGCGCGCGCCTTCTGATCGCCGAAGCCGGCGAAGTTGCGCACCGCGTCGAACACCGAGCGCGGCAGCGCGGTGATGACGCCGAAGCCCGAATGGCGCTTTTCCTCGACCTCGCCCCCGAGCCAGCCCTCGACCTCCTGCACGTCCTCGACCGTGAGCGGCCGCAGCGTGGCGCTCACCACCACGTAGTAGCGGTGCGCTTCCTGAAGTCCCTGGAGCCGCGCCAGCGGCAGCGTCATGGGACGCTCGAGCACCGCGACCAGCGAGTCGAGCGAGCCCACGATCAGGGGCGGACTGCCCGCCCGCTCGAGACGGTAGGATTCGCTCCACACCTCGTAGCGCATGCGGATCGAGGCGTCGAATCCGCCCTGGAGATGGTGGAACCACCCGGTGCGCCGCCGCCACAGCTCGGCGTGGATCTCGAGTGTGGCGGGCATGCCGCGCGCCAGGCTCTGCGCGATGCGCGGGGCCAGCGGGTCCTCGAGTCGCGCGTCCACCCACACGTAGCCGTCGCCGGTCCGCGGGGCTCCGAGCGTGAGATCGAGCGCGAACGCGGCGGACGCGGAGCCGGCCAGGGCGGCGGCCACGCAGCATGCGGCCAGCATGCGTCGCAGCCGGGAAGCGGGGAGGGGGAGCACGCGGGGCTCGCGATCAGAACGGCCGCTGAAGTCTCACGCTCAGCACGATGTCGGACGCGGGATCCTGCAGGTTCTTCGCGGCGTAGATGCGCAGGTTGTCCTCCGAGGTGCCGAGACCGATGCCGGCGTCGGTCGCGAGGTGCTGGCGGCCCGGATCCCACGTGTGCCCGGGTTCGAACCACGCCCGGCCCGCGTCGATGAAGGCGATCGCATGCAGGCCGCCCTCGATCCCGCGGGTGCGCACGTGCCACAGGCCGATCACCGCCTCGGCCTGGCCGAGCGCCAGCTGGTCGCCGCGGAACCAGCCGATGGCGTGGGCGCGCAGGCCGTCCACGCCGCCGGCGACGAACTGCTTCTGGAGCGGCAGCGTTCCGGAGGCGGCATGGCCCGCCACGGTGCGCACGACCAGGGTCGTCGCGGGCGACAGGCGCCACACGCCGCGCACGTCGGCGAGGGCGCGCGTGTAGTCGAAATCCCCGCCCAGCCGGCCGCCCGCCCACTCGACCTCGATCCCGTGATAGAGCCCGGCGCGGGTCTGGCGGGTGCGGTGGGCGAAGCGCTCGAGCCGGAGCAGGACGCTGTGCGCGGTGCCGGGCTGGATGGCCGGATTGGGGCGCAGATCGCGATCGCGGTAGAGCCACGAGCGCGTGCCGCGCTCGAGCGGAATCGAGCGGAACTCGTCGTCGCGCAGGTGGACGCTCACCGCCGCGAAGTCGGGCACTCGCCAGGCGAGGTAGGCGCCGCCGCCCTCGCGCTCGAAGTAGTCGCGGTGGTCGGTGCGGGCGAGCAGCATCGCGAGGCTGTTCTCGAAATCCTCGACCTGCTGGAGATCGTTGTGGGCGGTCACGCGCGCGACCGTGGCGCCGACCGCGTAGCGGCCCGAGGCCACGAGCGGCTGCTCGAGCTGGAGCCCGTACAGCACGCGGTCGCGTCCGGTCGCGTATTCGAGGCGCGCGCCCAGCCTCGCGAGCCGCGTGCCCGGGCGCTGGAACTCGGCGCCCAGGCCGAGCCGCAGCGGATCGACGCGGTTGTAGTCGAAGGTCGCGTCGATGCGGCTCGCGTGCCGGCCTTCCGAGCGCCATTCGTCCGGATCGGTCAGCAGGTGATCGCCGATCGGGGTGCGCAGCCACGGCTGGGCGTGGCCGAAGTGGGGGAGCCGCTCCTCCGGTCCGGTCTCGCCCTCGCGGGGAGCGGGGGCGAAGCGCAGCGTGTCGGGGGTCGCGGCGGGCGCGGCGAGGCCGGGCGGGGCGGGCGCGAGGGCTCCCCACAGCAGCAGAGTGGAGATGACGAGGGCGGGCTGCTTCATGATGGCTCCCGGGGCGAAACGGGCGCGGGGAGGCGATGACCCCGGAGTCGCAATCCCCGTACCACGCGTGGCCCGCGCAACCCCGTGCCGTGCCGCGCCCGGTCCGTCGCCCCGGCGCCGGCGCGGCGCCCGGTGTAGCGCCGCCGCCACGCGCCGGCGCTCAACGCCGCGCGATCCCGTACTTGCGCATCTTGCGGTGCAGGTTGGTGCGGTCGATCCCGAGGCCCGCGGCGGCCTGGGTGACGTTCCAGTTCGCGCCTTCGAGCGCCTTGCGCACCGCGTCCACCTCGCGGCGCTCGATCTCGCCGCGCAGCCCGACCGCCTCGGCGGGCGCGCGCGCGCTCTCGAGCCAGGGCGCGAGATCCTCGGCGCGCACCTCGTCGCCCGGCACCAGGATCGCGGCGCGCTCCATGAGGTTGCGCAGCTCGCGCACGTTTCCGGGCCAGTGGTAGGCCGCCAGCACGCGCTCCGCCTCGGCGCCGAGCCGCTTGGCGGGCCTGCCCTCCGCCGCGCAACTGGCCTCGAGGAAGTGCGCGGCGAGCAGCGGGATATCGCCGCGCCGCTCGCGCAGCGGCGCAACGTGAAGCGGGAGCACGTTGAGCCGGTAGAAGAGGTCCTGGCGGAAGTCGCCGGATTCGATCGCCCCCGCGAGATCCTTGTTGGTCGCGGCGATGATGCGCACGTCCACGATCTGGGTGCGCGTGCCCCCCACGCGCTCGACCTCGCCGCTCTCGATGACGCGCAGCAGCTTGGCCTGCGCCTCGAGCGACAGGTCTCCGATCTCGTCCAGGAACAGGGTGCCGCCGTCGGCCAGCTCGAGCCGTCCCTTCTTGGCCTGCACCGCTCC
Organism: Candidatus Eiseniibacteriota bacterium; assembly: GCA_041498315.1. GTDB lineage: Bacteria > Eisenbacteria > RBG-16-71-46 > RBG-16-71-46 > RBG-16-71-46 > JBGQIE01. The sequence goes on from JBGQIE010000015.1 coordinate 24,448, forward strand.
GCTGAAGGCGCCGCGCTCGTAGCCGAACAGCTCGCTCTCGACCAGGTCGCGGGGGATCGCGGCGCAGTTGATCTTGACGAACGGACCCGCCGCGCGCTTCGACAGGCGGTGGATGGCGTGGGCGACCAGCTCCTTGCCCGAGCCGTTCTCGCCGGTCACGAGCACCCGGCCTTGGGACGGGGCGACCTGGCGGATGCGCTCGGCGAGCGCGCGCAGCGCCGGGCTCTCGCCCACCATCCCCAGCTCACCCTCGCCGCCCGCGGTGCCCGCGGCGCGCGAGCCGCTGCGCCTGAGCCGCGTGACGCGGGCGGCCTCTTCGATCACGCCCACGAGGTGCTCGCCATCCGGGGGCTTGGCGACCAGGTCGAACGCCCCGACCCGCAGGATGGCCTCGCGCGCCGTCTGGATCGCGCTCTCGCCGGTGAGGATGATCATGCTGAGCGCGGGATCGACCTCGGCCATGCGCATCATGGCGACCAGGCCGTTCATGCGCGGCATGTTGACGTCGAGCACCGCGGCGTCGAACCGGCCCGGGGTGAGGGCCGCGAGCGCCTGATCGCCGTCGGCGGCGACCTCGACCGTCTGGCCGGCGTCCTCGAGCAGCAGACGGACGGCGTCGCGCACCCGCGGATCGTCGTCCACGACCAGCACCTCGAGCTTGCGATCGGCGCTCATTCGACCGGCGTCCCCCCGTCCCGCGCAGCGTCCCCGCCATTCCGCAGGGGCAGCGACAGGCGCGCGCACGCGCCCCCGCCTTCGCGCTGCTCCAGCGTCACCGTGCCTCCGTGCTGCACTGCGATGTCGCGCACCAGCGCGAGCCCGAGTCCGCTGCCGCGCGCCTTGGTGCTCACGTAGGGCTCGAACGCGCGCTCGCGCACGCCCTCGGGCACCCCGGCCCCGCGATCGAGGACCTCGACGACCGCCCGCCCGGCCTCCGCGGTCGCGCGGACCTCCACCCTCGCGCCCGGCGGGCTCGCCTCGCGCGCGTTCACGATCAGATTGTGGAGCGCGCGCGACAGTAGCAGGCGGTCGCCCCGCACTGGAAGCCGGCATCCGGCCGCGATGTCGGCGTGGACCGCCTCCGCGTCGTGGAGTGCTACCGCCGCCCCCGCGACCTCGGCCAGGTCGAGCGGCTCGAGCCGCGGCTCGGGCAGCCGGGCGTACTCCGAGAAATGGTCGGCCATGCGCGCCAGGTCCTCGATCTCCTGCAGCAGCACGCCGAGGCTCTGCTGGATGGCGTCGCGCTCCACGGGCGGCATGGCGGTCAGCCGGCGCTCGACGCGCGCCAGCGACAGCCGCATCGGGGTGAGCGAGTTCTTGATCTCGTGGGCGATCTGGCTCGCCGCGCGGCGCCACGCCGCCTCGCGTTCGGCCTGGGCCAGGCTCTCGCGGGCACGGGCGAGCCGCGCGGTCATGACGTTGAACGCGGTGCCCAGCATGCGCAGCTCGCGCGCCCCGGCCGGGGTCACGCGCGTCTCGAGGTCGCCCTGCGCGACCCGCTCGAGGGCCTCCGCGAGCGCGCTCAGCGGCCGCGCGGTGCCGCGCGCGATCGTGGTCGCCGCGAAGAACGCGGCCCCGAGCAGCGCCAGGACCAGCCCCCCGACCAGGAGCCACACGAAGCGACGCTGGACGTCCACGAGCACGCCCAGCTGGCGGTAGTGCGAGAGGCCTTCGCCGATCCGGTCGATCTGCTCGAAGAAATCGGCCGGGACGAGCAGGGCGACGACCACCGCGCGCTCCCCCTCGCCGGCGGCGGAGCCGGAGGCGGACCCTGCGGGGGCCGGGCCGATCCGCGCCACGGCGGCCAGGGCGCCGCGTGACGTGTGGAGCAACCGGGAGGAATCGAGCGCCGCGCCCACGAGGTCCGCGAAATCCGGTCCCTGGGGCACGATGAGCTTCTCGGCCACGACCTGATCCGCCAGGCGCCAGCGGCCGCCCTCGCGTACATAGAGCTGCGCGAGATCGAGCGCCTCGGCTCGCAGCTGGGCGCGCATCGCCGCGCGGCGCGCCGCGGTCGGAGCTCCGGTGCGCCAGCGGGCGGCCCATGCGTCCGCGCCGGCCAGGGCCGTGGCGTCGAGGCGGGCGAGCGCCCCCTTGCTGACCTCGCGCGACGACTCGAGTGCCGCCTCCACGCCGGGCCGGAACCAGCGCCGGGTGGCGCGATCGAGCTGATCGAGGGTGAAGACGGTGAAGATCGCGGTGGGAATGAGCGCCAGCGCGAGCAGCGCGACGACCAGCCGGGCGCGCAGGGTCACGGGGCGACCGCGGCCGGGGCGGGCCTCACGCGTCGGGGCTCAGGCCTCCGAGCTGTCCGCAGGCCGCCCAGATCTCCCCGCCCAGCGTCTGACGCACCGTCACCGCGGGGGCCCGCGGGTAGAGACGATGCGCGAACGCCTCCACGGCTTCGGGGGCCGGACGGCGCCAGGGCAGCCCGGGCACCGGGTTGTAGGGGATCAGGTTGATCTTGCTCGGCAGGTCGCGCGCGACCGCGCCCAGGCGGTCGGCATCCTCGGGGCTGTCGTTGACCCCGGCGATGAGCGTGTATTCGAGGGTGACGCGGCGCCCGCTCACGCGTCCGTAGTCCCGCGCCGCGGCGATCAGCTCGGCGAGCGGCCAGCGCTTGTTGACCGGCACCAGCTCGTCGCGCAGGGCGTCGGTGGTCGCGTGGAGCGAGACCGCGAGCCCCACCGGGATGCGCTCCTCGGCGAGCTGACGCATTTGGGGCACCAGCCCGCTGGTCGAGACCGTGATGCGGCGCGCGCCCAGGTTCAACCCCGCCGGGTCGTGGACGATGCGCACCGCGTCCACGACGGCGGCGTAGTTCGCGAGCGGCTCGCCCATGCCCATGAACACCAGGTTGAAGCGGTCGTCCAGCCAGTCGTGGAACTCGCCCATGGTCAGCACCTGGGCCACGATCTCGCCCGCCCCCAGGTTGCGCTGGAGGCCCATCAGCCCGGTGGCGCAGAACGAGCACTTGAGCGCGCACCCCACCTGGCTCGACAGGCAGAGCGTGAGGCGGCGCTCGGTGCGCATCGAGACGCATTCGACGCGGGCGCCGTCGGCGAGCCCGATCACGAACTTGTGCGTGAGCCCGTCGGGCGAGGCGTGGACCGAGAGAGCGGGCGGCAGGCTGAGGTCGAGCCAGCCCGGCAGGTCGCGCCGCAGGGTCGCCGGCAGGTCGGTCATCACCGCCGGGTCGCGCCGGTGGCGGCGATAGACCCAGGTATAGAGCTGGGTGGCCCGGTAACCGGGCTCACCCTGGCGGCCGAGCAGCTCCGCCAGCTCCTCGCGGGTGAGGCCGAAGAAGCTGGGCGCATCCGGATGCGCGATGGTCAGGGGCAGGCTCGACATTGGATTCCGGCGAGTTTCGGGGAGTTGGGCGCGCCGTGGAAGCGGGCTGGAGCGGGCCAGAACTTATCAGAGCAATCACTTGCGGTCAATCGTCCGAAATGTTATGCATCACCGTGCAATGGTCGACACTCCCGCTCGCCTGCGGCGCCTCATGTCCTGCCTCGGCGATCCGTCCCGATTCCACCTGGTGCGCCAGCTCGCCCGCGGCGAGCGCTGCGTGAGCGACCTGGCGCGCCGGGTCGGGCTCTCCCAGTCCTGCACCACGCGCCACCTCCAGGCGCTGCAGCGCGAGCAAATCGTCCTGGGCGAGAGGGCGGGCAAGCGGGTGGTGTTCCACCTCCGCCTGGACGAGCCGCAGATCGGCGCGCTGATCGCGTGGGTCATGGCGTCGCGGCCCGGCATGCCCGGCGGACCGGGCATGGAGCCTTCGCGCCCCGGCCATGGAGCCGATCTGCACTCGGACCGGCCGGGCTCCTACATCAGCGCCGCGGCATCGCGCCCGTCCGTCGGGGTCCGATCCGGTCGCGCCAGGAAGCCCGCCGCCTCGACGCGGAAGGGTGCGCGTCTCACCGCGACCCCGCCCACGCCCAC